>CAZPUT010000024.1:0-19308 GCA_964589845.1 uncultured Candidatus Nitrotoga sp. | reverse complement strand
CACGACACGCTGAACACCTTCCGCAAGCGCTTCCTGAAAGACATCGAAGTGCTGATGGTGCAAATCCTGATGATTGCCCACACCATGAAGGTATCCAGTTTCGGCAACATCGCTCTTGATGGTAGCAAGTTCAAAGCCAACGCATCCAGGCACAGCGCATTGAGTTATGGGCACATCAAAAAACTGGAAGAGCAACTGAAGGGCGAGGTCAGGAAGCTCATGGAATTGGCCGAAGCGGCGGACAATGAGAAGATACCGGATGGCATGAATCTGCCAGAAGAGATTGCCCGCCGCGAAGACCGCATCAAAGCGATCACTGAAGCCAAAACCAAGATTGAAGGACGCGCCAAAGAACGCTTTGAGCAGGAGCAGGTCCTGTACCAGGACAAGCTGAACAAGCGTGAGGCAAAAGCAAAAGAAAGCGGAAATAAACCTCGCGGCAAACAGCCTCTCCCGCCAGTGGAGGGCGCGCAGGACAAAGACCAGATCAACCTCACCGATGAGGAATCACGCGTCATGAAAGTATCCGGTGGTGAGTTCGACCAATGCTACAACGGCCAGATTGCGGTGGATATGGACAGCATGCTGATCGTGACGACCAACACCGTGCAGGCGTGTAACGACACGCAGCAAATCGAGCCGATACTCCAGCATCTCAAGGCATTTCCGGTTGAACTGGGCAAGCCGGTTAACTTGGTGACCGACACAGGCTACTTCTCATCGGCCAACGTCAAGGCCTGCGTGGAACAAAACATCACCCCGTTGATTGCGGTGAAGCGTGAGGAACATCACCCTGAGCCGATGGCGCGATTCACTGTTCCACCGCCGCTGAGAGAAGACGCTACGGAGGTGGAACAGATGCGTCATTTGTTGCTGACGATGGCGGGTCGGGCGCTCTATGCGAAACGCAAATGCACGGTGGAACCGGTGTTCGGAATTATCAAGGCGATACTGGGATTCCGACAATTCTCACTGCGGGGATTGGAAAACGTCAAAGGCGAGTTTAATCTGATCGCGATGGCGTGGAATTTGAAGCGAATGTTTGTGTTGGCAGGGTAGTGTAGAAAAGGAAAGGCGTGAGTTATGACGGAAATGACCGTTCTTGAGAGCCTGAAAAACGATTTGATGAAAAACTGAAAATACAATTTATGAAATCATGATCAAATCCGCTCGACAAGTCCGAGTTGTTGGCAGCTTTAACGGCAAGACCGACAGGCTGCTAGGTAATCTGGAATCTCTATTAACTGCAATTACACAAACTGTTACGCTATCGGCTCTATCATTCGCACAAGAGACCTTGTTAGGCTCCTTATCGTTTCGCACACAACTTTGTTCATGCTCCATTGGAAAAGTGCACGCTTATATAACCGTCAACACCATTGGCTCACGGTCGAATCATGACCCGGTGTATCGGGTGTAGTTCGCACTTAATACTCATCTCGACATCCCGCGTGTCGGACAAATATTCCTGATTGAGCGGGGGTATTTCGCAATATGAATAGGGAAGTTTCCATCGATGCTGCATGTAGACAACAAACAAATTTGCCGTGGCACGTAACGGGGCAGCCTACTCGCCAATTTAATTTACAAGACGATTTGGCACTCGAGGGCATTGAGTGCTAAAATTCGACTTTAGGAGGATATGATAATGAATCAAACATTGACGTTGCCGACTCCCTTGGCAGTGGGTAGCTTAGATCGATATATACAATCAGTAAATCGTTTCCCCTTACTTACGCAAGATGAAGAGCTAGGCTTGGCAATCCGCTTCAGCCGCGATAACGACTTGGAGTCGGCACGCCAGCTTATCGTCTCGCACCTACGCGTAGTAGTCAGCGTGGCGCGTGGCTATGCTGGTTATGGCCTACCACAAGCAGACTTAATTCAAGAAGGCAATATCGGCCTGATGAAAGCAGTCAAACGCTACGACCCAGATCATGGTGTGCGGTTGGTATCGTTCGCTCTGCACTGGATACGCGCTGAGATGCATGAATATATTCTGCGCAACTGGCGCCTTGTGAAGATTGCTACCACGAAAGCTCAACGAAAACTGTTCTTCAATTTGCGTAGCATGAAGCAGGGGTTGGGATCACTCAAACCGCAAGAAGCCAGTTTAATTGGACAACAGTTAAAGGTCAGCACAAGCGAAGTATTGGAAATGGAAGCTCGTTTCAATGGCCACGAAGTGGCGCTGGAGCCAGCCACAAACGACGAAGATGATAATAATAGCTATGCACCTATCACCTACCTAGCATCAGCTGCGGATAGCGAGCCATCTTGCGTCCTTGAGCACAAACAGCTTGAACTGCAACAAAGCACTGGCTTAACACGCGCTTTGGCGAGCTTAGACGAACGCAGCCGCCGCATTATTGAAGCTCGATGGCTTCGCGAGGGTAACACTGTTACGCTACACGATCTCGCACATGAATTTGGCGTATCAGCCGAACGCATACGCCAAATTGAGCAGAAAGCCATGGCGAAAATGCAAATGTCAATGCTGTCCGCGAGGGGTAATTAGTTTTGTGCAAACGGTCATTTGGCAGGAAGCTGTCAGCAGAAAGGAACAGCAATGCACGGCTAATGGTAGCGCCAAAATTTATGATTATTTCTCAGGCTCTCAAACACCGAGTAGGGTATTGTTCACCCCCGCCACAAGCAGTGGGGCAACAACTGCGCTCTTACAATAGCTGACTTTAGCCATCCTTTGCCCAAAGTGAGGATAAATCAACCCGCAGAAATTAAGCTGTTCGGCGGAATAAACAGTGAAATACATATACGGCAATTTCATTTCACTACTCTGAGCCGAGGCTTGCTAGGGAGATTAGGTTTATCTGGCGCAGTCTCACTACTACTATCAGTTGGAAGTGTTGGTACGGAGTCATTTCCCTGAAACACAAGCCCTTGCCCGGTTTCCTTGGCGAAAATTCCAATCACCGCAGTTATCGGCACTACCAGTCCATGCGATACACCGCCAAAGCGCCCGCCGCAGGTAATTTCTTCATTACCAATATGCAGGTTACGCACTGCATCCATGCTAAGGTTAATCACGATTTCGCCATCTTTGACATACGCGTTTGGCACTCGCGTTTGCTCATCCACCTTCACTGCCAAATAGGGGGTTAAAGCGCTATCGGAACACCAGTCGTAAATCGCACGTATCAAATATGGCTTTGTAGAAAATCCCTTCACTTTCGCATCGCTTTTTCGGCTGCCGTCATCGCTTCAATATATGCTGGACGCGAAAATAATCGCTCCGCATATTTCATCAGCGGCGCAGCCTCCTTGGCAAGTTGAATATTATAATATTCCAATCGCCATAATAATGGGGCGATTGCCACGTCGAGCATGGAGTATTCATCATTCAGCATGAATTTTTGCTTGGCAAAAATCGGGGCAATCTGAGTCAGACTGTCGCTCACAGATAGACGCGCCTTATCTGCGGTCTTTTGCACTCCACTTTCCAGTGCACCAATGTGGCAGAACATCTCGCTCTCGAAGCGATGTAAAAATAGACGTGCGCGGGCACGCATTACCGGATCGGCAGGCATCAACTGTGGATGCGGGAATCGTTCGTCAATATATTCGTTAATAATATTGGACTCACACAGCACCAAGTCGCGCTCTACTAGCACTGGTACCATATTATATGGATTCATTATCACGAGATCTTCGGGTTTGTTGAACACGTCAACATCAATGATCTGGAAATCCATCCCTTTTTCATATAACACGATACGGCAGCGCTGACTGAACGGGTCTGTTGTTCCCGAGTAAAGCGTCATCATGGCGCGGCTCACACTTTTATCAGATGGTTACGGGCCATCATGCGACGCACTAACAGAAAACCTGTAACGGCCAGTACCGGAGTAATAACAAGAACGGCAAGCACCGGCATAGTGCCAGTGCCGTTTACGCCAGATATCCAAATATACCTTTCAAACAGCGTACCGACAATAATACTAGCAGCCACGGTCAAAATAATAGGCGGTGAGTGTCGTGATGCTCTCATGGCCAGTACAGTAAATGGAATAATTAATTTTAGAATTACCATCGACCACCATAATATGCTGTAGTCGCCATTCTGCATCCCCATCACGCGATCCACTTCGTTTGGAAGATTTGGATACCAGATGACTAGATATTGTGCAAAAAAAGTATATACCCATAGCAAAGTGAATGCGAACATCATCTGTGCGAGATAGTTGTAAACATAATCATTAACTGGGCGCACCAGTTTGCCACGCGTATTCAATACATAAATCCACGTCACCAGGAATGCCATGAACATATTAAAATTGCTAATAAAATGCTGCATGCCGTAAATTGCACTGTGCCATGATGGCACAAGTGTCATCTCAAAGTCCCACGCTACCATAGTGCCGTATAGCACATAAGTATAAGGGATCCAATTAGCAATTTTATGAAAGCTTTGTTGATCTTCCTTGCTGCGATCACTTACCTCCTGTCGCTTGATAAACACCCAAAAAATAGTCATCACTGCCAACATTCCTAGTACTTGGCGTGCCACCAGAAAAGTATAGTTATGCCAAGCGGGCAAATGATGTCCATGCTCGGTGGCCGTACTCAACCATGGGAAGGTGTGTTCACCGCCAACCAATAGTATTATCAGCAATACAAATGCCAACGGAAAAAGCGCGAACAAGGATACCGCTAATCGGCGAATTTCGTAGCGCCATTGGGCACCCACCAAGTGCAACACCGCACTCAATGTTACCCCCCCCAGCGCAAGATAAAGCACCACTAAAAAGCTAGCTGTCAAAACTGACCAATTGCTATACGAAATCATTTGCTGCACTCCCTTATTTGGCTGCAGGCGTTACCGCCACGGCAGGTTGCCCATTTTGCAGTACCTTGCGTACATAGTTGATCACATTCCAGCGTTCGTTAACTGACAGATCATTAGCATACGATGGCATAACCGCACCGCCGAATGTCATGTAGCCCCAGATGAAACCATCAGCCCGCCCTTTTGTTTGTTCCGCTGTCAAGTCATACGGTTTTAATATCAATTTCGCTCCAACCAATCCATCGCCCTTGCCGGAATAACCGTGACAAGGAGTACAATAAATTTGAAAAAGCTTCCCACCAAGCGCCACTGACTTGTCATCGGCAGGAATCGGATTCAACTGCTTTTCAGCCGCGCCCATGTCCTTCACCAGAGATGAAGTACCAGGAATTGGAACTGAATGTTTTGGATATGGCGTCATTCCAGGATTTTTCAAATCCACACTTTCCTGCGGTTTAATACTAATCTGGTTCGCCATGTCATTCGACCATGGCCAAGCTTGCGCCAACGCAGGTGCTAACAACAATACAATTGCCAACGATAATCTCATCATTTTCCCGCCTCTTCCTGAATCTCAAGTGCCTTATGCTTGGTAAAAATCGTCTTGAAAGCAGCTAGTGCCGATTCATCCCCTTTCACCAAAATTCCAATTTGGTCTTCCGATACCTTAGTGCTGTATAACGAAGACCGCTTAGCCGGTAAGCCTGCACAGATCAAGAAACCCAATACAGTGATGAATACGCCACCCAGAATGAACATTTCATACGTCAGGACGAAATCTGGCGGCAATGGCACAATTGGTTTGCCACCTTTTATTTGAGAGAAAAAATTGGCCTGCGCGCCTGAAATAAGAAAGAAAGCCAGCAGGCCACCCATACAGGCTCCAATCAAAGTAAACCATTGCACATGGACCGGCTTGTCGCCCAACACTTTTTCAACTTCAGGGTGCTCAATTGGCGACTTGAGTATCAAGTCCTCCATGTCAAACCCCTTGATATTGGCCGCACGTAATTCGGCAATTGCAGCTACGGCTTCATCAAAGTCGTTAAATAGTGCCAGTAAATGACGTTTGCTCATTTAGTAATCTCCCTTCACAGCAGGTTTGTGCTTCAGTGCTAGACTGCGGTGATACACCATTTCTTTGACTTCATACATTGAAACGGATGGGAATACCTTGCAGAACACCATAAACAATAAGGTGAACCAGCCAAAGCTACCAAACACGATACCCCACTGCACTAAGCTTGGCCATTGATCATGATCCCAAGTCCAAGGATAGTGACCGTGCGCAAAACTCGGCGCGATGATCATCCAACGTTCCAGCCACATACCCACGTTGAGCAATATCGACACTACGAGCAATATAGGGAGATGCGTTTGAATACGCTTGAAGGCAAGCATTAATGGCAAAACTGACCCGAAGAAGATCATTGCCCAGAAGAAAGGGGCATAAGGACCCGTAGCCTTAAAAATTAATTGATCCTTGGCTGTCTGGTCATGCCCATACCATACTGAAGCGAACTCGATCAGATTGAGGTAAGTCCACACCATCGCAATAGCGAAGGTCAGGCGTACCAGCTTCTTCATTATAGGCAACGTCATGTACTCTTCAAACCTGAACACATATCGCAAGATAATAAAAAGCGTGATGATCGCCGCACAACCGGAATACAAGGCACCCGCTACAAAGTATGGAGGGAACGATGTTACGTGCCAGCCCGGCATATTCGACATAGCAAAGTCTGAAGCCACGATGGAGTGCACTGACACGGCCAGTGGAATCAGGAAGCAAGCTATAGTTAGATAAGTGATTCTGAAGTTTCGCCACTGGCGATCAGTTCCTTCCCAGCCAAGTGACATCACAGTATATAATTTCTTACGCCAACCTGAATGGATATTGTCACGGCAAATTGCCAGATCAGGAATCATGCCAACGTAAAGAAAGAGAACGGAAGAGCTTAAATAGGTGGCAATCGCGAACATATCCCATACTAGCGGGGACTGAAAGTTTGGCCACACCCAACGCTCATTAGGGTAAGGCATCACATAATAGACCTGCCATAAGCGACCCAAATGCACCAGGACGAACAAGCCTGCCGTCATCAACGAGAAGGTTGTCATTGCCTCGGCGAAACGGTAGATTGGCTTACGCCAATCAGCATGCATTAAATGCAGAATCGCCGACAGCAAAGTTCCGGAATGGCTCATGCCTATCCAAAAAATGAAGGTGGCGATGTACAAACCCCATACATGGGAATTGTTTTTATTGGAAACACCCATGCCGGTCTGATACTGGTAAATCTCACTTCCCACCGCTACACCTATCATGGCTATCGCGATAAATAAAATCACCCAGTACAGCTTTCTTGGACTTTCCAAACTCTTAAGCACATCTTTATTGATCTGTGCCCAAGCTATATCTTCGCGTATATCTTTTCCCATTATTCTATTCCCTCCCCTTGTGCCTGCGTGAATGTAACTTCAACGCCGCTTCCCACGCGGCATCCCCATTGCGCTGCTTAAATAGCGCTTTCACGCAACTGCTCCAGATACATCACCGACGGATAAGTGCGCAACTCTTCCAAAATACGATAGCCACGAAGCTTGGCGGCCGATTCTGTTGCGTCCTTTGCTTGTTTATCCTTGTTCAGTTCAACCTGTTGCTGCTTCCATTGTTTACCAACCTTGGCCGATGGGTCGACCAGATTACCAAAAGATATGGCTCCAGTCGGACAAACTTGTTGACAGGCAGTCTGTACTTCACCATCGAGTACACTTCGTCCTTCGCTACGCGCGTTGCTTTTGGCGACAGTCAATCGTTGCACACAGAATGTGCATTTTTCCATCACACCCTTACTGCGCACGGTCACGTCTGGATTGAGCTGTTGATTCATCGGCTCCGGCCACACATTGTCAGTAGTTGGATAGTTATACCAATTAAAGTACCGGGCCTTATATGGGCAGTTCGCGTTACAGTACCGTGAGCCGACGCAGCGGTTGTAAACCTGCGAGTTCAGACCATCTGCCGTGTGATTGGTAGCACCAACAGGACATACTGTTTCGCACGGTGCAGCCTCACAATGCTGACACAACATGGGCAGAAACTGCGCCCCTTGATCGGCAAATTCGCGGCCATCATTATCCCAGTAACGTTCTATACGTATCCAATGGTGGGAATGCCCATGTGCAAATTTCTCCTTGCCAACCACGGGCAGATTGTTTTCTGCGTAACATGCCACGCTACAAGCATTACAGCCGGTGCAAGCATCCAAGTCTATGCTCATCGCCCATTTGTATTCCCGATGCGGCCTGTCCTCCGACGGATGCTGTTGGCGGAAGTCAGACCAGTTTTCTAATAAATTGGTAATGGACACCTTTTACACCTCCTCCGAAAGATTCACTTTACTAGATGACATCCTAACCGCGATTTTTCTACCCATCTGATTGCCACCGGCAGGGCCTTCATCTTTAACTATAACCACACGTTGCCCAGCCTTGCTGACTTTAACGCGCGTCTCATGCATTGCCAATTCTCCGGTTTCTTTGTCGAAAATTGGATCAAGAATCTTGAAGACATTAACACCAACACCCTTTGCATAACGTCCCATCGCCTCATGGCCATAGCCCAGCGGCACTGAAATTACATCGGGATGAATACCAGCAAACACATAAACTTGCGCCTTAATAGCGCCGCTTTTTGATGCTACTTCGACAATGTCACCTTCCACAATGCCCAACTTGGCGGCGGTCTTTGGGTGCATCTCTACCCAACTATCCCACACGATAGTAGTTAACGGATCCGGTGACTCCTGCAGCCAAGGTTCATTGGCATTGCGACCATCACGCATGCTGGCACTCACTGCCGGAATCAGGTGCAATGGATACGCACTGTCTTCCACAAACGGGGCAGGTACCACCAAACCTTTGGCAGATGCATTACTTGATATATTGACAGGTGCACCCACCAACTTGACCACACCACGGCTTAGAGCCGTATCCCAAAATGTATCATCATCCTCATTCGCACCTCCCAATGCAGCCTTGTTCGACACCATTGCATTACGCAAGTAAGAATAAAAATCTTCATAGCCTTTGTATTCATCTGGTCGACGTTGTTTGAGCAACGCAAGCAAGACATCACCCATGCCAAGTGTACCGGGGTACAGCTTTTCCATTAGCGGTTGCTGAATATTTAGCTGCGCACCTTCGGCAATATATTCCGGCATCGCAGTTGCCCAGTCCTCCAGAGCAGAATTCAACGGCAGCACCAAATCGGCCTCCACTGCGGTTTCATCCATGTAATGAGCGAAAACCACCTTGAACGGTACTTTCTTTAAGTTTTCTTTCAGCTTCATGGAAGCTGGTGCGGTGAACACTGGGTTTGCGCCATAGCTAAATAGCACTTTAACCTTGTCTTGCGCCATATTGTCATTGAGTGTCTGCAACGCAACGCGGTTGCCAGCAGTAGGCGCCATTTGCGGAAACGGAATACCAGATGGAGCCTCTACCGTCTTACCGACGTTGCCTAATACTTGATTCAACAATGCGATAGCAGTGGCATTCTGCGAACCATGCGCATAGCCCTCGGCAGCACTACCGGCAATTATTAAGCTAGGGCTGCGCTCTTTTAGCAATGCGGCAAGCTTGCCTATATGTTCAGTAGACACACCGGTATCTTTGCTTACACGATCTACGGTGTACTCCTTTACAGCAGCGACTACATCTCCAGGGACAGGCGCACCTGCAGCAGCTAGTGCATTAATTAATCCCAGCGCGAGGATGCCCTCAGTACCGGGACGTATCGCCAACCAACGATCCGCATTCGCACCAGTCAATGTCATCTTGGATTCAACTTGTACCAGCACCCCGCGCTCGCCTTTATCAGCCTTGCGGAACCGAGCATACTGCTGGGAGAAATGTACTGGTGAGATCCACGCACCGAGGAAGTCAGCTCCGAATGAAACGATAACCTTGGCCTTGTCCAGATGTAGTCGCGGCATTTCTACGCCATAAACCTTTTTATTAGCTGCACGCATAATTGACGGTGCAACTGCCTCATAAACATAATGATGACCAGAACCGAGCGCATCTAAATAATTTTTCAATAACGCTTTGACGTGTCCACTAACACCGCCTGTCAAGAAGGCGACATTCTCCGCTTTCACACCACCAACCTTTTCGTTGATTAACGCCAGTGCTTTTTCCCATGTTATCGCCTCGCCTTTATCGCCATTGCGCAACAGCGGCTCTCGAATACGATCTGGGTTGTAGTGCGCCTGTACTCCGGCCTGCCCTAAACCGCACATTTTGCCATTATTAATGGGGGATTTTGGATTGCCTTCCAGCTTAAGCACACGGCCTTCTCGCACTCGCCCCATAATGCCGCACCCAGCATTACACTGCGCACAAGTCGAGTTAAAGTATGTGCCAATACTGGGAATGATGTAGTCCGCCGTCTGGACATAGGAAGTTACAAATTCCTTTCCATCCTCAACTGAGGTATTGCCACATCCGCTTAACGCGACCGTCGCACCACCCCATCCCAGCACCTTCAGAAAGCCTCGCCGATTAAAACTATTTTCAATCATTGCTGATACCTCTTGGAAATCTTTATCTTGTGAACGCACCGATTACTTATGACACTGCCAGCAGTCGTTCGGGCCGTGAGTCGTCTTTGTGGATGTTGCATCTACTGGATGATCTTTCTGATGGCAGCTCACACACCAACCCATGGAGAGTGGCTTTTGGCGACGCGCGACCGTCATTGTTTTCACATCGCCGTGACAATAACCGCAAGCTTCCTGCACCGGCTTATTCTGCGCGAAAACAAAACGCTGGATGTGACGCTCATGGTTAAAGCGCACGAAATCAGGAAGGTCATGCACCTTTTTCCAAGGCACTGCTTTTTTAGCTTCCCAATATTCGAACAATTTCTTGATACGCGGAGTTTCCCGCACCGACTCGATGCTTTGATGGCAACCAATACATTTCTGCAACGGCGGAATGCCTGCCACCATACTACGGCGCGCATAAGTATGACAGTACATACAGTTTATCTGCATGCCGCCTTTTGCAGCATCACCAGCGTGACGGTCATGGGGAAACTCAATTGGCTGCTCGACTTTAGGACCTAAGTCGTCAGCTGTAGTGAGTGGCTGCACCGCATTAACGGCATAGCTGCCCGCGGAAACAACCAATCCAACAAGCAGAACGGACAAACGTAAAAAACAATACATCGTAAGTAGCTCCCCCAACAAACAATTAGACTGTCGACCGGGACAGCATCGACATGCATACCACATTTACTACAGGTAATTTAAAACGACGTAACATCGCTTAAGCACTTACTATGCTTATTTGTGCGAATCAATCTGAAAGGGATAGATTCGATAAGACGACGGCATAATGTCCAGTTTGAAAAATAAAGTCAACAGTACTAAATAACTAAAGTTCACAATGCAAAATACAGCACGCTAACTTTTACACATAAAAATATATATAAACATAACTTTACATGCTTTATTTATATGGCTGCTTGTATCACCAATAACTTTTGTCTATGTCGCGCCTCTACACAAAACAAAACCCCATTTTTTTTGCTATTAGCGGTCATTTTTTATAAGTGCCAAAATGACCCCCAAGCTGGAATCAAGCGCTCATAAAAAAATTGACAGGCGTCGAATCAAATAATGACGGCTGGCGTTATTTAGGTGCAGCCAATTTTCGCTGTCCCCACAGCATTAATGCCAACCCCACAATCACCATTGGCAGACTGAGCCATTGGCCCATGCTAATGCCAAAACTCATTAGTCCAAATATGCCGTCATCTGGGTTACGTGTATATTCGACAAAGAAGCGGAAGCTGCCATAGCCAATGAGGAACAAACCAGATACAGCGCCTACTGGACGCGGCTTGCGCGAATATAGCCACATAAGCGCAAATAGGGTCAGACCTTCCAGCGCAAACTCATAAAGCTGAGAGGGGTGGCGCGGCAGATCATCCACATTGGGGAATACCATTCCCCAAGCTGCATTTGTAGGCCGCCCCCATAATTCAGCATTAATAAAGTTGCCGATACGTCCAGCGCCCAACCCCAGCGGCACCAATGGGGCTATAAAGTCCATCAATTGCAACCAGGTTAGTTTGTGCTGACGTGCAAAAAGTGCCATCGCCACAAGTACGCCGAGGAAACCACCATGGAATGACATGCCCCCCTGCCAAACCGCGAGAATTTCAAGCGGCCGAGACAAATAATAACTGGGGTTGTAAAACAGCACCTCGCCCAGCCTCCCACCCAGCACAACACCAAAAATGCCGTAAAATAATAAATCATCCATCATTTTGTCATCCCATCCAGGACGATTGAGGGTGCGAACTCGCAATTTTCCCAGCCATAGAAATAGCATAAAGGCAAGCAAATACATCAATCCGTACCAGTGCACCGCAAGGGGGCCAATATGAATGGCTACAGGGTCAAACTGGGGATGTATGAGCATACTGAGCGAGGATTAATGATGATTTTAAGATCAGTTATTATACGTGATTTAATTTCGCTCCTAATTCCGACATGCAGCAAATGGAACTTGCTGCGCTGAAACGGGCTTTGTCAACGACTAGTTTGATATATGCGTTATTGTAATCACTGTCTAGTGCCTTACAGTTTGCAAACAAGATGGAGTTGGTTAAAATGGCATAGGCAGCAATGTCTAATAGTTTAATCGTAAGAAAACTTAATATAATGGAGCTTAATAAAATGAAATCTATCATCGTTAGCGTGATTACAGCAGTAGGCCTGATGGCAGCAGGTAGTGTTTTAGCAACTGATATGCCAGAGTTGGCCAAGAAAAGCGGCTGTACTGCTTGCCACAAAATTGATTCTAAATTAGTCGGCCCCGCCTGGATGGATGTTTCCAAGAAGTACAAGGGTGTTAAAGACTATGCTTTCTCACCAAAAGGCAGTGCTGATGCTGGCGCCCAGAAAATGTCATTGGTAGACGGCCTGGTCATGAAAGTATCCAAGGGCGGCACTGGCAATTGGGGTAGCGTACCAATGATTGCTAACTCTCCTAAAGTAAGTGATGCAGACATCAAAACACTGGTTCATTTCGTGCTGGATCTGGCGAAGTAAGCAAGGGGATAACCTCTTTTAGCAGAGGTCGGCATCAGCCGATTTCTGCTTTCTGCACAAAAATTCAATCGATTGCTTAATTAATAGAATTAAAGTTTGCAAACAGAGCAAACTTTAAGGCGAGTTTACGCTGGCTTTAATTTATTGGCGGTTCAGTTGCAATTCCTGACATCTAACAAATTGACACGCATGATCATGCAACGCATACACTGCGTTGGCGCTAACAGCAATAATCATATAAACATAGCGCCGCCAACATGCTTGCCTAAGCAAGTTTGATGGCCAGAAGCGGTATCTGGCATGCTGTTGCTTGTCAAGGAAAGTTTGTGTCCAGACACTGACACTCAATTGACATACAATATGTTGACCCTGCGCACATGAATGCCTCCAGAAAATATAGAAGCTAGCTAATAAATATTGCTTCGTGCAATCGAGTTATTGTTTTTATATAAAAATTATAGTCAACGTACACTGATTATATTATTGCGTTTCAATCACTGTTCGGAATATGCAAAATTGACAAGCATGTAACCGTGCTAAACATAATCCATTCGATAACTTATTACCCTCTGAATCCATCATGCCGCATAACCAGTCATCCCTGCTCCTCGCCGCCCTGTCCATTGTCATCCTCACGGCTTGCGGCGAATCAAAAAAACCTGTTGCCGGCGGCATTGATGAACTAGTGGTGAAGATCGGTGCCGTTGCCCCACTCACCGGGCCACAAGCACATATCGGCAAGGACAATGAGAACGGTACGCGCATGGCGATAGAGGATGCCAACATCAGGGGGGTCATCATTGGCGGACGTAAAACACGTTTTGAACTAATCAGCGAAGATGACCAAGCTGACCCGAAAACTGCTACGATCGTGGCACAAAAGCTGGTAGACGCAAAAGTAAATGGAGTGATCGGCCATCTGAATTCCGGCACCTCTATTCCGGCTTCCAGGATCTATAGCGATAACGGCATTCCCCAGATTTCCCCTTCCGCAACAGCTGTGAGTTATACCACCCAAGGCCTTAAGACCGCCTTTCGCGTGATTTCCAACGATGGGCAGCAAGGCAAGGCACTGGGCGAATTTGCCGCAAACACCCTGAATGCTAAGAAAATTGCAGTTATAGACGATCGCTCTGCCTATGGACAAGGACTGGCCGACGAATTCATCAAGTCTGTGCAAGCCAACGGTGCGCAGGTCGTAGCGCGTGAATACACCACTGACAAAGCGGTAAACTTTACTGCGGTACTGACCTCCATCAAGAGCAAGCACCCCGATTTGCTATTTTTTGGCGGCATGGATCCGCAGGGCATACCAATGGCCAAACAGCTCAAGGCACTTGGCTTAAATGTTAAGTTTGTAATGGGCGATGGTGGTTACACGCCCAAATTTCTTGATCTGGCTGGCGATGCCGCCGATGGAGTTTATGCTTCACTGCCTAGCGTACCACTGGACCAGATGCCCGGCGGCAAAGATTTCTCCCAACGCTATGAAGCGAAATATAAGCAACCCATTCAGCTGTATGCACCCTATTGTTATGATGCGGTAAACGTAATGATCACCGCGATGCAGAAAGCCGCTTCAGCCGATCCGGCGAAATACCTGCCCGAACTCGCCAAGATTACCCATGGTGGAGTGACCGCGAACATCGCCTTCGACAAAAAAGGCGACATTAAAGGCGGCGCAGTAACACTGTACCAAGTACAGCAAGGCAAGTGGCAGCCGCTGCAAACCATAGGCGGAAAAACCGTGTTATCCGCGCATTGATAAAGATTGGATTAAAAAATAAAGCGACACTTTGCGTGTCGTTTTTTGTTTGTGAGTAACCTTTGGACACATTACTACAACAAATCGTCAACGGCTTCGTGCAAGGCAGCGTGTATGCCATGGTTGCATTGGGTTACACCATGGTGTACGGCATTCTCGGTCTGATTAATTTCGCGCATGGCGAAGTGGTGATGGTAGGGGCAATGGTGGCGATGTCAGTGATCCAATTACTAATTGGCTCTGGCTTGCCGCCACTGCTGATATTACTGATCAGCCTGATAATTTCGATTGTAGTATGCATGACGTTAGGTTATGGCATCGAGCGCATCGCCTACCGTCCTTTGCGCAACGCCCCACGTCTGGCCCCGTTAATCACAGCGATTGGCGTGTCCATTGTGCTGCAAAATCTGGCGATGATGTTCTGGGGTCGCGAATACCATGCTTTTCCGTCTTTGCTGCCAAACAACTCACATATGCTGTCTGGTGCAATCATTACAGAAGTGCAGATCCTTATTGTATTCGTAGCATTGGGAATGATGGGGGGCTTGCTGTTGTTGATGCATCGCACTCGTCTGGGGCGCGCAATGCGCGCCGTAGCGGAAAATCCCTCCGCTGCCGTTCTGATGGGGGTGAATATCAACGGTGTGATTGCTATTACTTTCATGCTGGGTTCCGCGCTGGCCGCAGTGGCAGGTATCATGGTCAGCGCTAACTATGGCATCGTACACTATTACATGGGTTCCATTCTGGGGCTCAAAGCATTCACTGCCGCTGTGTTAGGTGGCATCGGCAACATGCGCGGGGCCATGGTGGGCGGTCTGCTGCTGGGGTTAATTGAAAGTTTAGGAGCTGGTTATATTGGTGATCTCAGTGGTGGCTTTCTCGGTAGTCATTATCAAGATGTATTTGCCTTCTTTGTGCTGATTTCCGTACTGATCTTCCGTCCATCCGGCTTGTTAGGAGAGCGTGTTGCGGAACGTGCTTAAACATCTATCATCCAAGGACAGGCGCGGCGCGTGGATTGCGTTTGTCGTGCTCGCCATTGTGCTGCTGGCGTTACCCTTTTTTACCGATGCACTGTTCGGGCGCGGTTGGGTACGCATCATGGATTTCGCATTGCTATACATTATGCTGGCGCTGGGATTGAATATCGTAGTCGGTTATGCCGGCCTGCTCGACCTCGGTTACATCGCCTTCTTTGCGGTAGGCGCATATTGCTATGCCTTGCTCGGCTCGCCTCAATTAGGCTTGCATCTGCCGTTTTGGATAGTCCTGCCGCTGGGCGCATTGCTGGCCTGTATATTCGGTGTGCTGCTAGGAGCGCCAACTTTGCGCCTACGTGGTGATTACCTCGCCATCGTCACTTTGGGGTTTGGCGAAATCATTCGCATCTTCCTCAACAATCTGAACGCGCCGATCAACATTACCAATGGCCCGCAAGGCATCAGCATGATAGATCCCATCCGTTTCGGCGAATTCTCGTTAGGCAAAACGCACGAGTTGTTCGGCCTCACTTTTCCCTCTGTGCATCTGCATTACTACCTGTTCCTTCTCTTCACATTACTGGTAATTTTTATTTCACTGCGCTTGGAAGATTCACGCATCGGTCGCGCCTGGATGGCAATTCGCGAAGACGAAGTGGCAGCTGAAGCGATGGGCATCAATACCCGAAATATCAAACTACTGGCTTTTGCCATGGGGGCAACTTTCGGCGGTTTGGCGGGCGGCTTGTTTGCTGGTTTCCAAGGTTTTGTCAGCCCGGAAAGTTTTGGTCTAACTGAATCCATCACAGTGTTATGCATGGTAGTACTCGGTGGCATGGGCAATATCAGCGGCGTGCTGTTAGGCGGCATATTGCTGGTAGTATTGCCCGAAGCTTTGCGCCACGGCTCAGGGCCGGCACAACAACTACTGTTCGGCAAGACGCTTATCGACCCAGAAAGCTTGCGCATGTTGTTATTCGGACTAGCGCTGATCACAGTTATGTTATGGCGACCTGCCGGATTGTGGCCCTCTAACCAACGCCGACGTGAATTGGTTACCGAAAATGATGCAACTCATCTGTAACAGGATACTTCTGCATGACAACACCCATTGAATTCGACGTCAGTCTACTCGAGCTGTCCGGCGTAGCCAAACGCTTCGGCGGTCTATCTGCGCTAAGCGATATTTCGCTACACATTCGGCGTGGTGAAATCTATGGCTTGATCGGCCCAAATGGTGCGGGTAAAACGACACTCTTCAACATTTTGACTGGACTGTATCAGGCGGATAGTGGGCGTTTCACGTTTAACAACACGGAGTATAGCGGCCGCTGCAAACCACATGTGTTAGCACAAGCAGGAATTGCGCGCACCTTCCAGAACATCCGCTTGTTCGCAAATATGACAGCACTAGAAAACGTCATGGTCGGTCGTCACCTGCGTACCAGCAGCGGCATCTGGGGCGCATTGACTCGCAACGCTACAGCACGCGCCGAAGAACATGCAATCGTGCAGCATGCACGTGCCTTACTGAGCTATGTAGGAATAGACCGCCCGCACCAAACTTTGGCCAAAAATCTATCCTACGGCGAACAACGTAGGCTGGAGATTGCCCGTGCGCTGGCTACCGATCCAAAATTGCTTGCGCTAGATGAACCAGCGGCAGGCATGAATGCTACCGAAACTGAAAGCCTGAAGGAATTATTACTATCCATACGCGCCAGTGGCATTACAGTACTGCTCATCGAACATGACGTAAAATTTATTCTCGGCCTGTGCGACCGCGTGGCAGTTCTCGATTACGGCAAAAAAATCGCCGAGGACGTGCCGGAAAAAATTCAATGCAATCCGGCAGTGATCACGGCTTATTTGGGAGCAGAACCCATTATTCCCGCGCAGGCAGGAATCCAATCATAATAAAACAGACGCTGCATATTGTCAGCATAACGAAACCATGATTGCATCTAAATCAAAATCACTGTTGCAGGTACGCGATCTGAAAGTAGCTTACGGCGGCATCCAGGCACTAAAAGGCATAGATCTCGACGTAGCACCGGGCGAACTGGTCGCACTCATCGGTAGCAACGGCGCTGGTAAGACCACAACGCTTAAAGCGTTAGCTGGCTTGCTACAACCATCTGCAGGCAAAATACATTACCGCGGCGTATCTTTGCAACACCACGCCGCACATCAACTTATACAAGAAGGATTAGTATTAGTGCCTGAGGGACGTGGCGTATTCGCGCGGCTAACGGTGGAAGAGAATTTGCAGATGGGTGCATATTGCCGCAACGACAAATCCTCCATTGCGCAGGATATGCAGCACATCTACAAGTTGTTTCCGCGCTTGGCCGAGCGCCATATGCAACTGGCCGGCACGTTGTCCGGCGGCGAACAGCAGATGATGGCTCTGGGGCGCGCGTTGATGAGCCGCCCCAAACTATTGATGCTGGATGAACCCAGCATGGGACTGGCACCGATGATGGTGGTCAAAATTTTCGAAACCATCCGCAACATTTGCGCACAGGGTGTTTCAATTCTGCTGGTTGAACAGAACGCCAAACTTGCCCTCGAAGTGGCTCATCGCGGTTATGTGCTCGAAAACGGTCTGATTACATTATCCGACAGCGCTGCCCATCTTCTCGGTAGCTCTGTCGTGCGCCGCGCCTATCTGGGCAGTTAGCCCATCTTTAACAGACTGTCTATTGGTACTGCAACGATGCGGAGAATGGTATCCCCACGAAGTGTTGGTACAGCACATTCAAATGTCAGGCGGTGGACTGTAGTGTGAACCAGGGCTTATCTTGAATTCAGTAAATACCGCTTTTGAATACTCTTCCGCCATAGGCAAATCAAGCTTGCGCAAAACCTGGTAAATTTCCCGCACCTTGTCCCGCTTCTCTTGGAAATAATAAGCCACGCCCAGATTAAACCAAGCACTGGCCTTCTCCGGCTCAATACGCACCGCCTCCTCATACGCCAGAATCGCCAGGCCGTATTTTTTTAGATTGCCATAAGCAATGCCCATGTTATACCAAGCATCGGCATATTCTGGTTGAAGGCGCAGTGCTTGCCGATACGCCTCTATTGCCTCCTCGTATTGTTCAAGATTGTCACTGGATACGCCTTGAGCAAACCAAGCGTCGACATAAAAATTTACTGAGTTCATGAATTCTCCTAGCTGGTTTCCAACATTTTATCTTAAATTTTTATTTGCATTCATCAAAAATCTCCCCACCACCGTCATGCCAAATAATACATGGCCTGCATTGATAACTCACAAGTTGCTCTCAAGTGTAATTTCACCTACACATTTAGATGTTCAAATCCCCAGCCTCTTCCAACTTGGAATGAGTCTTGGAATCTATTTCCCGAGACGAATTTCTACACCGTGGTAAAATTGCTGTGAAGCTGGCTAGACAGTCGCCGCGTCCGCAAGTATGGGCGGGGAGGAAAGTCCGGGCTCCATAGAGCAAGATGCCGGTTAATGGCCGGACACCGTGAGGTGATGAAAAGTGCCACAGAGAATAGTCTGCCTAAGTTCCGCAAGGAAACGGCGATGGTGAAACGGCGGGGTAAGAGCCCACCGCGGACGTGGTAACACGGACGGCACGGTAAACTCCA
>CAZPUT010000023.1:0-20042 GCA_964589845.1 uncultured Candidatus Nitrotoga sp. | reverse complement strand
AAGCAGGCAAGCCGCAAAGCGGCTGCTCGCAAAATTGGATTTTTAGAGGTGCCCTGTAGTTTTATTCCTGCAGTAACCGGAACTGTCGCCAGAATGGCGTTTGTTCATTATCACCGGCTTTCTTGGTGGGCTAACTACCTTCTCTGCCGAAACCGTCACTTTGCTGGCGCGCGGGCAATATGCCTGGAGTGCTG
Organism: uncultured Candidatus Nitrotoga sp.; assembly: GCA_964589845.1. Taxonomy (GTDB): domain Bacteria; phylum Pseudomonadota; class Gammaproteobacteria; order Burkholderiales; family Gallionellaceae; genus Nitrotoga. The sequence goes on along the minus strand of CAZPUT010000023.1, from coordinate 19,848 downwards.
CAACTATTGCCGCCCATCTTGGCGGTTCATTGTTGATGATCGTGCTGTGCATGCAGACCTTCAAGTGGTTCCATCAATAAGAAGTAACAAGCTAGCGTCTGCATTCATTCAGTGCGGTTATCCCGGATAATCCATTAGGGTTACGCTGAGTAAACTCCTCCGTTCGGGCTGAGCCTGTCGAAGCCATTTGCGAGTTATTAATTTGCAAGGTGTTCGTTTCGACAAGCTCAACGCGAACGGACTTGTTCAGCGTAGCCTTAGATCAACCCGGGTTGAACCCGCCTGACTTACCACTTGTCAGAATATCCACTCCGCTAATCGGTTGGATGTGGAGATCCAAGCACTGAGTCCGATACTATGCCTATATTAAGTGAGGACAAAATGAAAACAAAAAAAGGATTCAGTCTGATTGAGCTGTTAGTTGCCGTTGCAATTATAGGCATAATTTCTGCGATCGCTATACCTAGCTACCAAAGTTATGTCGTCAAAGGCAATCGTGCTGCCGCACAGTCCTTCATGATGGATCTGGCAAATCGCGAGAAACAATACATGCTGGATGCCCGAACATATGCAGACTTTACTACATTAGGGGTGTCGGCTCCCGCCGATGTCAGCAAACACTATGCTATTGCAATCTCAGCGCCGACTTCAACCCCGCCGAGTTTTACCATAACGGCCACCGCAACCAGCAGCCAGCAGATCAGTGACGGCTCCCTGCCCTTAACGTTGAATGATCAAGGCGTTAAAGCTCCCGCTGACAAGTGGTAAAAAAACAATGAAAACACTGCGTCCAATTGAATCCGGTTTTACGCTCGCCGAACTGTTGGTGGTTGTGGTGATATTGGGCATACTGGCTTCTCTGGGGGCTGGTAGTTATCAATCTCTCATCCAAAGTCAACAGGCGAAGAGCGCAAGCTTTGAATTACTTTCCAGTCTCAGTCTGGCAAGAAGTGAGGCTGTCAAGCGCAACAACGACGTTACCTTGACTCCAACGGATTCGACCAACTGGGGGAAAGGCTGGGCAATAACGTCAGCTGCCGGAACTATCAAATCACAATCCGAACTGAAAAAAATAGTTGTATCCCAAGGTCCTGCCAGCGTGGTTTACGCCTCAACTGGCAGGACAACGGTTTCCACTCCTTTTTTGCTTGATGTCTCAACAACCGCGACCGTGAATGCTCGCTGCATCAAGATTGAGCTAAGCGGGATGCCACGTGCCTACAAGCCAGTGAGTGGAGCATGCTGATGACGTATCGAAAAAAAAATATTGGCTTCAGCTTGGTTGAGGTGTTGGTCACCATTGTGATCCTGATGATCGGATTGCTTGGATTGGCTGGTTTACAGGGTAGGGCAGTAACATCGCAACTGGAATCTTACCAACGTTCACAAGCATTAGTTTTGTTGAAAGACATTGCAGACCGCATTAATGCCAATCGGAAATGTGCCGCACGTTATGTAACTCCAACTCCCCTGAATGCGGGGTCTGCATGTTCGGTAGCGGCGAGCGTTGTCGCCAGTGTGGACATGAATGAATGGTCCAACGCCCTTATGGGGGCAGCTGAAGTGCAAAGCGGAGTTTCGGCGGCAGGAGCGATGATAGGCGCACGCGGTTGTGTCTATCAAATCACAGCACCTGCAACCGGAGTTACAGCGAAATATCAGGTCGTGGTTTCATGGCAAGGATTGAACAGTTCTAAAGCCCCTGATATTTCTACAGCCACCGCCGCCGGGAATTGCGGAAACAACAGCTATGGCAGCGAGTCTTTGCACCGTGTGGTTGCGCTGCCCATCTCCATAGCAGACTTGCTTTGACATGAACAATCCCACTTACATGCACACATTTACAAATCGGATATCACAGCGTGGTCTGTCACTGATCGAGCTAATGATTTCCATCACAATCGGGCTCCTGATCCTTTCGGCTCTGGCCACTTTGTTTGTTAATCAAAGCAGATCTCGAATGGAGTTGGATAAGTCCAATCGCTTGATAGACAACGGTCGTTATGCCATGGAAGTTTTATCCGAGAATTTGCGACTTGCCGGTTTTTATGGGGAAGGTGAACTGACAGTGGCTCCAGTTATACTGGATCCCTGTACATCTAATCTCAGTACACCCAACCTCAGCGACTTAAGGAATGCGTTGGGTTTGCATGTGGCTGGATATAATGCTGCGAACGTGAGCGCAACGGTAAGTGGTCCACCTTGCGGCCTGACCACTGCAAATTTGAAAGCCGGCAGCGATATTTTAGTGTTGCGCCATGCAGATGCCACCTCATTTCCGGCCGCTTCGGCAGTCAGCGGTATGCATTACATCCAGCTTTCAAGTTGCATAAGCAACACCGAATCCGTCACCTCCACCTCCTCCGTCATCGATACCACCGCAGCGAATTACGTCTTGCATCAGCGTGATTGTATTGCTATGGCTAGTGTGCGGCGCTTTGTAGTGCAAACCTACTTTATATCGCCCAACAACATTGCAGGTGATGGCATACCAACGCTAAAAGTAAAAGAACTTGATCCAGCTGGGACAGGTGTATTTATCACTACACCGCTAGTCGAGGGCATTGAATACCTGCAGGTCGAGTACGGTATTGATGGTGACAATAATGCCGATGATGTTATGGACGATATTAATGGCGATACTGTTGTGGACGTAAAGGATAAGGATGGTGTGGCCGATAACTATGTTACAAACTGTGCGACCGCCATTTGTTGGTCCAACGTCGTCTCGGTAAAACTTAATGTCATTGCCAGAAACACCGAAACGACTGCCGGTTACACCAACACAAACACTTATACGCTTGGGCAAGCTGGGACATTTGGCCCTTTCAATGACAGCTATAAACGTCACGTATACACTCAGATTGTTCGCTTGGTTAACCCATCAAGCCGGAGAGAGCTACCATGACCGTGCTGAACAAACAACGCGGAAGCACTTTGTTGGTAGCACTCGTCATGTTGATGCTGTTGACACTGATTGCGTTTGCCGCAATGAATGCAAGCACAACCAGCATTCAGGTAGTGGGCAATGCCCAGTTCCGCGAAGAAGCCAATGCTGCTGCACAACAGGCTATTGAAGGGGTTATTAGTAGCAACAATTTTACTGCCAATCCAGCCTCGTCAGTTATTCCAGTTAACGTGGGCGGTACTAATTACGTTGCAACGGTTGCCGTGCCGAAATGTATAAGCTCTATGCCGATCCTTAGCGATTCCCCCGAACTAGACACATCCAATGCGGAAGATATGAAGTGCGCGGGTGGTATTGATCAGCCGCCCCAGTGTAATAAACAAATGTGGGAAGTCAACGCCACCGTGAACGATAGCGATACCGGTGCAAGTACAAACGTACACCAGGGCGTATCCGTGCGCGTGGACATAGAAACGGTTTGTCCTCCCTGAAACACTTGATTTATGAGTTTAACTTAACCAATAAAAGAAGCTGTCTTTGTGCAACTTGGAGGTGTCATCATGAAATCGATACAACTTGTATTACTCGGACTGTTTGCTGCCTTGATGAGCATTTCCGCTGTCAGCAAAGCGGAGGATATTGACATTTACAGCGGCCTCGGTGGTGCAGCTGGAAAGCCTAATGTGCTGATCGTCTTCGATAATGCCGCCAACTTTTCCTCCAATGCGGCCGGATCAACTTGTATTATCAATGGTGTAGCTACCGCGCTCAGCGGTACGGTGGGCGGCATAGAGCAATGTGCCTTCTACAATGTAATCAGTGCATTGCCAACTGATTCCAGCGGCAATGCAATAGTTAATATCGGCATGATGGTTTACAACGCCAACAATATCAGAGACATCAGCGGAGCAAACTGTGGCGGGAGTGACGGCGGGTGTCTGGTTCAACCCCTGATTCCCATGGATGCGGCCCACAAGGCTCCACTTCTGGCCTGGATCCAGACCTGGAATACAACGGGTGGCGTGGGGAATGGATATATCAAATCAGCTGGCGAGGCGACAGCGGCAACCATGCAGGAGGCATGGGCATACTATGCTGGCAGCACGGGGCTTTCCGGGCGCTCTTATTCTGGCATCAAACCAGCAGCTGGCTGCCAACAGAATTTCGTCATTTTTATCGGCAATTCATATAGCTCTGCCGGCACCCCGGGAGATGGAGGCTCCGCCAGCCCGGCAGCCGCACTTGCCAGTGCACCGGGGATTACTACGGCGCAGCAGTCTATCATTACAACCACCCACGTTACATCATGTGGCACATACACATTCCCCACTGGTGCTCACGAAGGAAAGGGGTTTTATGCTGACGAATGGGCGCGTTATATGCGTCAAGCTGATCTCTACAGCACCATAGACGGTACCCAAAAAATCACCACTTATACGATCGGCCTGCTAGGGGCCAGTTGCCAGGCAGAATATGCCGCAACCCTGACCAGCATGGCGAATGTCGGCGGCGGAAAATATTTTGCTACTACTGACTATGTCAGCATTACCCAGGCTCTCCTTAAAATTCTCAATGAAGTACAAGCGGTCAACAGCGTGTTCTCTTCATCCAGTTTGCCCGTCAGTGTGAATGCGCAAGGCACCTACTTAAATCAGATTTACATGGGGTTGTTCCGGCCAGATTCGAACGGCCTGCCGCGATGGCTTGGGAACTTGAAACAGTACCAATTCAAGTATGATGTAACTACCGGCAATCTGTCATTGGCCGACAAAAATGGAGATAGTGCCATCAGTTCCGCCGGCACCGGATTCATTTCCCCTGATGCTGTAAGTTTTTGGACATCTCAGAATCTCTTGGCGGAGCCCGATCTGGGCGGTGGATTCTGGAGAAATGTACCGTTACCGAACGGCGTCGGCGCGGGGTACGACTCACCTGACGGCGAATTGGTGGAAAAGGGTGGCGCAGCGCAGGTGATGCGTTTGGCCAACCTGGTAAACAATTACTCAGCGGCTCCTGCCACGACCACTAACCCGCGAAAATTGTATACCTATTGTCCGAGTGGCACATGCACCGCGCAATTATCCAATTCGGTTAACACATTCGACAGCACAAACGCCCTCATTACCGATGTGTTGCTGGGAACCGGTTCAAGAATCATTACGTCCATAACCAGTTCCGCCACCACGACAGCCACGAGTGCGGTGGCCGGAGGAACGTCTCCTGCAGTAAACGTTTCTATCTCTGCCTTTGCCAAGAGCGGTTCCACTGTTACTGCAACGGTTTCAGCTGCAGATCTTGTCCATATCACCGCCGGAACTCTAATTACAATAAGCACCGGTGCGTCAAAATACGACTGCGCACCATGCACGGTAACGGGCACTCCAACCACTACCACTTTCACCTATTCCAAATCGGGTGGAAGCGGGACTGCGACTGTGCCCTATGTCGCAACTGTTCCATCTACAACCATTACTTCTACAAGTGTGGCAATCAGCAAGACGGCCCATGGTCTGGCGGTTGGCCAGAAAGTGACGTTTTCCACTTGCTCTGTACTGACGGGATTGAACGGCCAGGTTACGAACATCACAGCCGCAACGGCCAATACCTTTACGGTTAGTGCATCCTCAGCCATGGCCGGAACGGATACTGCATGCCACTATACGCCCAACACTGCGACCGTAATTTCAGTCGGACATGGTTTCCCCAGCGGAGAAATTGTCACTATCGCCAGTGCATCCCCTGCCGGCTACAATGGGCCCTGGACAATTACCGTTACGGGCACCAACACCTTCACTTATCAATATACCGCTGCCGCTCCGCTATCCACTTTCACCGGATCAGCAACTGCCACCTCCAACACCACCACCAGAACCAATCTTACCCAATGGGTGCGCGGCTATGATAACAATAACGATGAACTCAGCCCCGGAGGCACCATCAATATTCGCCCTTCCATTCATGGAGATGTACTTCACTCGCGTCCGACCGTCATCAACTATGGTGGCACTACCGGCGTGGTGGTTTTTTATGGTGCTAACGATGGAGTATTTCGTGCTGTCAATGGCAATCAGACTAACCCTACGGGCAGCACTCTGACCGATCCCGGCAGTGAATTGTGGGGTTTTATTCCGAGCGAATTTTATGGCAAGCTCAAGAGGTTGCATGACAATAGTCCAGTGTTAAGTTTACCCACTACACCTGCAGGTATTATTCCAACGCCGAAGACCAAGGATTATTTTGTGGATGGCTCAACTGGTACCTATCAGTTATTAAATGCAAATGGCACAATCAATACTGCCTACCTTTACCTCGCCATGCGTCGGGGAGGACGGCTTCTTTATGCTCTGGATGTATCTACGCCAACCAATCCGCAGTATCTGTGGACAATAAGCAACACAGATGTATCGGGCGACTTTACTGAACTCGGACAGACCTGGGCCCAACCGAAAGTAGCCAAGGTTAAAGGATATACCAATCCAGTGCTTATTTTTGGGGCGGGTTACGATACGGCGGAAGATAGCGAGCCACCCACAGCTGACACGATGGGTCGCGGGATATTCATCGTGGATGCAATTACTGGTGCCATGGTATGGAGTGCCAAATATGGAGCCGCCAGTGGTTGCAGTGGCAACACAGTAAAAGCGGCATGCACAGTATCTGGAATGGATTACAGTATTCCTGCTGATATAACTCTGGTGGATCGTGACGGCGATGGAAAGATAGATCGTTTGTATGCCACAGATACGGGTGGCAATGTATGGCGAGTGGATCTACAACCCACTGTAAGCAATGTAACCTATATAACGCCTGATCACTGGCAAGTGAACAAGATAGCAGCACTGGGCTGTTCTACCGGGGCATGTGCTGCCGGCACTACTCCCCGCAAATTCTTCTATCGGGCGGATGTAGTACTTACAAATTCGTTTGATGCAGTACTGGTCGGTTCTGGTGACCGTGAACATCCACTTTATTCAAATTTATCTTATAGCATAAGCAACCGGTTTTATATGTTGAAAGATAGTGCCGGTAATAATGCAAGTGGCCAGACAACTATCACTCATTCAAATTTATTTGATGCGACCAGCACAGTTTACGCTGGCACACTTGGGGGCTTCTACATTACATTGGATACGGGAGAAAAAGTAGTCAATGCAGCGACTACGGTAGCAGGTAATACCTACTTCGGTACTAATCAACCCACCGTACCGAGTGCCAATTCATGTACTAATAATCTGGGAATTGCGAGAGGCTACCGTATCAATTTTGTAACAGGCGTTTTTACAAACGCTGAATTCGACGGAGGAGGATTACCGCCTTCTCCGGTCTCTGGTTTGGTAAATGTCACCGTGATAGTAAATGGAGTGCCAACGACGAAGCTGGTTTCATTTATGATAGGCGCTGGCTCTGTCGCTGGCTCTAGCACTTTCACTAATACTGGCTCTGGCTCTGCTACCGCTGGCTCTGGCGCTAAGTCACCACAGAGTTGTGGGAAAGTAACGAGTGACACCTGTCATATGGTAAATGATGTAAAGGCGAGTCGCCACAGAGCCTACTGGTACAAGAATTAAGGATTTGCCTGATCCGGTATTGTTGACCCAAGCAGCCGTTTGCAGCAAGGTTGTCGAAAATGTTTATAGTTTCTTATGCTTCGACAAACTCGGCACGAACGGCATCGCAATAAATAGTGCCGGATCAATCGCTTATGTGCTTGCAGGCTAAGCGCGCTAGATGCGAGAACCCAAAAATAAACGATTAAAGTTTTCCGTAGTAGCGTGGCCTACCTCTGAAAGAGAAATGCCACGCAACTTGGCTATTTCTTCCGCGACATGCTTAACATAGGCGGGCTGGTTGAGTTTGCCGCGATATGGCACCGGGGCGAGATAGGGTGAGTCAGTTTCAATCAAAATGCGCTCTAGTGGAATATGCCGCGCTACTTCTTTTAGCAAAATAGCATTCTTGAAAGTAACGATGCCGGAAAACGAAATGTAGAAATTCATTTCAATCGCTGCTTGGGCGACTTCAAGGCTTTCGGTAAAACAATGCATGACGCCGCCAATCTCGGCAGCGTCTTCTTCAGCCATAAGACGCAGAGTGTCCTGTGCTGCTTCACGGGTGTGAATAATGAGAGGCTTGCGGCACTCTCGCGCAGCGCGAATATGGGTGCGGAAGCGCACGCGCTGCCACTCCAGATCACCTTTTAAACGAAAATAATCGAGACCGGTTTCCCCGATAGCAATGACTTTAGGGTGTTGTGCCAGCTGTACCAGGAGCGCTTGCGTTGGCTCGGTTTCTGATTCGTGGTCTGGGTGCACGCCAACAGAAGCATAGATGTGCTCATACTGCTCTGCGAGTAGTTGAATTTGAGGAAAGTCTTCTAAATTTACAGAAACACACAGAGCGTGAGAAATTTCGTTCTGGCGCATGTTTGCCAGAACTTCATCGAATATTTTGGTTAGTTCCGGGAAATTGATATGGCAGTGCGAATCTATAAACATAGGCGGGTTTAACCAAGTAAAAGGAACACAGATGAAGAAATGTAAGCAGCTCACCAGCGGGCAACGATATCAGATTTACGGGTTGAAGCAAGCGGGTTTGGATCAGACTCAGATTGCCCAAAAGGTGGCATTCAATTTTTATCGGATATTTAGGCGGAAATCGAAAGGTTGTTGAGATAATGCATGAAATTGGATAAACATTAACAAAAGTGCTTGACATTATGTTACTTATTCACAAGTTATAAATATATCCAGCAATGAAAATGATTATAACGCTGTTTTTTAACCGTAAATATAAGTTATTGTTTTTATTGTAAATAAATAACGCCTATAAAATGAGCGATTGGACAATATCATATATATTGTTAGTAGTTAGCTTGATTTTATTAAAATTGTTCACATAGTTATCCACAGTTTATGTGAACAATAAAAAATACTTAATTAAGTCATCTACGTTAGCTCAACAAAATAGAAATATATGGAAGAAGTCTCACTAAAGTGCAATGGTTGCTATTGATTGAGAAGTGACATTGTCAACACTATTTGGACACAGAAATGCAGGCTGGGTTACTAATAGTCAGCCGGCCTTCCGAAACCGTTTCTACCGCCTACACCGAATGCCGTTCTCCCTGGATAACCACTGAAGCGCTATTTGCCGCATCCTGTAGGGACATAAACGATAAATGAGCATGTTGCATTGTTACCTTGGGATCGGAATGCCCATTATCTGCTGCACTTCATACAAAATTCGTCCTCCATTTACCAAGAAGGAAGCGTACTGATGCCGCAAGTCATGCAAGCATGATATGGCAATTCTGTTTTCATCCGCAACCGCTGCCATGCCTTGGTAACCGAAGTGTATGGCTTCCCACTTAGTCGGTTGATGAATAAGTGCTAAAATTTTCTTTCGTATGACCTTCCCACTCAACTAAAAGTCAAAGAAGCCGATAACGAAAGCTAAGGCAATCTAATGGTACGTCCGCTAACACGGCCAACACGATACTTGAAATGATATCCAATAAGGTATCTGGCATGTTATCAAACGTGACCAGGGAAACCTAAGCAGCCCTTATACAGGCGAATGATTCAGACAATAAAAAAGCCCTGCATCACTGCAAGGCTCTATATCTGGCTCCCCGACCTGGACTCGAACCAGGGACCTGCGGATTAACAGTCCGTCGCTCTACCAACTGAGCTATCAGGGAATTGACAAGGCCGCTATACTACTGGCTGTAAGCTTTTGAGTCAATAGACAGATGTTTTTATGTGGTTGGTTGTTGTGAAAATTAAGTAGCGAAAATTTAGATAATTCAGGTGTAACTGGTCGGTATGGATATAAAAATTATATTTATCAAAACCAACAAAGGTGAGGACGAAAGCAAAAGGATAACTAATTATTTGTCCAGCGATATTAAGCGTGCCTTAGGTTTGATCGATAATAAGTCCACGGTGAAAGAGTTGATGAAACGGGCTGCGCCCAGTTTACGTGAATCGCTTGTCGATATGCTACAAGAGCTGACTGATGGCGGCTTCATTCAAGATAAAGATAAGGTAAGTAGCGTTGTGAAGATGGCGATCCCACGGATGCCTATTCAAAAAAATGCTATACCTTTTTCCAAGATTGAAGATATGGGGGAGAGACAGCACCCTACCAGTGAGATGTATGTATCGGCTGCGGAAGCATTGGCGGCAGAGGACTATGCAGAGCAGGAAGCGGCAAGAATCAGAGCTGAACAAGAGGCTACGCAGGCAAACGAGAAAGTTGAAGCGGTTCGCCTTAAGGCAGAGCAAGAAGCGACAAGAATCAGGGCGGTACGGGAAGCATTGCAGGCCAGAGCAAAAGAAGAAGCGGAAGCCAAGGCGCATGCTGAAGCTGAAGCTGAAGCAGCCCGCCTCAAGGCAGAGCAAGAAGCGACAAAAGTCAGGGCGGAACAGGAAGCTGCATTGGCTATGGCAAAAGCGGAAGCTGAAACGGCTCGCCTCAAGGCAGAACAAGAAACGAAAAAAATCAGAGCGGAGTTGGACGCAGCGCTGGCCAAGGCAAAAGTGGAAGCGGCAGCATTAGCCAAGGAACGTTCCGAAGCTGAAGCTGTGCGTATCAAGGCAGAGCAAGAAGCGACAAGAGTCAGGGCGGAACAGGAAGCTGCGCAGGCCAGAGCAAAAGAAGAAGCGGAAGCCAAGGCGCATGCTGAAGCTGAAGCATCCCGCCTCAAGGCAGATCAGGAAGCGATAAAAGTCAGGGCGGAACAGGAAGCTGCATTGGCTATGGCAAAAGCGGAAGCTGAAACGGCTCGCCTCAAGGCAGAACAAGAAACGAAAAAAATCAGAGCGGAGTTGGACGCAGCGCTGGCCAAGGCAAAAGTGGAAGCGGCAGCATTAGCCAAGGAACGTTCCGAAGCTGAAGCTGTGCGTATCAAGGCAGAGCAAGAAGCGGCAAGAATCAGGGCGGAACAGGAAGCCTTTCAGGTAAAAGAGGACGCGGAAGCTAAAGCGCGTGCCGTAGTTGAAGCTGTGCACTTTAAGGCAAAGCAAGAAGCGGAAAAAGTAAGTGCAAAACAGGAATCTGAGCAGGTTAAAGTAAAAGTGGAAATCGAAGCTGCAGTCAAGGCTCGTGCCGAAGCTGAAACGGCTCGCCTCAAGGCAGAGCAAGAAACGTCAAAAATCAGATCTGAGCTGGCAGCTGAGCAAGCCAAATCACAATTAGTAGCGAAAGCCAAGGCACGTGCCGAAGCTGAAACGGCTCGCATTAAGGGGGAGCAGGAAGCGGCAAAAATCATAGTGAAACAGAAGGTTGCACAGGCAAATGCAAAAACGGAAATGGAAGCTAAGATGCGTGCCGAGGCAGAAGTAAAACGCATCAAAGAAGAGCAGGAAGCGATAAGAGTCCAGGCGGAATATTTAGCTAGGCTGGCTAAAGAAAAAGCGGAAGCGAAGGCACGTGACGAAGCTGCGGCGCGCATCAAGGCTGAGCAGGATGCGGCAAAAATTAGAGCTGAACAAGAAGCGGTGAAGTCCGTAGCCAAGACAAAAATGGAAGCGGCCGTTAAAACACTGGTCGCTAAAGTGCCGGAAATTAAGGCTGTCCAGAGTGTCGCCATAACACGCAGAAAGCCGTTGCCGTTGGGTAAAATAGCGGCCAGTTTGATTTTGCTGCTATTTCTACTGGCCGTTTTGCTGCCTTATATTTGGCCGATGCAGGGCTATGTCTCGCAAATTGAGCAGAAATTGTCCGCTCAATTGCAGCAACCGGTACATGTCGGCCATTTGCGCGCGACTTTGCTTCCCCAGCCGAAGCTTGAGTTGGAGGATGTATCCATGGGTAGTAGCCAGGAGTTAAAAGCGAGCAGTGTTGTGCTGAATTTCAATTTTTCTGAATTATTAGGCGAGATTAAAGCGATTCATAGTCTGGAAATAAGCGATCTTATATTTAGTGCTGAGAATTTCGATAAGGCGTTGTTGTGGCTGCAGACCGCAGGCGGGGACCCCCATTATCCATTAGCGCGCATGGATTTGCAGCGTGCGCGCATCAGCGACGATGAACTTAGTCTGCCGCCTGTAAATGGTGTTGTGAATTTTGATGGGCAGAGACGTTTCGTTAAGGCAGTATTAAAGAGCGAGGATGGCAAGTTTAGTATGGAGCTGCAGCCGCAGCAGTCCCGTTGGCAGATCGCATTGGCAATCAAGGAAGGTTACGTGCCGTTGTTGCCAAACATTTTGTTCAACGAGCTGACCATGAAAGGCGAGTTGGGCGCAGGTGAAATCAAGTTCCATGAAATCGACGGGCGTCTGTATGGCGGCATGCTGGCAGGCAGTGCGCACCTGACTTGGCTGAACGGCTGGCAAATGCAGGGGCTTGTGAATGTAAAGGCTATGAAACTGCATGATGTTTTGCCGCAATTCGGCATTGCTGGTGAAATGGATGGTGACGCTAATTTTATTCTGCGCGGGGAGAAACTTCCCCTACTGGCTAAAATCCCGCATCTGGATGGCAAATTCTTGGTGAAGAAGGGGCTTATCAATACCATTGATATGGTAGAAACTGCACGCATGCCTACCCGAAAAGGCGCGTCCAGCGGCCGCACACATTTTGACGATTTGAGTGGCGTGCTACAGATAGAGAACAACAGGAAGCATCTACGGCAGATTAAAATTTCAGCCGGTGTAATGAGTGCAAATGGCTATGTCGATGTTGCAGCGAACAAGCAATTATCAGGACGGTTAAATGTCGATTTGAAAATACGCGCTGACTTGGGCAGCGTGCCGCTGGTACTGTCCGGTACTCTTGCCGAGCCAGTGTGGAGCACGAGACATTAATTGGCAGCGTTTGCGAGGAATGAAACAAAAATGGAATTATGAAAATGCCTTGGAGATTCGGCTAATTGCATTTTTCAAATTTTCCATTGAGGTGGCGAAAGACAGGCGAATGTAGCCTTCACTGCCGAAAGCCGAGCCAGGCACTATGGCCACACCAGCCTGCTCCAGCAGGTATTCGGATAACGCTACGTCGGTAGCTTCTTTGATGATGCCTTTCTTGTGCAAAGCTGCAATAACCGGACGCACGTCGGGGAAAGCATAGAACGCCCCTCCACTTGTTATACATTTGACACCCGGAATTTTGTTCAGCGCATCCACTACGTAAAGATGTCGCTCGCGGAATGCTTTGAGCATCGGTGCAATGCAGCCCTGATCTCCATTCAAGGCTGCTTCCGCAGCTACTTGCGAAATCGAAGTGGGATTGGACGTGCTTTGTGATTGCACATTTTCCATTGCCGTGATGATGTGCTCTGGCCCAGCGGCATAACCGATCCGCCAGCCTGTCATTGCATAAGATTTGGACACGCCATTCAGAACCATAGTGCGTGAATAAAGATCGGGGCAGGCATTCAGGATGTTGACGAATTTTTCGTCACGCAACGCAATGTGTTCATACATATCATCGGTGGCTATCAGTACCTGAGGATATTTGCGCAATACTTCACCCAATGCTTGTAACTCTTCCAGACTGTAAACTGCACCGGAGGGGTTGCTTGGGCTATTGATTACCACTATTTTTGTTTTGGTTGTGATAGCTGCAGCTAATTGAGTAGCGCTCATCTTGAAATCTTGTTCAATGCCTGCTTGCACGATTACCGGTTTGCCCTCTGCGATGAGCACGATATCCGGATAGGATACCCAATAAGGTGCCGGGATAATTACCTCATCGCCGGGATTGATTAAGGCAAGCGCCAAGTTGAAAAAACTTTGCTTGCCGCCACAGGAAACCAGGATCTGTTTCGCTGTGTAATCCAGCTCATTGTCGCGTTTGAACTTGGCGACAATAGCCTGCTTCAGAGAGGGTGTACCTCCCACTGCGGTGTATTTGGTGAAACCCTTGTTGATCGCAGCTATAGCCGCATCCTTGATATGCTGCGGAGTATCGAAATCTGGTTCACCTGCTCCCAACCCGATGATGTCTTTCCCTTCCGTCTTCAATTTTGAAGCTCGCGCGGTAACGGCGAGAGTGGGGGAGGGTTTGATTGCTTGTACGCGCTTCGATAGTTCCAAGATTGTATCCTTATGGGTTCAGAGTAAACTGTCCCGTATTTTAAATTTTTTTATTCAGATTTCGCTGAAATTATACCGTGATTAAGACCTTTCCCAATAGCCCATATTTTTTGCATCAGCCTTTTGAACCAGCGGGCGATCAGCCCACTGCGATTGCGCAATTGGTTGAGGGTATAAATGAGGGGCTATCGTTTCAAACGCTGCTGGGTGTGACGGGCTCCGGTAAAACATTCACTATGGCGAATGTCATCGCCCAATTGGGGCGGCCGGCTATCATCATGGCACCAAATAAAACATTGGCGGCGCAGTTGTATTCTGAAATGCGTGACTTTTTTCCTGAAAACGCAGTGGAATATTTCGTCTCCTATTACGACTATTACCAGCCAGAGGCTTACGTTCCATCGCGTGATATGTTTATCGAGAAAGATTCCAGCATAAATGAGCAGATCGAGCAGATGCGCTTGTCGGCTACCAAATCTCTGCTAGAGCGACAGGATGTGGTGATTGTGGCCACAGTCTCGGCCATCTATGGTATCGGCGATCCAGTAGATTATCACGGCATGATTTTGCACTTGCGCGAGCATGAGAAATTAGTACGGCAGGATGCAATCAAGCGTCTCACAGAGATGCAGTATGAGCGTAACGATGTGGATTTTTCGCATGGGCATTTTCGAGTACGCGGCGATGTAATCGACATCTTTCCGGCAGAAAACAGCGAACATGCATTACGCCTGACGATGTTTGATGATGAAGTGGAAAGCTTGTCGCTATTTGATCCACTTACCGGCCACATCCTGAGCCGCGTGCCGCGTTTTACCGTGTACCCGTCCAGCCATTACGTCACGCCGCGCAGCACCACATTACAGGCCATAGAAACCATCAAGATTGAGCTGGCTGAACGCATAGATTTCTTTCAGCGCGAACATAAATTGGTGGAAGCGCAGCGTATCGAGCAACGTACTCGCCACGATCTGGAAATGCTGAATGAGATCGGTTTTTGTAAAGGCATCGAAAATTATTCGCGTCATCTGTCTGGACGCAAAGCAGGTGAACCACCACCTACGCTGATTGATTATCTACCGCCCAATGCGCTGATGTTTATAGATGAAAGCCACGTTACCATCCCGCAGATTGGCGGCATGTACAAAGGTGATCGGGCGCGCAAGGAAAATCTGGTCAACTACGGTTTCCGAATGCCATCCGCACTGGATAACCGCCCGCTACGGTTTGACGAGTTTGAACACGTAATGCGTCAATCCATATTTGTTTCTGCTACACCGGCTGTTTTTGAGGCTGAGCATACCGGCCAAGTGGTGGAACAATTGGTGCGTCCGACCGGATTGGTTGATCCGCAAATTGAAGTGCGGCCGGCCACACATCAGGTGGATGATTTGATGTCTGAGGTTAATCTGCGTACGGCCAAGGGCGAGCGAGTGCTGGTCACCACGCTGACCAAGCGCATGTCAGAAGATCTCACTGAATATTTTTCTGAGCATGGTATTAAAGTGCGTTACCTGCATTCAGATATTGAGACCGTTGAGCGGGTGGAAATCATCCGTGATCTGCGTTTGGGCATGTTTGACGTGCTGGTCGGCATCAATCTGCTGCGCGAGGGGTTGGATATACCCGAGGTGTCACTGGTAGCGATACTTGACGCTGACAAGGAAGGTTTTTTGCGTTCGGAGCGTGCGCTTATTCAGACTATAGGCCGTGCTGCGCGCCACATTAACGGTAGCGCAATACTCTACGCTGATAAAATTACCAATTCGATGCGCCGTGCTATCGACGAGACTGAGCGCAGGCGGAATAAGCAACTATTGCACAACGAACTGCACGGCATTATTCCCCAAGGTGTGCAGAAGCGCATCAAGGACATTATTGAGGGCAGCTATGAGCCAGATGCTGCGCGCAAGCAACTGAAAATAGAACAAGATCAGGCAAAATATCTGGCGATGAGTGAACGTGACCTTGCCAAAGAAATTAAACGGCTGGAAAAAGAAATGCTGCAGGCAGCGAAAAACCTTGAATTTGAGCGTGCCAGTGAATTGCGCGACCAGTTGAAAAAGCTGCGGGAGAGTGTGTTTATGTCCCCACTTTGAGTTGGAGAATTTGAATTGCTGATGCATTACAATACATTTTTTATTGTAATGAGTAAAATAAGTGAAAAAAGTTAGTGTTTTATTTTGCTGCATGGGAAATATCTGTCGATCACCCACCGCTGAAGCAATTTTCCGCGCACGCGTTGAGGAAGCGGGGTTGGTACAACACTTTCTGATTGATTCGGTAGGTACGCATGATTATCATATTGGCAGTCCGCCGGACACACGAACGCAGCGTGCAGCATTGCAGCGCGGATACGACATGAGTATGTTGCGTGGGCGACAGGTTGAGGTTGCTGATTTTACTCGTTTCGATTATGTGCTGGCGATGGATTGTGCCAATCTTGGCATTTTGCAACGTTTATGTCCGGTGATGGAGCGAGGACGTTTGGGATTGTTTCTGGAATATGCGAGCCGACATGACGAGCGTGAAGTTCCCGATCCGTATTATGGTGGGGCAGACGGTTTCGAACGCGTACTTGATATGGTGGAGGATGCGTCAGAGGGTTTGTTACTGCATATTAAGAAGACACTTATGTAAAAGGGTGGGTTGTGTGCTTGTTGCGTATGTTTTTGATGTCGAATGATGAAGGAAAATTAATAAAGCCGCGCAGTATAACTGCGCGGCTTTATTGTTTGTCATTCTGCACACTATCAGTGCAATGTTACTGGTTCAACTATAAGTTCAAAGTTTGTTGAGTCTCGATTTGCACCAAAGGCTCGTTGTTTTCCATACTGTAAATTTCACGTGGGCGTGAGCGGCGACGTGATGCTTGCGGTGCAGTTTCAACTTGGGCGGTGGCCGCCGCTGAAGAGCGTTTGACTGCGTCAGTTTCGATCTGCACTAACCCGTTGTCATTGGTTGTAGGGCTGGCCTGAGTTGATGTAGTTGATGTAATTGTTGGCTCAACAGGAAGTTGGCGAGGTTCTATATTTTGAATATTTTGTGGCTCAGCAGGTTCGCTGTGGCGTGTGGTTTCAACGACGTTCATTACAGCACTAGGCGTGGTTTCGGCCAGGATAGGCTGTTCACCGGCTAGTTGCCCAGCTGCCTGCTGCTGATCACGCCGTTCACGTTCACGTTGGCCACCGCGCCGACCGCGCTTACGTCCAGAGCTCTGGCTGTTTTCTTCAGCTGGTTCAGTTATGGTTGCAACTTTTGCTACGTTTTCCAATACCGCTGTTTCGACTGGTACGCGCGGTGGCCGGGGAGGGCGTGGAGCGCGCGGTTCCTGTGCTTTGGGTGCTGTTTGCGCAGTTTTTTCTACGCGTGGATGAGCTTCATCACGGTCGCGACGCGGGTTATTGCGCTGACGGTTGCCTTCTGGTCGATTACTGTCAGGTCGGTTACCACTTGGGCTACGGCCTTCCCGGTCACGTCGAGGCGGATTATTGGCGCGCGGTTTGGCGGTCTGCTTTTCGGGAGTTTCTTCCGCACCCAGTGACTTGAGCCAGCCTATCAGCTTGGTGAAAATAGAAGGTTGCGTGGCACCCCGAACTTCTCGCATGGGAGCTGGCTGCGGTGGCGTGACCCCTTGAACTACAGCTTGAGCGCGCTGTGGTTTGGTCTCTTGTGCGGCTTTGGCAGTGATATGGTTGGCTTCCGGTGTCGCCACCAACTTGTAGCTGGCCTGCAAGTTTTCGACGGTCATGTCGTCTTGGCGTAAACGAGTCACGCTATAGTGCGGGGTTTCCATATTTGCATTTGGAATCAGCGTAATGACCACCTTTAGCCGTGATTCGATTTGGTGGATCTCAGCGCGCTTCTCATTAAGCAGGAAGGTGGCGACATCTAATGGCACTTGCACGTGGATAGCTGCACTGTGTTCTTTCATCGCTTCTTCTCGAATGATGCGCAGGATGTGCAAGGCGGAAGATTCGATGCCGCGGATATGGCCGATGCCGTTACAACGGGGACAGGGTGTGTGACTGGTTTCTTCCAGGCTGGGTTGCAGGCGTTGGCGCGATAGTTCAAGCAGACCGAAGCGCGAGATCTTCCCCGTCTGCACACGTGCACGGTCATAATGCAAGGCATCGCGCAGACGATTTTCCACTTCCCGCTGGTTGCGGGTGCTTTCCATATCGATAAAGTCGATCACGATCAGACCACCCAAATCGCGCAGGCGCATCTGCCGTGCAATTTCTTCGGCAGCTTCCAGATTGGTATTGAGCGCGGTCGACTCTATATCCGCGCCGCGTGTAGCGCGTGCAGAGTTGATATCGATTGCGGTGAGTGCCTCGGTATGATCAATAACAATAGCGCCACCGGAGGGAAGATTTACTTGGCGTGCATGCGCCGACTCGATCTGATGTTCAACCTGGAAGCGCGAGAACAAAGGTACGTCATCTTGATACCGTTTGATTACATGGACATTGTTTGGCATGACCGTGCTCATGAAAGCACGAGCCTGCTGGTAGATATCATCCGTGTCAACTAAAATTTCACCTATTTCAGGGTGGAAATAGTCGCGTATAGCGCGCACCACCAAGCTACTTTCGAGGTAAATCAGCGAGGGTGCTTTTTCGGTTTTTGCCGCGCTTTCGATGGCATCCCACAATTGTTTGAGGTAGTTAAGATCCCATTGCAGTTCTTCCAGATTGCGGCCAATTCCGGCAGTGCGCGCAATGATACTTGCACCTTGAGGAACTTCCAATTGCGACAGGATGTCGCGTAGCTCATTGCGCTCTTCGCCTTCGACACGGCGAGATACGCCGCCACCGCTGGGATTGTTGGGCATCAGCACAATGTAACGGCCAGCCAGACTAATATAAGTAGTTAGTGCGGCTCCCTTATTGCCGCGCTCGTCTTTTTCCACCTGGATGAGCAGTTCCTGGCCTTCGCGCAATGCTTCCTTGATGCTGGGACGGCCGTTACCTTCTTGATTCAGGTAATTAATGGGGGAAACTTCTTTGAATGGCAGGAAGCCGTGGCGGTTGCCGCCATACTCGACGAAGGCAGCTTCCAGGCTGGGTTCGATACGGGTAATTATGGCCTTGTATATATTACTTTTGCGTTGTTCTTTTCCAGCGGATTCAATGTCGAGGTCGATCAATTTTTGACCATCGACAATGGCGACACGGAGTTCTTCCGCTTGTGTCGCATTGAATAACATGCGTTTCATTATATTTTCTCCCGCGCTCTGACACGGGCAGAACAAGTCTACGCACGGCTAACCGCGCGCGAGAAAGTGAATAAGAGCCGTGCAAACAATGCTGGTATAGCGATGTCGACGGTTGTTCAAAATATTGTTCTCGTTATTAGCTTGTTAGTAATTAACAGGTGTCGCCAATTTTTTTATAGGGGCGACACGGAAAAAAATCCACAGGTGCTTTGAGCGCGCAAATCAATTACTATCACTGCTTCTTCCGGTGAGTGACATTAACCGGATTGCGTTGGAACGGGGCGGCGGCATTGTTGCCTGCTCCACACTCACGGGGAATTCGCATCCCGTTTTTCCGTTAGCCAATACGCGTTATCGGGAAGTATAAGCATAATGAATGATTTACGCAAAGAATCTGTAACCTGGACCAAGATCGACGAGGGTAGCTGCGATCAGCGCATTGATAATTTTCTATGCAAATACCTTAAGGGTGTCCCCAAGAGCCATATTTATCGTATTCTGCGTAGCGGTGAAGTGCGCGTGAATAAGAAGCGCGTGGATCAGACTTATCGCCTGCAACTGGGCGACCATGTGCGAATCCCGCCGGTGCGGGTAGCTGAAATTCAAGTTCGTGACTATGTCCCAGCACTTGAATTTCCTATCTTGTATGAAGACGATGCGCTGTTGGTGATCGACAAGCC
>CAZPUT010000022.1:0-20581 GCA_964589845.1 uncultured Candidatus Nitrotoga sp. | reverse complement strand
CAGCAGTTCGCGCTCGGCCTCGTTCTCAATGCGTTGCGATACGCCGATGTGCGATTCCTGCGGCAGAAACACCAGCAAACGTCCGGCCATGCTGATCTGGGTGGAAAGTCTGGCGCCCTTGCTGCCGATGGAGTCCTTGATGACTTGTACCAGCAGGCTCTGCCCCTCATGCAGCATTTTCTCGATGGGCTTGGCCGCATCGCCGTTGTTGCGGTTTTCCCATATGTCCGCAACATGCAGGAAAGCAGAGCGTTCCAGCCCAATATCGATGAAAGCGGATTGCATGCCAGGCAGAACGCGTTTCACGCGCCCGACATACACATTGCTGACTATTCCGAGATGACTGCCGCGCTCAATGTGGAGTTGTTGCACTATTCCCTGTTGCATGACTGCAACGCGGGTTTCCTGCAGGGTGACGTTGATTAGAATTTCGTCATTCACAGAATGGGATAACCGAATGTTTGCAGCAGCTTAGCCGTTTCGAACAGGGGTAGGCCCATTACACCTGAATAGCTGCCGTCTATGTGTTGTATGAATGCCGCAGCGTAACCTTGGATGGCATACGCGCCGGCCTTGTCCAGCGGCTCGCTGGTGAGAATGTAGCGCCGAATGCGCTCTTCGCTAAGCGTGGCCATAGTCACTTTACTGACCGACAAGCGCATTTCCATGCGTTCTTCTAAGGCAACCGCGACAGCACTCAATACTTGGTGTTGGCGTCCGGAAAGAGCACGCAGAGTGGCCGCAGCCTGTTCCCGATCTTGCGGTTTGCCAATAATCTTGCCGTCCAGAATAACGCTCGTGTCGGCAGCCAAAACCGGGAGTGGGGGTAAATTTCGGGATTGCAGAGACATCCATCCGGCCTTCACTTTCTCCTGGCAAACCCTTTGCACATGTGTTTCCGGTAGCTCATTTTTGTGCGGAGTTTCATCTACATCTATTTTGCGAGATGAGTTGGAACGTAACAGCAGCGTTTCAAAATTAATCCCGATCTGCTTCAGCAGCTCTCGGCGACGCGGGCTTTGCGAGGAGAGGTAAATGCGAGGGTGGGAAATCATGGCTCTTTAAAATCCTGTATTAGCGTGCCGCATCATTCACGATGATAAGGGTGATTGTGCAACAAGCTGTGGGCGCGATACAACTGTTCCGCAAGCAATACGCGTACCAAGCCATGCGGCAGTGTCATGATCGACAGTGCCAGCAGCTGCTGCGCACTATTTTTTACCGACTCGTGCAGGCCATCCGCGCCCCCAATGATGAAGGCCACATCACGCCCGCTGCCCATCCAGTCTTCCATTTGTTGCGCCAACTGTTTGGAGGAGAAATGCGCGCCGCGCTCGTCCAGCGCGATGCGCAGCACATCCTTCGGCAGAGCGGTCAATATACGCTGCGCTTCCGCCTCCATCATCTGCGTGACGCTCTTGCCGGTAGTTCGCGGCTCCGGCTTTATCTCTATCAATTCGATTTGGGCTTCGCGTGCCATACGCTTGGCATATTCGGTGAAACCTGCGGTAATCCAGGCCGGCATCTTGTGCCCGACCGCCACCAACCACAGTTTCATTTTGGTTCGCTAGCTGCCTTAGGCGGCAGATGCCTCATGGTCCATAGCTCTTCCAACTGGTAGTAGGCGCGAACTGCAGGCTGCATGATATGCACGACCACTTCGCCGAGATCAACCAGCACCCACTCCCCGCTTTCTTCACCTTCTACGCTGAGCGCGGGCTCGCCGAGCAGTTTGAGCTGCTTGGATACATGGTCGGCCAAAGCCCTGGTTTGACGCGGTGAATTGGCGCTGGCGATCACCATGCGCTCGAATAGTTGACTCTTTTTGCTGGTATCGAGGACGCTGATATCACTGGCTTTAATATCTTCCAATGCGGTCACTACGGCCTGGATTTTTTCTTCAATGGTTAGCATGTTGGGTATATAGGTGATGTAATTGAATGTAATCGGCTACTACGTCCGGTAGCAGGTAATGTATGTTTTTATTTTCGGCACAACGTTTACGAATATCAGTGGCGGAAATTTCCAGGGCGGGCATATTCGCCACCAGGATCGCTCCGGCAGGGGAGTCACGCAGAATGCGGGGCGACGGAGCGAGGCGAGCCCTGTATTCATCGCGCAAAGCCTCGTTAGCCCTATTTATGGCATTGCCAAGCGGCTGCCCGTCACGCTGCATGACCACTATGTGCGACAGTTCGAACAATCTTTTCCATTCATGCCAAGAGTGTAACAGCAGGAAGGCATCACCGCCCATCAACAAACACAGCGGCTGTTGCGTACCCAGCTCGGCACGCAGCGCAGTAAGCGTGTCTACCGTATAACACGGATCGACGCGATAAATTTCGCGTTCATCCAGCACGAATGCCGCGTTGCCTTGCAATGCCAGACGAACCATATCCAAACGTTGCACTGCGCTAGCGTGTGGTGCTGTGCGGTGCGACGGCGTACCGCTGGGAATGAAGTGTATCGCAGCCAGATCACATTGCTCCAGCGCTTCCTGTGCCAAGCGTAGATGACCGTTATGGATAGGATCGAACGTACCACCCAAAATGCCGATGGGGGCTTGGTTCACAGGTTATAGCACCAATCGGCGAACATCCGACAATACTTTTCCAAGATAACTCGTGAAATGCACTGCCTCCGCGCCATCGATTACGCGATGATCATATGACAGCGACAGCGGCAACATTAGCCGAGGCACGAACTCACCCTCTTTGAATATCGGCTTTATGCTCGCCCTGGATACACCCAAGATGGCCACTTCTGGCGCATTAATAATAGGTGTAAAAGCTGTTCCGCCGATGCCGCCCAGACTGGAAATAGTGAAACAGCCACCTTGCATGGCGGTTGCGGGGAGCTTTTTCTCACGTGCCTTGGTGCTAATCTCACCCAGTTCCTTGGCCAGTTGAACGATATTTTTTTGATCCACATCACGTAACACCGGCACCATCAAACCATCCGGTGTATCCACTGCCACGCCGATGTGAAAATATTTTTTCAGCACCAAGTTTTCACCGCTAGCATCCAATGATGAATTGAAGTTCGGGTATTGTTGCATAGCTGCCACTACCGCCTTGAGCAAGAAAGCCAGCGGAGTAATTTTTATTCCCTGCTTTGAGTATTCCTCGCCAAGCTCCTTGCGGAAAACTTCCATATCGGTGATGTCAGCCTCATCGTGTTGGGTAATGTGCGGAATGGAGACCCAGTTGCGATGAAGATTGGCACCAGAAAGCTTCTTGATGCGCGAGAGCGGCTTGGTTTCGATGACACCGTACCTGGAAAAATCCACTATCGGCATAGCGGATACCTGCAAGCCGCCGCCACCCGAGCTACCTTGCGGTTGTGCAAGCGCAACTTTAACGAAGCTCTGCACATCATTTTTGGTAATGCGTCCCTTTTCTCCGCTGCCTTTTACTCGCGTAAGATCAACCCCCAGTTCGCGCGCAAAATGCCGAATGGACGGACTGGCATGCGCTTTGCCTGTAGGGCTGCTTTGAAAACCGGTTGGCGCCACAATGGGCGTGGCAGCAGGCGCTGTAACAGGCGTTGCGGCAGCTTCTTTTATCGGAGCCGGTATGGTGGTGGGGCTAACGTCAGCAGGCGTTTCCGTTGTACTGGTTTCCATCAATAATATCAGTGCGCCTTCCGATATTTTGTCGCCCACCTTAACGCTAACACTTTTCACCACTCCATCAAATGGAGCGGGTACATCCATCGTAGCCTTGTCAGTTTCCAAGGTAAGCAGGGACTGCTCAGCCTTGACCGTATCACCCGCTTTTATTATTACTTCTATTACCGGCACATCTTTGGAATCACCGATGTCCGGCATAAGGACTTGTTTAATTTCTGCCACGCGTGTCTCCTGCCCGCTCAGACCGTAGTTGGATTCGGTTTGTCGGGATTGATATTGTACAGTTTGAGCGCCTTGCTGACTTCGCTCTTGGCTACCGTGCCTTCGTCAGCCAGCGCTTTCAGCGCGGCGACTGCTATGTAATAACGATCAACCTCGAAGAAATGACGTAGCTTCTTACGCGTATCAGAGCGGCCAAAACCGTCCGTGCCCAACACTTTGTAATTGCCGGGCAAAAAGGCACGAATCTGGTCAGCGTAGCTTTTAATGTAATCGGTTGCTGCAATGACAGGTCCCTTGCGCTTGCCCAAGCATTGCTCGGCGTAACTTACGCGTGGTGCCGCTTCGGGATGCAGCATGTTCCAGCGCTCACAATCCAGGCCATCCCGACGTAATTCATTGAAGCTGGTTACGCTCCATATGTCGGAGACTACGCCAAAATCCTTCACCAATAATTCAGCGGCTGCGATGACTTCGCGCAGAATAGTACCGCTGCCCAGAAGTTGCGCCGTGGGTGTCGTGGCGGATTGAGCCTTACCTTCATTAAACAAATACATGCCCCTGATGATGCCGGCCTCCACACCCTCTGGCATGGCCGGATGCGCGTAATTCTCATTCATTACAGTGAGGTAATAGAACACATCCTCTTGTTCTTGATACATGCGGCGCATGCCATCCTGAATAATCACCGCCAGTTCATAAGCAAAGGTTGGATCGTAGGACACGCAGTTAGGAATAGTCGCCGCCATCAGATGGCTGTGGCCGTCTTGATGTTGCAGACCTTCGCCATTCAATGTGGTGCGCCCGGCCGTGCCTCCCAGCAGAAAGCCGCGTGCACGCTGGTCGCCGGCAGCCCACATCAAATCGCCGACACGCTGAAAGCCAAACATGGAATAGTAAATATAGAACGGCACCATCGCGACACCATGGTTGGCGTAGGCCGTGGATGCAGCAATCCACGATGACATCGCGCCCGCTTCATTAATGCCTTCCTGCAAAATCTGTCCGGCCTTGTCTTCCTTGTAGAACATCAACTGATCGGCATCCTGCGGCGTATACAACTGGCCAACTTGAGAAAAAATGCTGAGCTGGCGGAACAATCCTTCCATGCCGAAAGTGCGTGATTCGTCCGGCACGATGGGCACCACGAGCTTGCCTATATTTTTGTCCTTCACCAAAATGCCCAGCATGCGCACAAAAGCCATGGTGGTGGAAATCTCACGCTCTTCGGTGCCTTTAAGCAACACTTCAAAGGCATCCAGCCCTGGTATTTGCAAAGGCTTTGCCACTATTTTGCGATCGGGTACTGTGCCCATGGCCTTGCTGCGTTCGCGCAGATAGCTCATTTCCAAACTATCATCGGGTGGACGACAGAATGGCAATTTGCTGAGCTGATCATCGGTCACTGGAATATTGAAGCGATCACGGAATTTTCGCAAAGCTTCATCACCCACTTTCTTTTGCTGGTGGGTGATATTTTGGGCTTCGCCGGCTTCACCCATGCCATAGCCCTTTATGGTCTTGGCCAGGATGACGGTGGGTTGTCCCTTATGGCTTGCTGCGGCTGCGTAAGCGGCAAAAACTTTATGCGGATCGTGGCCGCCACGATCAAGATGCCAGATTTCATCGTCCGACATGTCGGCGACCAGCTCCAGTAATTCGGGGTATTTGCCGAAAAAATGTTGACGCACATAGGCGCCATTTTTGGATTTATATGTCTGATATTCGCCGTCTACCACTTCTTCCATGCGCTTTAACAAAAGCCCTGTCTTGTCCTTCGCTAACAAACGATCCCATTTTCCTCCCCACACCACCTTGATCACGTTCCAGCCCGCGCCACGGAATACACCCTCCAGCTCCTGGATGATCTTGCCGTTGCCGCGGACGGGGCCATCCAGTCGTTGCAGGTTACAGTTAATGACAAAAATCAGATTATCCAGTTTTTCGCGCGCGGCCATCGAAATCGCCCCCAGCGATTCCGGCTCATCAGTTTCACCATCACCAAGGAACGCCCACACCTTGCGTCCATCGGTACTGGCAATGCCCCGATACTCCAGATAGCGCATGAAACGCGCTTGGTAAATAGACATCAGCGGACCCAAGCCCATGGACACTGTGGGGAACTGCCAGAAATCGGGCATCAGCCACGGATGCGGGTAAGAGGATAAGCCGCCGCCATTGACTTCTTGGCGGAAATTGTACAATTGCTCCTCGCTGAGGCGCCCCTCAAGAAAGGCGCGTGCGTATATGCCAGGCGATGCATGTCCCTGGAAGTAAATCAGGTCACCGCCGTGATTCTCGGTCTTGCCATGGAAGAAATGGTTGAAGCCCACGTCATACAAGGTGGCCGCCGAAGCGAAGGTGGCGATATGGCCGCCCAGTTCAGACGACTCGCGATTGGCGTTTAACACAATAGCCATCGCGTTCCATCGCGTCAGGGCACGAATGCGATGCTCGAGCTCATAGTTGCCGACCGAGCGTTGCTCCTTGTCGAGCGGTATGGTGTTCAGGTAAGGCGTGATTGTGCTAGTCGGCAGGGCGACACCGGCCAAGTGTGCTTTTCGGATCAGTTGGCTGATCAGGTAATGAGCGCGTTCCGCGCTTTCATGCTCCAGCACCGAGTCCAGCGCATCCAGCCACTCTTGTGTTTCCTGTGGATCGTTATCAGGTAAATCTGCCATATATCTACTCTCTATCACTCGTTGTTGGTCGGTGCATTTACGCACTAAGCTGTTTATTTTGTGATGGCGCACAAGCGCGCGCTATCTGCCTATATGCATCTCAAACACACTGTATCGTCTCGTTTTCCGTCACCACCCATTCCACTTTGTGGTCGGTGGCTTCCTGCGGTATACCTTCGACCAGCTGGATAGCAAATGCCCCGGCAACCAACGTAGGGCGGCAGCTTTGATTTGCGGCCTTAATTCGCGCCAGCAGCTTGTCATAAAATCCGCCGCCGTAACCTAGTCGCGCACCGTCGCGACCAAATGCTATTCCCGGCAACAAGATAAAATCCACTTCTGTCAAAGCATTTATTCTTGCACAGCGCTCAACCAGCGGTTCACGTATATTCCATTGGCCGGGTGCCAAATCATGCTGCAAGTTGGTCACGCGGTAAATATCCAATTCTTTCGTGACGCGGTTCACCTTGGGCAACAGCACGCACTTATCATCGCGCAGTGCCTGCTGTACCCATTCTTCGGTAGAGAACTCCGCCCCGAAGCTCATATAAGCCAGCACCGTATTGGCCGTGCGATAAACATTCAGGTTAGCGATGCGCTCTGAGATAGCATGGCTCAAGCATGCCCTCTCAGCCGCGGTCAATTGTTCGCGGCTTGCAATTATACGTTGTCTGATAGCCTGTTTCATAACCTGTATTGTCATGTGCAGCTTATCCTTGCTCATATATTCAAGTGGACGGTTTCTTCTAGAATATCGACGGAAACTTCGCAGCAGTTGTTCAAAATTTTCTCGGTGAACACGGCAAACACCGCCGCACGGTTACTCGAATAATCCGTCAAGGAATTCAGCTGATTTTTTTGAATGTACCCAGAATGGCGAAAATTATTCTCCGCCATATAAGCCATAACCGCGGAACAGGGCGCTGCCGTGAACAGCATCCGCGATACCGAATCGTTCCGGCATGAACTCACTGAAAATAGCTGCGGATTTTATGGATAAGGACAAATTCAAATTCGCTCGCGCTTGTTACAATTTAACCGTCAGCTCAAGAATAGCTTGTATGCCGGATTATCGCTCTCATCCCAATAACGATAACCGAGATTATCCAGGAAAATTCGCAGCGGTTTCTTGTCATGATGCGGCACTTGCATGCCGATCAGCACACGACCGTAATCCGCACCATGGTTGCGATAGTGGAACAAGCTGATATTCCAGCTATGGTTCATGCTATTAAGGAAAGTCATCAATGCACCAGGGCGTTCCGGGAATTCAAAGCGAAACAGAATTTCGTCCTGCAAACCAGGCGCATGCCCCCCTACTAGATGACGTACATGCAGCTTGGCCATCTCGTTGTCGGTAAAATTTAGCGTGGCCAGTTTATGTTTTCCCAGCGTGGCAACAAGCTTGGTGGTTTCAGACTGATCTTTCACCTGCACTCCGACGAACACATGCGCTTCCTTGGAATTCGCATAACGGTAGTTGAATTCAGTGATGTTACGCTGACCCAGCAAAGAACAAAATTTGCGAAAGCTGCCAGGAGTTTCCGGGATGCTCACTGCCAAAATAGCCTCGCGTTTTTCGCCTAGCTCTGCCCGCTCCGCGATGAAACGCAAGCGGTCGAAATTCATATTGGCGCCGCTAGCAATAGCTACCAGCGTCTTGCCCTTCAGTTTTTCGCGCTCCGCATACAATTTTGCGCCGGCAATAGCGAGCGCTCCGGCAGGCTCAAGATTGGTGCGGGTATCTTCGAATACATCCTTGATCGCTGCACAGATGGCGTCGGTGTCCACCAATAAAATTTCGTCCACCAATTCGCGGCACAAACGAAAAGTCTCCTGCCCGACTTGTTTTACAGCCACGCCATCGGCGAACAAGCCGACATGCTCGAGCTTGACGCGCCGACCGGCCTTAATCGAGCGTCTCATGGCATCGGACTCCACTGGTTGCACGCCGATAATCTTGATCTCCGGGCGCACCGCCTTAACGTAAGCGGCAACGCCTGATATCAGACCGCCGCCGCCGATGGGCGCGAAGATGGCATGGATAGGCTGGCTATACTGCCGCAGTATTTCCATGCCGATCGTTCCTTGTCCGGCGATTACATCGGGATCGTCATAAGGATGGACGAAGGTAAGCTTAAGTTTCTGCTCCAGCTCCAATGCATGCAAATAGGCATCAGAATAAGAATCGCCATGCAATATTATTTTTGCGCCACGGCTGGCAACCGCCTCCACCTTGATTTGCGGCGTGGTCATGGGCATGACGATGATGGCCTTGCAGCCCAGCTTCTGCGCCGACAGCGCTACGCCCTGTGCGTGATTACCGGCCGAGGCAGCAATGACACCGCGCTTAAGCTGCGCCGACGTCAACTTCGTCATTTTGTTATAGGCGCCGCGCAGCTTGAAAGAAAATACCGGCTGCATATCTTCACGCTTTAGCAGAACATTGTTGCCAATGCGAACGGACAAATTGGGCGCAACGTCCAGCGGGCTTTCAATAGCTACGTCATAAACGCGAGCGGTGAGGATACGGTTTAAGTAACTTTGCATGACTGGCCTACGAATTAATTTATGAACTGATTATGGTGCAAGACTAGCAGGAATTGTGTGCAACCCGAAAGGATTTCCGTCATTCCGCTACCAACTTTGGCCGTCTGTCATGTAGCTCCTGCTTCCATCCTGTCGCTCGCAAGATTATTGATCTATCTATCTCAACCTTATTTCAATTTGCGTCTGACTCAAACTAATTTTCTTCAATCTGGAAATCTTATATCGCTACGCACATGTGTGCATGTGTTTATTCATTTATACTCCTTTTGCTTGGTCGCGTAAGAAGCGGCTATGCTAACGCAGTTCGACTCTCGAACAATATTACAAATACGATAATAATAGTGGGAACGCATGATTCTGAAATTGCAAAATAGTTGCCGTTTGCTTGTCTTCATTACCGCAGCCTTATTGCTGGCCGCCTGCACCACCACCGAACCTGCCAAAAATGGCAAGAACATTCCACAACAGAGTGATCGTAATTTGCTCAATCAACTTGGCAAATCAGATATCGATCGTCTGGCTGATGTGGAGATGCGTGAAAATACTCAAACCCTGCGTATGTTAATGACAAAGCTTTACAAGCGTAACCCGCGCGAACTCAGAAAAAACACCACAGCTAGCGCGGAAGAGATGGTGACGTCGGTATTCGAAAACCAGCATGGCTGGCAGTTCAAGGAAATCGGCGAAGTGCAGGACTCCGCTGCTATTCAGCAGGCGTTCCGGCCTGACTATCAAGGTGACCGTGTAATGTCTTTGATCGTAGGCCTGCAAACGATGTTGATCAAAGCGCATGGCGGAAAAACCGAGTTCTATTTTACCGACTCCATTGAGCCGCAAAATATCTTTAATGCCGCGCGTAACGTCGAAATCGCCGTATGGCAGCTCTCCAATGCACGCGATGACAAAGGCCAGCTTGATTTGTTAACCAATGAATTGAATGATCACGAGCGTAATCTCAGTTTTGAACGTGAGTTCGGGAAAATTATCGGTAGTCTGGATTTGTTAGCCATTACGTTATCGGAAAAACTTCAGCGCATCATTACACGCGTGGTGCAGACTTTATCTACAGCCTTGCTCTTGCCATTTGGACTTTAATCCATCTTTAACCCCCGCTGCCCAACCCATGTCCTTGCTATGTCGCCAACATAACCTTGTGCTTCCCAATTGCAATGCGGACAATGATCCAAGGCACTTACGAGAGCGATTTTCAAGGTCAGGCGTTGTGTTGTGATCGAGTCGGGCACGTGACGCTACCCGCGATGTCTGTTAAACAAACAAGATCACTGCCGCGTCTGCTCATTGTAAAAATGCGTGACTCAGTGCTGGTAGCTCACACCGACAAATAGCGTTCGTCCCGGCAATGGATAGGCGTTATATTTTCCCGGCGTAAATTGGCTGCTTACCGCATAATTAAAATATTGTCGGTCAAACAAATTGTTGACTGACGTGCTTAACTGCCAAGGGCCTGTTTTATGTGCGAGCTTAATATCAGCAACCGTATATGCAGGAATCTTTTTCCCTAAAGTATTCGCTTCGTCGTTGTCCATGAACTGTGAGTCAACGTGGGTAATAGATGAATTCAATAGTGTTTTTTCGCTTATTGCCCATGCTGCGCCTAGATTCAACTTTTGCCTGGGAACCAATGGAACCCTCTTGTCGGCAATATTAACGTTAGTTTGCGTAAACGCCCCACCGGCTAAAACACCGCTTAAAAACTTTGCATCGATATAGGTATAGGCTGCATTTAATGCAAGCTGGGGTAATGCCTGCCATTTGCCATCCAATTCAAACCCCCTACGTCGTGTCGGCGGCAAATTAGTATTGCCAATACCCGTAGTGAATGGATCAAGATGGATTTCATCACGTACTTTGCTATTGAACAAGGCCGCCCGCCAGTTCCCATCACGGATGCGCTGTTCCACACTGAACTCCATATTGTCAGAGGTCTGAGGGCGCAAAAACTGAAATTGATTGGCGAAGGTTGGCGATGATTCGTAAATTTCATCTATATTTGCAAAGCGGAAGCTACGTCCAACCTTCCCATTTAATGCCACTCCTCGATCAAGTTGATGGCGCAGACCGAGTTCGTAAGCATTTTTTGATGCCTTAAAAGAACCCGGTGCAGCAGCAGAGCCAAATGACGCGCCAGGAGCGGCCGCGTTGTAAAGATCGTTCGCGTCTATCGAAATCCGTTCATTACGCACCCCGGCCAACAGGGATGTTGCTTTTGATATATGCGTCGTATTTTGTAAATACCAAGCGCTATTTTGCTGGGCCATGGATATTTGGTTAATTGGCTGCCCAATATTCGCCGCAGCGTTCGATGTATGCAAGTCATAATTCCAGCGATACACATCAATACCCGCTACCAGGGTGCTATCCCCACCTAGTGAATGTGGAATCTTGATGCGAGGTGTAAGCGAAGTTACGTTCAAGTCGCTATCGCGGTAATTTGGGAAACCGTTAAAATCAAAATAGGATTTTTGATTCTTGGTGCGGTGTGCTGCACCCACATTCACATCCGCACCAGAAAAGCGCTGCTGCCATTCAAGTGCAACTTGACTGCCATCGCGGCTGGCATAGTCCAGCGGGGTGGCAGCGCCACGCGGATCAGTCGCCACCAGGTTAATGCCGGCACTCGGTTGTACCAGGCGTGCGCCGGGTAGGCGAATGTCCTGCCGATCGATCAAAACTTTCAATGCTAGCTCACCTGCGCCCAACATCCATCGCGTATTTGCCTGCACATTGGTTTGCTCGTTGCGGTTGTTCGCTCGGTATCCATCAGAAACTAATTGACTGGCTGTAAAATCAATTCCTGCTTTACCAGAGAAATAATTAGCATTTGCCTGCACCTCAGCCAATCCATAACTACCCGCCTTCACGCTGACCTGCCCCGTCTTGCCTGCTTGCGTAGGTGATTTGGTGATGATATTGATCACGCCGTTAGTTGCGCCGTCACCGTACAACACAGCACCACTGCCACGCATAATCTCAATACGCTCGATCGAAGCGAAAGGGATAGCCGACCACTGCACCCCTGAAAGATCTGCGTTAGTGATGCGCCGTCCATCCAGCAGAATTAGCGTATTTTGTCCGGCAGCTGCGCCAAAACCGCGCAAATCAACCGTGGCTAATGCGCCATTGTTGCCAAATAGATCTCGCGCTGAAATACCAGCTTGCTGCGAAAGTAATTCCGGTATCGTGCGGGCGCTGCTTTTATTTATATCCTCGCGCGTAATGACGGATACATTAAGTGGCTTGTCAGTATATGTATCTTCGAATCGCGACCCGGTGACAATGACAGTTTCGAGCGTAGGATCGTCCGTTATTGCGTAAGCTGATGAAGTAGCCGCGCACAAAATTGCGGCGACAAGTTTTTGATGTTTCATTAAAATTTTCCTGAGCGAATTCCAAGGTTCCCCGTTGGAATGTTCAAACACAGGAAATGCACAAGCAAAAGGAAGGAAGTGCTGGCTAACCGACGCGGCTTGCCATCCCGCCGTCCATGCGCCACCCGCAGCATTTCCCGACCTAAAGAACCTCTGGTGAGGCTCCTGTGCTCAAGGCCGGTATCCGGGCTTGCAGGACTAGACGCATCGCCTTCCCATGATTGCTCACAGTGGCTTAACTCAAATTTTCCATAATTTACGCGTCTTGCATTTGCCGATTGCTGACGCGAATTTATGAAACATCCAGGTTATCGATACGTCCACACCTGCTTACCGTTGCGGGGGCAGCACAGGCCTGAGGAATTAAATTCCCGCACCTGTTTCCCGTTTAACCAGACGCATTCCTGTGTCTGGCACCTTAAGCGGCGCGGAGTATATCAGACGCGAAAGCTTGAATGGTTTTAAGCCAGAACAGGGCTTCTTGACACATATGTTTCGCAAGAAGCTTTATCAAATATAGAGAGCTGAAATAAACGGTGAAGCTGCATCTTGTAAAGCTCATCTTGAGAACAATGGTAAAATCGACGCTTACGCAAGATTCAAATTAGGACTTTGTACCATGAGCTCACGCAACGAATATTTGTTTGAACAATCGCAGCGCGTCATTCCAGGTGGGGTCAACTCACCAGTACGTGCATTTAAGTCGGTGGGTGGTACACCGCTGTTTTTTAAGCGCGGGCAGGGCGCATACGTGTGGGATGCCGACGACAAGCGTTACATTGATTATGTCGGTTCGTGGGGGCCAATGATTGTTGGTCACTGCCATCCCGCCGTGGTCACGGCAGTACAGGATGCTGCCGCACAAGGTTTGGGTTTCGGTGCGCCCACTGCGGCTGAACTGGAAATGGCCGAACTGTTGTGCAAGCTACTCCCCAGCATGGAAATGGTGCGACTGGTGAGTTCCGGTACCGAAGCCACCATGACTGCGATCCGTTTGGCACGCGGCTTTACCGGTCGCAGCCGGATCATTAAATTTGAAGGCTGTTATCACGGCCATTCTGATGGCCTGCTGGTCAAAGCAGGCTCTGGTGCACTGACATTCGGCCAGCCGAGTTCCTCCGGCGTGCCAGCGGAAATCGCAGCGCTGACTACCGTGCTCGACTACAACGATGTGACTGGGCTGGAACGTACTTTTGCCGCAATAGGCAATGAGGTTGCCGCCGTTATTGTTGAGCCAGTCGCGGGCAACATGAACTTGATTATCCCCAAGCGCGAATTTCTGGATGCGTTGCGTGCGCTGTGTACTAAACATGGTGCGGTGCTTATTCTGGACGAGGTGATGACCGGCTTCCGCGTCAGCCTGCAAGGCGCACAAGGCCATTACGGCATCAAGCCGGATCTGGTCACGCTGGGCAAGGTTATGGGCGGCGGCCTGCCCGCCGCAGCCTTCGGGGGGAGGCGCGACATAATGCAATGCCTGGCACCGCTCGGTGCGGTGTATCAAGCTGGCACCTTGTCCGGCAATCCGGTGGCAGTGGCGGCCGGGCTGGCTACGCTTGAATTGGTGCAGCAGCCGGATTTCTACGAGCACTTAAGCGTGCTGACGCGTCAACTAACCGAGGGCTTGGAACAGGCTGCCAAGCAGCATGGCGTCGAATTTTCCGCCCAATCCATCGGCGGCATGTTCGGTTTGTATTTCCGTGCCACCCCGCCGACCTCTTATGCCGAAGTAATGACCTGCGACAAGGAGGCGTTCAATCGTTTTTTCCATGCCATGCTGGACGAAGGTATATACATGGCGCCATCCGCATTCGAGGCAGGTTTCGTGTCGTCAGCGCATACATCCGCAGACATTGCGCAGACCATCGCGACCGCCAGCAAAATTTTCGCAGCTTGGTAGCATGGGACTATTTTCGCGCGCTACATTTTTTACCACGGTTAATCATTTGCGCGATTTGCCGCTGCATGGTGGTAGAGAAGTTGCTTTCGCCGGACGTTCCAACGCGGGCAAATCGAGCGCCATCAATACGCTGGCCAACCACGTTCGCTTGGCTTACACCAGTAAAACGCCGGGGCGGACCCAGCATATAAACTATTTTGATTTGGGCGAAAGTCGTTTTCTGGTGGACTTGCCGGGTTACGGCTATGCCAAAGTGCCGCTGGAAATAAGGGCGCATTGGGAAGAACTGCTGAGCGGGTATATACAGACACGGGAGGCATTATGCGGGCTGGTCATCATAATGGATGCGCGACATCCGCTCACCCAGCTGGATGAGCAAATGCTGGATTGGTTTGCACCCACTGGCAAGCCCGTGCACGTGCTACTTACCAAATCAGACAAACTAAGTCGTCAGCAGGCGAATATGACGCTGAATCGTGTTAAATTGCACCTCGCAGAACATTTTCCACTATGTTCGGTGCAGTTATTTTCCAGTCTGAAAAAGATCGGTATGGATGAGGCCGAGGCCGTGATTGCTGGCTGGTTTTCTGCCCAGTAGCAGACAAAAAAAGCCCCCGGCTAATAAGGAAAAGCCAGGGGCGCAAATGCCTCGACTCTTTCGGGTCAAGACAGTCCGCTCAAGGAGGAAAAGCGGGAGGTGATATCTCACCATCTGTAGCATCAGATTACATAATGATGAAAGAGTTCCAATATTAGGTAAAAATTTTAGGATTTAAGTTATGCACACACTCGGACAATATCCACATAAACGGATGCGGCGCATGCGCCACGATAAGTTTTCTCGCGCCTTGATGCGTGAAAACGTGCTGACCGCAGCAGATTTCATTTACCCGGTATTCTTACTGGAAGGCTCAAATCGCGAGGAGGCTGTGGCGTCCATGCCCGGGGTAAAGCGTCAGACACTGGACAAACTGCTAGTGCAAGCTGAAGAGTGCGTCAAGCTGGGCATACCCATGCTTGCCCTGTTCCCTGTGATAGATACGTTGCTCAAGTCGGAAGATGCGCGCGAGGCGCTCAATCCGGACGGACTCGTGCCGCGCGCAGTAGCCGCGCTCAAAAAGCACTTCCCCGAGCTGGGTCTAATGACTGATATTGCCCTTGATCCTTATACCAGTCACGGACAAGATGGGCTGATCGATGCCCACGGTTATGTCTTGAACGACGAGACCGTCACCGTCCTGGCACAGCAGGCACAAGTCCACGCACAGGCTGGAGCTGACGTGGTAGCTCCTTCCGATATGATGGATGGACGCATTGCTGCCGTACGGGTTGCCCTTGACCGCAAAGGATGCAATCACACCCGCATCATGGCCTATTCAGCCAAATATGCTTCCAGCTTCTATGGCCCATTCCGCGATGCGGTTGGCTCCAGCGCCAATCTGGGTACAGGCGACAAGTACACTTATCAAATGGATCCCGCCAATTCCGACGAAGCGCTGTGGGAAGTCGGCCTGGATTTGCAGGAAGGTGCCGACATGGTAATGGTCAAACCGGGCATGCCTTATCTGGACATTGTTCGACGTATCAAAGATGAATTCAAGGCGCCAACTTTCGTGTATCAGGTAAGTGGCGAATACGCCATGCTTAAAGCGGCCGCGCAAAACGGCTGGCTGAACGAACAAGCTTGCGTACTGGAATCCTTGCTGTCATTCAAGCGGGCTGGCGCGGACGGCATCCTGACTTACTTTGCGTTGGATGCGGCACGGTGGTTGAAACAGGGGTAATTGCACTATTTGGTGGCCGACTCTACAGCTGAAAAAAGAGGCAATAACCCATGAAAATTGCGACAATTTTTTTACTCGTTTGCAGCAGCCCGTCCGTTTCGGCCTGTAAAACAACCCCGGAAGATCAAGCCCGTTGGGCTGCCTATGAGCATGAGCTAAAGACTAAGGCTGTAGACCCTCGGCCAATTATTTACGGCCCATGATTCCCTGAACATTTACAAGCTTGTTGTTGAACCCAGATAATCCATTAGGCCGTTCGTGGTGAGCCTGTCGAACCACCAGCCTGTGAGAACAAGCCCTTCGACACGCTCAGGGCGAACGGATACCGTGAAATCATGCTGAATTTTGGCTAATGGACAATCTGGGTTGAAGGCAGTTGAGGCATGGCGCATCTCGTTTGCAATGCGAATACAATGAGTTCAAGTTTTATCGTTTCCACCATATATTTTATTGCCCGACTAAATTGTGTCTGGCAACATACAGGAGTCAGTCATGTCTAATAAAAAAGTAATTCAAACCCTTGACGCACCCGCCGCAATTGGTATTTATTCGCAAGCTGTCCGCGTTGACGAAACTGTATATCTTTCCGGCCAAATCGGGCTGGATCCCAACACCATGCAAATGGTAGAAGGCATAGAAGCGCAGATTCATCGCGTATTCCAGAACCTGCGCGCGGTGGCTGGTGCTGCCGACAGCAGCTTGAACGATGTGGTGAAACTCAATATTTATCTCACTGACATGAACAATTTCTCCAAAGTGAATGAAATCATGACATCTTACTTCCATCAACCCTACCCGGCGCGCGCGGTGGTAGGCGTGGCGGCGCTGCCGCGCGGCGCGCTGGTGGAGATGGATGGCATATTGTGCGTGCAGGACTAGGCACGCAGCTCCTGTGTTCCCCGCCGGCATTCCTGAAGCCACCTTAACCAAGCTCGCAAAACTTGGTATTCACAACCGCTTCGATCTGGTGTTGCATTTGCCGCTACGGTACGAGGATGAAACCCGGGTGACGCAAATCGGCGCGCTCGCGCATGGCGTTAGCACGCAAGTGGAAGGCGAAATCATCCACAATGAGGTAACGTTTCGCCCACGCCGCAGCCTCATATGCCAGTTGCAGGACAACAGTGGCGTGCTGCATCTACGATTTTTGAATTTCTACCCCAGCCAACAAAAGCAACTCGAAGTAGGGGAAAAAATCCGCGCCTTGGGTGAGGTGCGCATGGGCTATTTCGGCATGGAGATGGTGCATCCAAAGTGTCGCGTCGCGGGTGAAAGCACACCGCTGAAACAAGCGTTGACACCCGTGTACCCAACTACCGCAGGCCTGCCGCAAGCTACACTGAGCAAGCACATTCAGGCTGCCTTGAACGAGCTTGAACTGCCTGACACGCTGCCAGCAGATTTACTCACACGCTTGAAACTTCCCAGCTTTGCCGATAGCGTAAGGTTGTTGCATAACCCTCCGCCCGACATTGATGAGGATGCGCTGCTTAAACGCACTCATCACGCTTGGTTGCGCATCAAATTTGATGAATTGCTGGCACAGCAACTTTCCATGCGAATACATTACCGCAAGCGGCGCAGTCGCAATGCGCCGTGCCTGCGCGCACTTGGCCATCACACGGAGCAGTTGTTGCAGACTTTAACCTTTAGTCTCACCACCGCTCAACAAAAATCCTTGCGCGAAATCAGTCGCGATCTTGAACAAGCGCATCCGATGCATCGTCTGCTGCAAGGCGATGTGGGCAGTGGCAAAACCATAGTCGCGCTACTGGCCGCCTTGCAGGCGATAGAAAATGGCTATCAGGTGGCTTTGATGTCGCCCACCGAAATACTTGCCGAACAGCACTATCACAAATTACGTGATTGGCTGGAGCCTCTTGGCATCAGTCCTGTATGGCTTTCTGGCAGCGTGAAGAAAAAAGATAAGCAAGCCGCTATCGAACGTATCGCTCAAGGCGAAACGCAGTTAGCCATCGGCACGCACGCATTGTTTCAGGATCAAGTTACATTCCCCAAGCTGGGATTGATTATCGTGGACGAGCAGCATAAATTCGGCGTGCAGCAACGTTTAGCACTGCGCGGCAAGGGCGACGAACCGCACCAGTTGATGATGAGTGCAACGCCCATCCCCCGTACCTTGGCGATGAGTTATTACGCCGATCTCGACGTCTCGGTAATCGATGAATTGCCACCAGGGCGCACGCCTGTAATCACTAAACTGGTTAGCGACAGCAGGCGCGAAGAGGTGCTTGCGCGCGTTCGCCAAGCCTGTCTCGCAGGGCAGCAGGCTTATTGGGTGTGCCCGCTGATTGATGAATCGGATACGCTGGAATTACAGACTGCGCTGGAAACACATCAGAGACTGGCACAAGCCCTGCCTGATTTGCGAGTAGGCCTGGTGCATGGCAAACTGAATGCCGCCGAGAAAATACGCGCGATGGCCGCGTTCAAAGCCGGTGAAACTCATCTCTTGGTGGCCACCACGGTGGTCGAAGTCGGCGTGGATGTACCCAACGCCGCCATGATGGTGATTGAGCATGCCGAACGTATGGGGCTGGCTCAGTTGCACCAGTTGCGTGGGCGCGTCGGGCGCGGTGCGGCGCAAAGTTTGTGTATTTTGCTATTTCAACAACCGCTTTCCGAATTAGCGCGCGCGCGCCTGAAAATCATTTACGAAAATACCGATGGTTTTGAAATTGCTCAGCAGGATTTGAGCCTGCGCGGCCCGGGTGAACTGTTGGGCGCACGCCAAAGCGGCGTCCCTATGCTGCGTTTTGCCGATGTCATCGAAGATGCTGCTTTGCTCAATTGCGCGCAAGCGATTGCTGACGAAATGCTGTGCGATTTTCAGCAGGAAGCACGCGCACACTTGCAGCGATGGATGGCGAATAGACAAGATTATCTCCATGTCTGATACTTATTCGGCGCGTGTTTTAGGAATAGAATCCTGGCGCACCTTTTTGCCTTATATCGACGCGGGCTATGCGCCTTGGCTGCATACCGATGGATCACTTACATTGCGTATTCAGCAACGTTGCGAACATTTCAGCGTGCGTAATGTGCATAACCGTCTGGCAACTGCTGCGTATGATGAAACGGCGCTGCTTGGTTTGCCAGCCCAGCAAAAAATTTATACGCGTGAGGTGTTCTTGCATGCCGATGGCAAACCTGTGGTGTACGCGCATAGCGTGGTTGCGGCACAGCATTTGTGCGGTGCATGGCACGCGCTGCGAAATTTGGGCAATCGTCCATTAGGCGCGCTATTGTTTGCCCACCCGCTGGTGCGTCGCTCAGCGCTGCATTTTCACGCACTTAAACCTAATCATCCGCTATATCGACGCGCTGCCGTTGCTCTCGATATGCCACCACAAAAACTGTGGGCGCGGCGTTCGCTGTTCATCCTGCGCAACGCACCGCTGTTGGTGACGGAAATTTTTTTGCCGGATATTCTTGCGCTGAAAAAATGAATTTCAACGAGCGAATAAACCTGTATATCCAGCTAACGAGGCTCAACCGCCCCATTGGCATCCTGCTGCTGCTGTGGCCTACATTGTGGGGGGTGTGGATCGCGGGCAACGGCCAGCCAGCATGGAACATTGTCGCTATTTTTGTGCTCGGCACAGTGTTGATGCGCTCTGCAGGCTGCGCCATCAATGATTATGCCGACCGTGATTTCGATAAGCAGGTAAAGCGTACCCAAGATCGCCCCCTCACCAGCGGAAAACTCGCGCCGAAAGAGGCGCTGTGGCTGGCGGCGGGGCTGTCGCTTCTTGCCTTTCTACTGATTTTGCCTCTCAATGGATTGACCCTGCTACTGTCTATTCCCGCTCTGTTCTTTGCTGCCAGCTACCCCTATACCAAACGTTACTTTGCCATTCCTCAAGCTTACCTCGGCATCGCATTCGGCTTTGGCATCCCGATGACATTCGCAGCACAACTCGGCAGCGTTCCCGCCATAGCGTGGTGGCTATTATTCGCCAATGTATTTTGGGCGATTGCTTACGACACCGAATATGCGATGGTGGACCGGGACGATGACATACACATAGGCATCCACTCCTCCGCACTGTTCTTCGGTAAATACGATATAGCTGCGGTGATGATTTGTTATTGCGTCACTCTGGTCATACTGGCCGCAGTCGGCAGTACGCTCGGGTTAGGCATGGTCTACTACATCGGCTTATTGTGCGCGGCAGGCATCGCCATTTACCACTACACGTTGATTCGAGAACGTCAGCGTGAAGCTTGCTTCAAGGCGTTCCTGCACAACAACTGGTTTGGCGCTGCGGTGTTCATCGGTATTGCGCTGGATTATCTGCTGCGCTTGGCGAGAGTTTCGTAGTCAACCTTGAAATCATAATAGCTGGCCGGATTAATGTTATTCTGCGTATTCAATAGTAGACATCATTGATTGCACTCGAATT
>CAZPUT010000021.1:0-20681 GCA_964589845.1 uncultured Candidatus Nitrotoga sp. | reverse complement strand
CTGGGCTGGCTGTGAGTCGCATACCGCGGCCAGCGGGCCTGTCGGGCTGGGTTAACACCGCGACCACAGAAAATCGTGGCACCAGCAACGCCTCTAGCGCAGTGGCGGCGAAGTCTGGAGTGCCGGCAAAAATGATCTTTAGAGGAGCGTTGATTATCGGGATACCTTTACATTAACATATTAAGAATGGCTTTC
Organism: uncultured Candidatus Nitrotoga sp.; assembly: GCA_964589845.1. Lineage (GTDB taxonomy): Bacteria > Pseudomonadota > Gammaproteobacteria > Burkholderiales > Gallionellaceae > Nitrotoga. The sequence goes on along the minus strand of CAZPUT010000021.1, from coordinate 20,486 downwards.
ATTCAAGCCAATGACGCAACGTAGCAGCTTGAGAAAAACACATTTTTAGGTGCCTACATCGTTTCATGGCGGTGCTTTTTGAGCTTGGCTCGGAGACGAGATTGTTTGAGCGGCGAAAGATATTCAACAAACACCTTGCCCTTAAGATGATCCACCTCATGTTGTATACAGATCGCCAGCAACCCTTCGGCTTCAAGCGTGAAAGACTCACCAAGCGTATTTAGTGCGCGCACGGTGACATGTTCGGCGCGGCGTATTTTTTCATATACCCCGGGGACCGACAAACAGCCCTCTTCGCACATGCTCTCACCACTGCTGACAATAATTTCCGGATTAACGAACACCAACAACTGACCCTGAGTTTCAGAAATGTCCATCACAATGATCTGTTGATGTACATTCACCTGAGTCGCGGCCAGACCCACTCCCGGCGCAGAATACATTGTTTCGGCCATATCAGAGATAAGCTTGCGGGTGGCAGCAGTTACCACATGCACTGGTACTGCTACGGTATGTAACCGCTCATCCGGATATTGCAATATATGAAGAATTGCCATAAATGCTTGCTAATTTAAATGACTAGGGGCAAAATTTAAAACGTATTATACGAACATCGTGCAATACTTGTCGCTCTCAGCCTGGCTTCTAAAAAACTGGGTTTCCACGCAAAATGGAGTTTCCATGCAAAAGATTATTATATCGCTGATTTGCTGTTTATTGCCCACCTTCGCCTTCGCTGATACGGTTAAAATTCATGACAATGCACCGGATAGTCACATTGTAGTGAAAGGGGATACGCTGTGGGACATCTCCGCCAAGTTTTTCAAAGATCCATGGCTATGGCCCAAAATTTGGGGCTTAAACAAAGATACCATTAAAGATCCGCACTGGATTTATCCCGGTGACGTGGTTTATTTGGATCGTGCAAGCGGTACACTACACATAGGTAAAATTAAAAAGACCGAAGAAGAAGGCAAATCTGACAGTGTGAAACTTTCTCCCCGGATTCACGTGCAAGGCAGTGAACATAATGCAATCCCCAGCATTTCAGCTAGTGCCATCGAACCTTTCCTCAGCAGACCGCTCATAATTGAAAAGGATGGGCTATCTAAAGCACCAACTATAGTTGGCACCCATGAGAAACGCGTCCTTCTGGCCAGCGGCGATATTGCATATGCTAAAGGCCTATCCAAAGACCAGGGGGTGCTGTGGCAAATTTATTATCCGGGCAAAACTCTGCTTGACCCGGATAGCAAGGAAGTATTGGGGTATGAAGCAGTTTACTTGGGTAATGCAGAGGTCGAAAAATTCGCCGATATCAGCACGCTTAAAATTGTCAAGGCACTTAAGGAAATTAGCAAGGGGGATCGACTTATCCAAGCTTCCATTGAGCCTGCCGGAAGCTATGTACCCCGCGTTCCCGACAGCCAGATTACAGCACGCGTAATTTCTATTTATTCTGGCGTTTCTCAAGCGGGTCAACATTCCATCGTAACCCTCAACAAAGGACTTCGTGATGGCCTTGAAAATGGCCATGTACTGGCGCTATATCGTAAGGGAGATGTGATAAAGGAAAGAGGGGAAGCCCTCACTCTGCCGGATGCGCGCTATGGCCTGCTATTTGTATTCCGTACTTTTGACAAAGTAGCCTACGCTCTGGTGATGCGAACCCGACTACCCGTGCAATTGTTGGATAACGCGCTGACGCCCTGATTCCCTATACCTATGGACGCTGAACTTGCGTCATGGCTTGCCCTGAATCAGATACCTGGTTTAGGCAATGGAGGTTTGCGCCGTCTGCTACAAGCTTTCGGTACTCCCACCCAAATCTTCGCCACGCCGGTGCATAATCTCCAGCAAGTAGTCCAGCCAGCAATTGCTGCAACCATCACACAAGGTTGGGACGAAGTAACACTAGCACCCATTACCAGTTGGCTGGCTGATCCAAACAACCATATTGTCACACTGGCAGATCCTGACTATCCGCAGGCGCTGCTTAACATTTCCGATCCACCATTACTGCTGTATGTAAAAGGACGGCTCGAATTGCTTAACCTCCCGGCGCTCGCCGTCGTTGGCAGCCGTAATGCCACCCCACAAGGGTTAAGCAATGCGGAGGCTTTTGCACAGGCAGCGAGCGCAGCCGGACTGTGTATTATCAGTGGCATGGCGCATGGAATAGACGCCGCAGCGCATCGCGGAGGGTTGCGCGAGTGCGGCTCCAGCATAGGCATAATTGGCACTGGGCTAGACAAAGTTTACCCTGCCGCCAACCGCCAACTGGCACACCAATTGGCGCAGGAAGGCGCATTGGTTTCCGAGTTTTCATTAGGCACTCCGCCACTTGCGGCAAATTTTCCGCGCCGCAATCGCCTCATCAGCGGCCTTAGCCTTGGGTGCCTGGTGGTCGAAGCCTCTCTGCAAAGCGGCTCACTGATTACCGCCCGTATGGCATTGGAACAAGGGCGTGACGTTTTCGCCATTCCCGGTTCCATTCACGCCCCACAGACAAAAGGATGCCATCATTTGATCAAGCAGGGCGCTAAACTGGTAGAGTGCGCGCAAGACATTCTAGAGGAGCTGGGACATTTCTCCGCCAGTACGACCCTGCAACCTTCTGTACTCGAAGAACACCCTTTATTAATGCATTTAGGTTTCGATCCGGTAGACATGGACAGCTTGAGCCAGCGCAGTGGCTTGACGATTGGGACGCTATCCGCCATCCTGTTGCAACTTGAGCTGGATGGTGACATCGCAACTTTACCAGGTGGACTTTACCAGCGTATAAATTAAAATTGTAATTGCCCAGGTCTAGTGGAACAGCATCTCCCATAGAAAGAAGAGGAAGAAGAAGAAGAAAAATAAAACTATAACTACCCATAACCCCTTGCTCTTGGTTTAATCACACCTAGTTTAATAATTACCTACAATCAATTTTTATCGGGGCATTATGTTTGACATTTTAATGTTTTTATTTGAAAGTTATTTTCATGCTGGCCGCTATCCAAATTCAGACAGGCTATCCCGCAAGTTATCCGCCGCCGGATTCGAAGATGAGGACATTCATCTGGCGTTGACTTGGTTGTCCGGCCTGGAACAGTTGAACAAAGCAAACTATCCCTCCATCATTAATGAAAGTAGTGGGCGCTTTTATGCCGACTTGGAAATCAAGCGCATTAGCTTTGAGGTACGTTGTTTTCTGACATTTTGGGAACAAAATAAAATAATTACACCCGTGGAGCGGGAAATGATCCTCGACCGCGCGGTCGCATTGAACCGTGAAAATTTACCACTGGACAAAATCAAGCTTATCGTTCTCATGGTGTTGTGGAATCAACGTCAAGACTTGGATCCTTTAATAGTCGAAGATCTACTGACTCCGGCCGATTCCAGTCACTTACATTAAACATTCAAATTAGACAAAAAAACCACCATGCCGAGCAATCTACTAATCGTTGAATCCCCGGCCAAAGCCGTCACCCTGAAAAAATATCTGGGGAAAGATTTTGAGATACTGGCGACCTATGGACATGTCCGCGACCTGATACCCAAATCGGGTGCGATCGATACTGAACATGATTTTGCCATGCAGTATGAAATCATTGCGCGAAACAGCAAACATGTAGACGCCATCGCCAAAGCCGCCGCTCAGGCAGACCACATTTATCTGGCGCCTGACCCGGATCGTGAAGGGGAAGCCATTGCCTGGCATGTCGCTGAGCTGCTCAAAAGCAAGCGCAATTTAAAAAATAAATCCATGCAACGCGTAGTATTCTACGAAATCACCCAGTCTGCAGTGCGCGAAGCAGTGGCGAATCCGCGTGAAATTTCCATTCCCTTGGTCAATGCGCAGCAGGCGCGACGTGCGCTGGATTACTTGGTAGGTTTCAACCTTTCGCCGCTGCTATGGCGCAAAATACGCCCCGGGCTTTCTGCCGGACGTGTGCAGAGCCCGGCGCTGCGCCTGATCGTGGAACGAGAATTAGAAATCGAGGCATTTCGCTCGCAGGAATATTGGACTGTGCATCTCGACAGCCAGAAGAATAGCCAACCATTTACCGCCAAGCTGTTTCAATATCAAGGGAAAAAACTGGAGCAACTGGGTATAGCCAGCGAGACGGAATACCAGAAGATTTTTGACAACATCAATGCGGCCAAATTACCGCCGCGCGTGGTGCGTGTGGAAAAGAAAGCCAAGCAACGCCATGCCGCTGCTCCGTTCACTACTTCCACGCTGCAGCAGGAGGCAGCGCGCAAACTAGGCATGTCCACTGACCGCACGATGCGTATCGCCCAACAGCTTTATGAAGGTATGGACATCGGCGGTCAAACGGTAGGACTGATCAGTTATATGCGTACCGATTCCGTCACACTGGCACAGGAAGCTCTGCAGGAAATACGTAGTTATATCGCGGCACAATTTGCCCCGGATTATTTGCCTAAAGCCTCACCGATCTACAAAAGCAAAGCCAAGAATGCGCAGGAGGCTCACGAAGCAATACGGCCAACCTCGATTACTCGCACCCCGGAGAGCATGCGGGAATTTCTCACCATCGATCAAGCGCGGCTCTATGAAATGATCTGGAAGCGCACTCTCGCATGTCAGATGGCTCCCGCGCGCTTCGATACAGTCAGCCTTGATATTCGCCTCGGCGGGGATGACACCCTGTTTCGTGCCAGCGGCCAAACCCTCATATTTCCTGGCTTTATCGCTGTCTATCAAGAAAGTACGGATGACAGCGAAGAAGAAGAAAATAAAAAATTGCCGCCTCTGGAAGAGGGGGAAACAATTCCTCTTGACAAGCTGTATGGTGAGCAGCATTTTACCCAGCCGCCACCGCGATTTTCCGAAGCTAGTTTGGTTAAAACTTTAGAAGAGCATGGCATCGGACGTCCCTCAACTTATGCCAGCATCATTTCCACGCTACAGGCTCGTGAATATGCAATATTGGACAAAAAACGATTCAAACCGACCGACGTCGGCCGTGTCGTTACCCGCTTCCTCACCGAACATTTTACGCGCTATGTTGATTACGGATTTACTGCGCAAATGGAAGATGAGCTGGATGAGATTTCCGATGGCAAGCGCGATTGGATACCAGTATTAAACGATTTCTGGCATCCCTTCGCTGCGCTTATACAAGATAAAAAAAATATCGAGCGTAAAGATGTAACACAAGAACTAATCGACGAAGCCTGCCCCAAATGCGGCAAGCCTTTAGCTACCCGTTTGGGCAAACGTGGCAACTTCATTGGCTGCACAGCCTTCCCGGAGTGCGACTACACACGCAACCTCACAGCCGAAACCGATACCGGGGAAGCGCGCAAGGAACTGGGGAGTGATCCAGTCAGTGGTCTGCCGGTGCTGTTGTTGCGCGGTCCTTATGGCTATTACGTACAACTCGGTGAGGTAGAGGCAGGATCCAAAACAAAACCGAAGCGAATTTCCTGGCCGAAGGAATTACCTCCAGACGAGGCAGACCTTGCTGCTGCCACAAAGTTGCTGCAACTTCCCAAAGAATTGGGACTCCACCCCGAAAGCGGCAAAAAAATTATCGTCAACATTGGACGCTTCGGCCCTTATGTCGGGCATGATGGAAAATTTAAATCCATTCCCAAGGGCGACAGTGTTTTCACCATACAATTGGAACGCGCAGTAGCATTATTAGCAGAGGCAAGAACTTCCAATACTGTGTTACGGGAACTAGGCGCGCATCCTGATGATCAAAAACCGGTAGACGTCTGCAATGGCCGCTATGGCCCGTACGTAAGACATGGGAAGGTTAACGCCACTCTGCCTAAAGACATATCCCCGGAAGAAATAACATTGCAAGAAGGTTTGGCGCTGCTGGCAGAGCGTGTGGCAAAAGGACCATCTCTGAAGAAAGCCGTAGCCAAGAAAAAACCAGCCGTTCCGAAAAAATCTGCCGCTCCAAAAAAACCAGCGGCTCCAAAAAAACCTGCTACTCTGAAAAAACCTGCTGCTCCAAAAAAATCAGCTACTCCAAAAAAATCCGTGACCAAGAAATAAGATGTCCGTTATGCTGAACCAGCACCCAAAAAACAATCCTCGATCTTGCAATCAGAGCCAGAATATGAATTTTTCAGCAAATTTATCCAAAAAATACACGATAATTATTTGAGTTTGAGCAGTTCAGTCTTAAGCGCTTCGACATTTTTCTCGTGTAGTGTTACCTGCCACTGCAAAGCTTTTATATTTTCTTCATATTTGGCCGCATTTCGATAGCTCTTACCGTCTTTGTCCTTGAGAATTTCCGGGTGTTCTTTTCCATTTATCAGGTTCTGGCGAGCTTCTCCGACCAATTTTTGTTCTGTTGATAACTCTTCTTCAAGTATCTTGCGTCGCAAGGTATCGCGGTTTTTCTGTGTAGCCGAATCTACCTTGAGAGAATTGGAAGGCGCAGCGTTATTGTGTGCATGCCCAGGCGACGGCACGATAGTCAGTGATCCCAGATCAACTTTTGTGGAGCCTTTTGTAGGTGTGCTGGAATAAGTCACATGCCCATCAGCATCGACTGTTTTATATATTTCCGCCTGTGCCCAGCCGATATAACCAGCGCACAAAAAAATTAACAGGTAATGTGGCTTCATCATTGTGTCTTAGTATCTTACAAGAATTATTTAAATGCAGTATAGAGCCAAAGTAAGAAAGCATGATAAATCATGCGGACTCCGAAAATTAAACATGGATACTTGCCCCATTGGTTGATAGCCCGACATCCAGCTGGCGCGTCGATCCAGTATAAATATTTTTAGAGGTGTCCTTTATAATAAACGTGACTTATCGCCCGACACAAATCCACATAGAGGCATATTCACTCCCCTGCCCAGAGCAATTACTTTAAACAACTCACCCATCTCGGCAGGGCTAGTCAGCTTTTGCAGTTGTGCAGAAAGTGGAAGGTAGTCGCGAATATTTTCAGAATTGGTCTCTGCCAATAAATCAGTAATTCCGCTGTTAATCAGGAAATAGGCTTGAGTTGTATAACCATACAAGTGCAATCCTGCATCAATGGCTGCTTCCGCTACGGCGGTGAAATCTACATGCGCGGTAATGTCCTGCAAGCCGGGCAGGAAGAACGGGTCATCATGTGCATGATGACGATAGTGGCACATGAGCGTGCCTTGTGTGCGCTGCGGATGGTAATACTCGCGCGCGCCAAAACCATAGTCAATAAATAGCAGCACACCTTGATGCAAGCGCTCGCTCAGGCTGCTGACCAAGCCACGTACGGCAAGTGACACGTCACTGAGCGTGTCATCAGGCACCTTGATCTGTTGCGCAATCTCCCGCAACATTGAACTTTCCGGCAAACGTTCCTGCCACACAAAGTTTTCTCCCTCGCTCGCCACGCCGCGCTCAACAATATTCGCATCAGTCCAACGTACCAGATGCACTGGCAGCGCATCTAACACTTCGTTGGCGACAAGCACTCCAGAAATGCTGTCCGGGGGCGCATCCAGCCAATGCACGCGGTTAATTAAATGGGGCAAGTGTGCTTGCAGCAATGCTTGTTGCCGCTCGCGCAAGTCGGCACTGACTTCCAGGATGTCATAACGTTCGGGCAGACTATTCTGCCGTTCCAGCTCGCTCAATATATCAACAGCCAGCTTGCCGCTACCTGCGCCGAGTTCAGTAATATGCGGGGTGCTTTGCGCCATAATTTCGACTAATTGTCGCGCCAATGTTCGACCAAATAACGAAGAAATTTCCGGCGCGGTGACAAAATCCCCGGCTGCGCCGAACTTGCGTGCCCCGGCACTGTAGTAGCCCATTCCTGGCGCGTATAACGCCAGCTCCATGAAACGCGAAAATGGGATCCACCCTCCTTGCCGCAAGATATCGTGATGAATCAGATCACGCAGTTGATCGCTGTGCGCCTGAGCTTCGGGGGATGGCAAGGGCAGTGAGGACATGATTGAGCGATGGGGATGTGTTAAATTACAAGCCGTAAGTTTAGTGGAGAGCACCATGCAAGGTAAAGTGGTATTAGTGACGGGTGGCGCAAAACGCGTGGGGGCAGCGATCTGCCGCAAGCTGCACGCAGCGGGGGCGAACATCGCGCTGCACTACCGTTCTTCTGCACAGGATGCATTGGCTTTACAGTCCGAATTACAAGCCGAGCGTCCCGGCTCTGTGCTGCACATACAGGCCGACCTGCTGGACCCGCAAGCTCTGTTCCGGCTGGTAGAGAAAACCATCAGTCACTTTGGGCGCCTGGATGCGCTGGTTAACAATGCCTCCAGTTTCTTCCCTACGTCACTGGGCGATGTGAACGATCAAAACTGGAACGACCTTATCGGCACCAACCTGAAAGCCCCGCTGCTACTCGCACAAGCGGCAGCAAAGGAGTTGCGCCACAACCACGGCGCCATTGTCAACATTGTCGACATTCATGCCGAACGGCCAATGCACGGCCATCTGTTGTATAGCATTGCAAAGGGCGGACTGTCGGCGCTCACGCGCGCGCTGGCGCAGGAAATGGCCCCACAGGTGCGCGTCAACGCTATTGCCCCAGGCGTCATTGTGTGGCCTGAAAGTGCGGAATGGGGCGATGAGACACGGCGGAGACAAATCATCGCACACACCTTGCTCAAGCGTGAAGGCGAGCCAGACGACATTGCCCGTACCGTGAAATTTTTATTAAACGATGCGCCCTACATCACCGGACAAATTATTGCGGTGGATGGCGGACGCAGTATTAACCTTTGAATGAACAATATGAACGCCATTACACACCCCATCCATTTTGAGCATCACTCCAGTAACTTTAACCGCCTGCGCGGACGATTGGAACAGCAAGTTGGCCGTGCTATCGGCGACTTCAACATGATCGAGGAAGGCGACACCATCATGGTGTGCATGTCCGGTGGCAAGGATTCTTACACTCTGCTGGAAATTTTGCTTACACTGCAAAAACGCGCGCCGATTAATTTTCGCCTGATTGCCATGAATCTGGATCAGAAGCAGCCGGGTTTTCCGGAGCATATACTGCCGGACTATTTCAAATCCATCGGCATCGAGTATCACATTGAAACCCAGGACACCTATTCCATAGTCAAGGAAAAAATCCCAGAAGGCAAAACCACCTGCTCACTCTGCTCGCGTTTACGTCGCGGCATCATCTATCGCGTGGCCGGAGAACTGGGTGCGAACAAGATCGCATTAGGCCACCACCGCGACGACATGATAGAAACGCTGTTCCTGAATATATTTTTCGGCGGCAAACTCAAGGCTATGCCACCCAAGCTGGTTACGGATAAGGGCGACCACGTGGTGATTCGTCCACTGGCTTATTGCGCCGAGAAAGACATTGCCAGTTTTGCCCGCACCCTGAAATTCCCCATCATCCCGTGTAATCTATGTGGTGCACAGGAAAACCTGCAACGCCAGAATATCAAGGAAATGTTAACTGCGTGGGAGCGCCAATACCCCGGCCGCAGCCAGTCCATTTTCACCGCCATGCAGAACGTTAAACCTTCACACCTGATGGACAGCAAGCTGTTTGACTTCAAGAATATCAATGTGGGCGATATGGTGGCTGAAGGAGATGTGGCATTTGATGGGTAAGTACTCAGCACCCCAATTCGACACACTTTACAGCTGTATCAAGTATCGGCTGCAACGCGGACTGAATGTGCGCCTTTTTCAGCTCGGATTGTCGGATCGAGGCGTGAACATTAAAGCGGATGGAATATTCGGTCAAACCTCACAGCAACTCATTAAAAAATATTAGTCTACTCATGGTCCGCCGGTGACCGGCGTCGCTGACGTGGCGATGATCGCCCAGCTTGTTGCATGAACTGTTAACGACATCCCTACTTACGACCCTTTGGGTATTAGAAATAGCACGTGCTTGCTTTCCCACCTCATTTACAGTAATTTGTTCGCTTGCGTAGGGGTCCTCGTCATCAATGCGACGAGGTGAGAGATACCCTTTGAACCTGTACGGATAATGCCGTCGTAGGGAAGCGTCAGTAATTACTATGATGCTCCTTGCTTTTTTGGAGCAACCCACCATGAATGCCCATCCAAAGTTTTTAAGCCAAGCTGCCCACGTTGACGAAGCGGCAGTGCAGCCTTTACCAAATTCGCGCAAAATTTATGTTGCGGGGTCACGCCCCGACATTCAAGTGCCGATGCGCGAAATCTCGCAATCTGACACGCCCGCAAGTATGACTGCGGAAAAAAATCCGCCGATAGTTGTGTATGACTGCTCTGGCCCTTACACCGACCCGGCCGCCAATATAGACATCCGTTCCGGTTTGCCGACCCCACGCATGCCGTGGATTATCGAGCGTAACGACACCGATGAACTATCCGGCCCTTCGTCGCAATATGGCATCACACGTCTGAATGATCCCGAGCTGGCCGAATTACGTTTCAACCTGCGCCGCACACCGCGCCGCGCGAAAGTGGGCGCTAACGTGTCACAAATGCACTACGCACGCCAGGGCATCATCACGCCGGAGATGGAATTTGTCGCAATTCGCGAAAATATGCGTCGCAAAGAGTATCTCGAAGAATTAAAAGCTTCCGGTCCGATGGGAAATAAATTGGCCAATTTAATGGGCCGCCAGCATCCCGGCCAGTCTTTTGGCGCCAGCATTCCGACCGAGATTACGCCCGAGTTCGTACGCGATGAAATTGCCCGTGGTCGCGCCATTATCCCCGCCAATATTAATCATCCCGAAGTCGAGCCGATGATTATCGGCCGCAATTTTCTGGTAAAAATAAACGCCAATATCGGCAACTCGGCCGTCACCTCCAGCATCGGCGAAGAAGTTGAAAAGCTGACTTGGGCGATTCGCTGGGGTGCCGACAACGTGATGGATCTCTCCACCGGCAAACACATCCACGAGACGCGTGAATGGATCATTCGCAATTCACCGGTGCCGATCGGCACAGTGCCAATTTACCAGGCGCTGGAAAAAGTCAACGGCAAAGCCGAAGACCTGACTTGGGAAATCTACCGCGACACGCTGATTGAGCAAGCCGAGCAAGGCGTCGATTACTTTACGATTCATGCCGGAGTGTTGCTGCGTTACGTTCCATTAACGGCCAACCGCATGACTGGCATCGTATCGCGCGGCGGTTCAATCATGGCCAAATGGTGTTTGGCCCATCATAAAGAATCGTTCCTGTACGAACATTTCGAAGATATCTGCGAGATCATGAAAGCTTATGACGTCAGCTTCAGCCTCGGCGATGGCCTGCGCCCCGGTTCGATTTTTGATGCCAATGACGAAGCGCAACTGGGCGAATTGAAAACGCTCGGTGAACTGACCAAAATTGCATGGAAACATGATGTACAGGTGATGATCGAAGGCCCCGGCCACGTGCCCATGCACCTCATCAAAGAGAACATGGAGCTGCAACTGGAACAATGCCATGAAGCGCCGTTCTACACACTGGGACCGCTCACTACAGACATTGCGCCGGGCTACGACCACATCACCTCTGGTATCGGAGCAGCAATGATAGGCTGGTACGGCACTGCAATGCTGTGCTACGTTACCCCAAAGGAACACCTCGGCTTGCCGAATAAAGCTGATGTCAAAGAAGGTGTCATCACCTATAAACTCGCGGCGCATGCCGCCGACCTTGCCAAGGGCCATCCCGGCGCACAGATTCGTGACAACGCGCTATCCAAGGCACGCTTTGAATTCCGCTGGGAAGATCAGTTCAACCTTGGCCTCGACCCAGACAAGGCGCGCGACTTCCATGATGAAACACTACCCAAGGATTCCGCCAAGGTCGCGCATTTCTGCTCCATGTGCGGGCCTCATTTTTGTTCAATGAAAATCTCACAGGAAGTACGAGACTATGCCGCCACTCAAGGCATAGACGAACAAACTGCCTTTCAAAAAGGAATGGAACAAAAAGCGGTGGAATTCGTGCAGCAGGGGACGAACATTTATAGCAAGGCATAATCATGCAGAGAAGCGCCGGGTAACGATTTCATCGAAGCACAGAATTACTTTGCTGTTACATTTTTTGGTTGTGTGTCCGTAGCCTTCCGTGTTACTTGAACGGGAGAAGTCAAAATAAGGTCGTAGGGTTATCCGGATGTTCCAAAGTGTGGAATCTATCCGGAGAATATAACTAGAAGACTTACCAGAGCTTGGGACTTACGATGCGAATACCAATGGTCATCCACGGCTCTGTAGGCCGGTCGAATGTCGAACCAATTGTCCCATCAATCTGGACAGTATCATTAAAAATATGCCTGAAACCGACCTGGCTAGCCATAGCTTGAATTGTAGGGTTATAGGGGTCGCCATGATAAATCTCCGCAACAGCATGAAGTCCACCAATAATTCTTGCCTGAAAACCAAATCCAGCTGTCAGGGTATGCGTCTGTTGCATGTCTTTCCTAGATGAAGTCCCGAGATTGACGTGGAAAAGTAGATCATCATTAAAAAAAGATTGCGATAAGATTGCATAACCAAACTTAGTAACTCCATCTGGAGTTAATGAACCGGAGCCAAATGCTGGGATGACACCTACAGAGAACGAGACACCAGGACCTTGGTTAGGTTTTGTATCGCGGAGAAGTGCCTTGAACTGTAAAAGTCCTCCTGAAATACCATAACCTTGTTTATCTACGAATTTGTAACTCTGGGCGAAGCCGGAGGTAATTTCGAGCCAGTCCGTGGGACCTATCGCGAAAAGTGCATTATGCGTGGCCGAATGCCTATCGAAGACGGTCCATGTCTCGACCTGCGCTATTCCCTCGCCAACTATACGTGCATCGTCAGTTACAAATGGACGAATAGCGTATGCTTCACACTTAATCAATATTAACGCTAAAAATAATAACAACCTGGCGATGGATTTTAGATCATGAATCAAAGACATTATATTTGTTCCGTTAAATTAAATAACCATAGCTAGGTGAAATTGAACCTACGATGTGTGACATTGCTTAACTTGCGATATTTACAAGAATACGGGCGCACAGCGTCGCGCCAGAAATGCTTCGGCACACGGGTATAATATTTTATTATAAGACTAAAGGGCACCTCTAAAAATTCATATTTCGTCGCTCCCGCGAAGGCGGGAGTCCAGTCAAATCAACAAGCTGGATTCCCGCCTTCCCGGGAATGACGAATTTTTAGAGGTGCCCTACAGCAATGAGCATTTCTGAGAAGCTGGAAATACAATTTGTAAAATTACGATCAAATCCACCCGGCAATACCAAGTGGCTGGCAGAATTAACGGGTAGTCCGACAGGCTGCTAAGCTCGAATATTAATGACTGGAGAAAAGCGGGAAGCCAAGCTACGCAGCAAGTCGCAAAAGAATCATGACGAATCCCCAGCGCGTAACGTAGGACAAGGGTAATCGGGATTATAATGACAAGCGCCATTAATAATTCGTGAATAATCTGTGCCTGGCCCCTTTAATTTTTCCTTTAATTTTTGAAAACTTTTTTTCTAACTGGATTCCCGCCTGCGCGGGAATGATGAGCTTCCATATTCCCAACCTTTTGAGTTAACTCTATCATGCAAACTATTCTAGATGCTATCGGCTCAACACCACTAATTCAGATTGACGGTATCTGGGTCAAGCTGGAATTTCTTAATCCATCTGGATCCATCAAGGCGCGCATTGCAAAATACATGATAGAGCGCGCCGAAAGTGAAGGTCTGCTGAAACCGGGCGACACTATCGTGGAAGCTAGCAGCGGCAATACCGGTAACGCAATGAGCATGGTGGCCGCTGTCAAAGGCTACAAGATGCTGGTGTTAATGCCCAATGGCCTGAGCCGTGAACGCACTGCGATCTCGCGTGCCTATGGTGCCGAAGTGCGCATCATTGGTGATTTTCATGTCACCGATGCGTTGGCCGAAGTTAGAAAGCTGGGAAGTCTACCCGGTTATTTTGCCCCGCAACAATTCGATAACGAATGGAATGTAGATGAGAACCGCGAGTGGTTGGGGCCAGAAATTCTGGCACAACTCCCTGCGGGCGTGCTCCCTGATGTGGTTGTCGGTGGCGTTGGTACCGGCGGCACAATCATCGGCGTAGGCCAGGCGTTCACGGCGGCTAACGCAGCATGCAAGGTTGTCGCGCTTGAACCAAGTGAGTCATGCACGATACTCTGCGGCGAGATCGCCAAGCACCTGATCGAGGGAATCGCCGACGGGTTTGTACCCGGTATTATTCAACGCCACCGTGCCCTGCTGGATGAAGTCGTCACGGTCGAGTCTGCAGAGGCTGTGTTGGAGATGCGTCGGCTGGCGCGTGAGCACGGCATCTTCGTCGGGCCATCGTCCGGCGCACACCTGATCGCTGCACGAGAATTACGCGAGCGGCACAAGGTCGAACATGTCGTTACATTCTTCTGCGACAAGGGCGAGAAGTACATCAATGACTATTGGCTATGACAGTGCCTGGAATGAAATAGCGGATTCAAGTTCGAAGCGAAATCCTAAAATGTTTCCGAAGACACTTGTCACTCCCACTCTATTGTTTCCTAGGCCGGGAAACCCGTATAAAACCTAGCTTTAGTTGTTCTCATCATCACGCTTTACCGTCACTTCTACCGTCATAAAAAGAATGCTTTTGCTAACGCGGGAGATGAACTCGGTTTGCGAGGCGGCTACTCTGGCGCATCCATCATCAACAGTCTTCGTTAGCCAGCGAGACTCTTTTCTGGATTTTTCGCCGTTGTCATAGCTGGACGACAGCATCCAAATCAATGCTCTTCGCCACTCGGCCATTACAGTCACTCCGCCAGCCTGAACGCAGAGGCCATCCGCTGCTGTTCGCGTGCCGGGATACGCAGGTGCTTAGCGATCTTCGGCCACTGCCGCACGACGGCTTGGCTGCGCTCGGTGATTGCGTTCGCATCCTTCACCGAGATGCGGAAGTATGGTGCCACTGAGAGAACCAGGTCGATATCCTGTGCGTTGTCGGCCTCGCTGACGTTTAGTCGCAAGCCATGTGAGTCAGGCACTGGGTTCATGTCGTAAGCCTCGGACAATTGCCACCCCTTGCCCGGCACCAGGAGGAAGCCGTGATTGCGCAGGTGGTCGTCAGTGTTTGACACCAGCATGTTGAACACGATGCGTGACCACAACTCCAGAAGGTCGGCATCGGTCTGCGCGCCTTGATCGATCAGCACGCGAGCCAATTCCAGATAGCTTGCACCTGTCGATGCGTCATCACCATCCTTGTGACCGGTCAGCGTCATGGCCGAGGCGAAGTGCAGGCGCTGCCCGGTTTCGGTCCGATCGAAACGTTTCACTAGAAAGCTGTGGTGTGAATTCGCAAACCGACGCGCGAGTCCTTCAGGCACTCGCAATCCACAGCCGCGAGCCAACGTCTGCACGACCAACTCCCAACCGCCTACGTCATGCTCGTCGCGCACGCTGGGAAACTTGGCGATCCACAAGTGCCCATCGGGATCGACGATGCTAGCCTTGGGCCGGGCGCCACCCAATGAACCACCGGGTGCGATCAACATGCGCAGCCAGTCATCGCCAGCCTTGGCCGTGTTGTCTTCATCCCGTTCCAGTGCCAGGCTGGCGGCCTCCAGTTCACGCAGTTGCACGAAGGGTGGTGCCGCGATGTCATGACGATTGTCCAGGAAGCCCCCCTCGTCATCGAGCCGGAACCTAAGTGCGCCTGCGCGAAAGGCGTCGTGCACACCCAACAGGTAATCGGATTCGTACAGGCGTGCATGCTTGGATGCACGGCCTGCACGCTTCTCCCGCTCCAGGCGCCGTTGCATGAGCAAGCGACCCCAACGGTCCGGACTGGCATCGGCGAACACGCCGAAGGTCTCGTACCCCTGGGGTGGATGCTGGCGGCCCGGGTACAGCCCGAGCCGAGGATCGAGTTGAAGGCCATTCAGCGCAGAATGCGCCAGTGCAGCAACATCAAACTCGAATTCGAACACCTCCCGCCCCGCTCCTCGCAACCCATGGAGCCACCCCAGACGCAAGGGATGCGGCAACCCGTCCCAATCGGCGTAGACGGCGATGGCCACGATCAATGCCTCTTCTTCTGCGTGGTGCCCTTGGCGTCGATCAAATCGACCAAGATTTGGGTGCTGGTGAAACCGCTCTTCTCTATCCACTGTCCGGTGCCCTTGCGAGACTGAGGCCGAGTTTTGGCCGGGGCCGGTCGATCACGGGCCGCATCTGCAGCGGTGATGCTTCGTCTACGCTTCACCGGTACACCGTATCCCGACGACTCAGTACGAACCGACGGTTTACCCTGAGCCGTCAAGCGCGCATCCTGCAGCTCGCGGCCCAGCGGGTCGGCAGCTCCCAACAGATCCATATCTTTCTCGATGCCAAGAACCTGCATGACAGCCAAGTAGGCACCCATTGTCACGCCCGACCCACCCCGCTCCAGGCTGCGCAGAGTCATCGGCGCCATGCCCGCCCGTTCCGCCACCTGCTTGGCGGTCAAACGCCGACGCAATCGCGCTAAGCGCAGTCGTTCGCCGAACCGTTGCAGGAATTCGGTCGTCGAGGGAAGTAATGGAGCAATCGTTTTTGCCATGACGTAATTATTTTAGCTATTTTATTCATGAATAGCCAAAATAATATCATATTATTCGGATATAAAATAATAAGAGCATTATTATGGCGACAAATTAAGTAACTCGCCAAAATAACAACCTTTTCTACCCCAGTCAATTACAGTACCAGCGATGGTAAGTATCAATCCACTTAGCCCCCTCTGGTGGCGGAACAGGCATCGGCAGATCGTAGCGAGCGGGGATATTTGCGGCACGCAGGAGGCCGATGAGCAGGCTGGCGGTATCAAAGCTGTTACCCTTCTTGGTTTGCAGGGCCATGTCCGCACCTTGGATGGAGCCGAAGGTGGGGAAGGTTTCGATGGTGTTTCTGACCCAGCTGTAGATTTTGACGAGACCGTTGTTGCGAATGGTTTCTTGAAAATGGCATAGAGAGCTATCTCCAAAAAAACAGTTTATTAAGCCAATGAAATTTGGCTGGAACCCAGTCTCCATGACCAATCAGTAAAAATATTAAATTGATAACGATAATTGTGACCTGATTGGCCACCTGTTCACGAAACTCTTTGCTGTAAATTGCTCTTGGCATTCTCTGTTTCATTTCACACCTCCGTTTCAAGTTAAAAAACCGTTGGTGTCCATTTTTTCCAGCTTACGTCACTCAATTCGCTATCGCCAAAAGATGAGTTTTTCTAACCAATGGAATTGTAAGGGAACCAAATCACCACGTCCAAATAGCAGCAGCATTAGCAATATCAAGTGCCCTATAACAGCCAATATCAATACTGCTCCCGCATGCCCAGAATGACGGGAGGATCGAACAATCACCCTTAATAAATAATCTCCAAAAGATTCTTTATTCATAGCATCAGAGTTACATTTTTAGTACAGAATATGAGTACATCAATAATTCGCTACCTAGTTCAAAAATAAGTATTTCAGGTGCCAACAAGGTTGCTGCGAGCACAATCAGTAGAGTAGCGTAGTTAATCAGAAACTGTCCTTCTCCATCAAGATGCAATACTACATTCTGGAAGTAAGCATTTAACGCTATGAAAGGAGCCAAAGCTACCAACCCAACCAATATTGAAACGCTTGATATAGTGATTAACAAACCAATCAACGTAACTAATATTGATAAAAATATTGCGACGAAACCCCCCCATTCGCCCCACCACTAATCTTATACGCCCCCGATCCGATTGCCGGATCAGTGATGATATAACCACTACCTGTCCAACTACTTTGCGTGATGGGTGTTTGATGAACGGACACTTCTTTCCCCGCCGCAAGTGCATTCTGAATTTCCTGTCTGGCATCCGCGTCGATGGTAATCTGTGCCAGCAGGGTCTGGTGTTGCGCCTGGTTCGCTTGGTTCAGCTTGTATATCTTCTGTCCTTGATATGCCGCCAGTGCAAGAGCCTTTACTGCCGAAATTCCTTGCGGGCGATTAAGGTCAGCAGGGTCGGTGAAGATTTTTTCTGGTATCAAGTGTTCATAGGCTGATAGACGCATACCACTTTGTTTGTTGTAGGCGATAACAGTGGCTGGGTTATTGTCCTTGGCGACATTCATGGAGGCATAGCGATTGATATCCATCATTAATCCGGGGAAGGATATATTCTTCGGAATACCAAACCAGTACAGTGTTTTTGCACTGGTTAAGAAGTTGCCAAATGAAAGACGGCGATATTCGACTACGCCCGCAGTACGAGTGCGATCTGGGCTGCTGCTTGGTTGGCGGCAAAGTAGCTTAAGACGGCACCGTAGAGCATGTCACCGGAGATGTCCTCTTTAGTCAAACCAGTAAACTGGTTTTTTGCAAGCTTGGTTTGGGTTTGTGTGAGTCTTGTCTCCATTGTTTGCAACTGAGTGGTCGACACCCCCTGCAAATCCACATGCGTAGCGATATATTCTCCCGCAATGGGCCGATTGTCTTCGCCGAAATCCCAGCCTCGTGCTGGGTCAAACAATGCGTTATTAGAAACCAGTTCATCACCCATCGTGAAGGTGCCGCCGTTGGCAACAATCTGTCCGTCCAGCCTGAGTTCTGCAGTCAGGTGAATGAGATAACCCGGCAGGTACAGATTCAACGGTAAACGCAAATGCCTAGATTTTAAGGATAAATCTACCGTCAGGTTTACCGTCAAATATTTACGCTGCATGCACGATCTGCTGACATGGCGACAAGCGTGAAGCCTTTCGACATCAATCGCTTACCGCGGAAAACCTGTTTAATTGACGATGTAGACGCAGTGATATTTCAAACACACAACCCATTGACAGCACTGAAGAAAATATTGCCACTTGGCATACCACTCACTCCCACTCAATTGTAAACGACGCATTTATAACATTGATTTTATGAGCAATATTATTGCATAAACTTGACGATACCATCGTTTGTACCATTCTCAAAAATACTGCTTTGCTATCAATATTTAAGACACAGATTAGCGACATCCTTACTTTATCGAGGCGTTACCATCACGAGCCTGAAATCCCGCTTGAAGGCATATGACTTCGCAACCCAGTGCGTTCGATCGCTTTCTGAAGATCAGCAAGCAAGCTGTCGCCCTGATATCGAGGATCGCTTTCGCACCTCACTATCACTGCACTATAGGCATCCTCAATACGCCCAAGGATTTCTGCCACCTCGTCTCCGCTAAGTCCTAACCGATTCCCATACTCAACGATATCTTCCTTGGTCGGAAAGGCTTTGCTCTTGTTGAGCTTCAATGCCAATTTACCGTCCAACTCCGGATACACATCGGTGCATACCACGTCATAGACTGGTGCAAGACACCTGGCTGCAGCAGGATGCTCGTAGAGCATGCCAAAGTTTTTCAGGTGCGCATCGCCGTCACGCATCCAACAGGAAAGTACCACGCGCTCGAACAATTTTCTCAGTTGCGCAACACTATCGTCGCCGGCAAACGTTTCCACCGCTCGCGCAATCATTTCATAGCTGCCTTCATATTTTTCCTTCGCGGTTCGTCCAGTCAAGACGGCCATGTCTTCGAAGCCCAGTGCAGTTCCATCAGGCATCCTGTCGAACCGCGACATTACGAACAGCAGACCGTCATCGGAAAGCCAGAAGTCCGGCACATCAAAATCAGCTTCCTTGGCGACAGACATGCAGAAAAATTCATTACGTGCGAGTCCAGGATAATCTCCTCCCTCGGCCTTCACAATGACGGTTTTTAGCGGCATTGCTGCGTGCTCTGCCAGACTGCCAGCAACACTATCGTTCGCGATCGGAACAAGTGCTTTGGGTTGAATCCCAGAGATACCGGAGCCAAAAGCATACTGACTCACCAGACGTTCAAAAAGAGCGCCTGAAGGCGAAGACAGCAGATCCTTTAAGTGTTCACCAGCACTTTGTGGCAAGCTTTCACCAGGGAGCGCATATGTCAAACGTCCAATCTGGTTACTGCCGGCCAGAAACAGCAGAAACATATCGCTCGGCGCACCAAGGCGTTTCAGTCGCTCCTCAATGATGTAGCGAAGGTATCCCTCAGGGCGATTCATTGCGAACACGCTCATCAAATCCCCACTTGCGTAGCTTTCCTCTCGTACCGGCATTACAAGTGAGACGGCCGCATCGTCATTCACATGGCTATAGTTAAAAACGTAACGACTTTCTTTGGTCAGCCTACCACTCACACCTTGTGGTGTGTGTATTTCAAGCTGACGGATTTTATTGAACAGCTTCTCGATATCAAACGGTTCGGAGGCGTTCATTCATCATCCTTAAAGGTGGTCGCAAGCTCCTCAAACACCACCGTGTCTTTCGGTCGTAAAACCAGCTCATAGCCAAGCCCGCTGGCAATCCGACAAAGCTCCTTCACGCCAACATTTTCGGCTCCCTCCGCATTGGTAATCGTGCGGCGTGCGACCATTGCGCGGTCAGATAGTTCTTGCTGACTTACCTTGCGTCCGCGACGAATCTTGCGAAGCTCGGCGG
>CAZPUT010000020.1:0-20929 GCA_964589845.1 uncultured Candidatus Nitrotoga sp. | reverse complement strand
TTCGCTGCCTTCCCATACTACTTCCTGACAGGCAGCGCTCGAAACCACCTTGGGTGCCATATTCAACACCTGCTTCAATACCGGCCACTTGTCCCAGGCGTCCCTCAAACCTTTGGGCGGCTCAGGCTCTTTCAGGTAAGCCAGCAATTTGCCCACTTCGCGTAATGCCGTTACGCTTTCCTCGCCCATGCCCAATGCCACGCGGTGTGGTGTGCCAAACAAGTTCGCCAGAACCGGTATATTGTGTCCTGCTGGATTTTCAAACAGCACGGCAGGGCCTTGTGCATGCAACACGCGATCGCAGATTTCCGTCATCTCCAAATAGGGAGAAACTGACGTAATCACGCGTTTGAGCTCACCCAGTTTTTCTAGTTGCGAGATAAAGTCGCGCAGGTCACGATATTTCATTTGTAAAAACTTTCTTCGCCCTCGGGTCGAGTTTTAAATCGTCTGTGCAGCCAGAAATATTGATCCGGCATTTCCCGCGCTCGCTGTTCGATGAATTCGTTGATGCGGCGGGTGTCAGCTATCAAATCATTGGTAGGATAGTTTTCCCACGCTGGATAGAAGCGTACTTCATACCCCTTGTAATCCGGCAATACGCGTGTGATACACGGTACCACCTTTGCGTTAGTCATTGTTACCAGGCGAGGTAAAGTCGCCAACGTAGCTGCTGGTATGCCAAAGAATGGAACGAACACACCATCCTTGGTGGTCCAATCTTGATCCGTAAAATAATAAAATGGCCGACATTCACGTATCGATTTTATTACCGGGCGCATCCCCGCTTGTCGCGCATATAAAAATTGCTTGCCGAAACGCGCGCGTTTCTGCAACACCAGGTTTTGCATGTAAGTATTCTTTTGTTTGGAGTACACGCTAACCCCATCCGTATGCTGGGTAATCCAGGATCCGCCGACATCCAGAGCGACAAAATGTGCCGTAAGCAATATCAGTGGATGACCAAGTGCGTTATGAAAATGCTCTGCACCTTCAACCCGTATCAACTTCTGGATGCGCTCGCGGCTGGACCACCATAAAATCCCCCGTTCAACAATGCTGCGAGCGAAGGCGTTAAAATTTTGTCGCACTAGCTTCGACCGCTGTGCTTCATTTAATTCAGGGAAACATAAACGCAAATTGATGCTTGCCACGCGACGACGCCTGGCTGAAAACAGATAAAACAGCGTTCCTAGAATATTACCAATCCACGCTTGCAGTCGGTATGGAAGGAAATGCAGGAGCCACAACAAAAAAATACCAAAACGCACCATCATATCGGATGGTCTTCTTGCTTTGCGGCGGGCTTAATGCCTACTGGAATCTTGTAACGATTGTAACTCCACAGATATTGCGCAGGATTTATGAGCACCAATTTTTCAAGCGCCGCATTGATCTGCCTGCTTATGGGCAAATCATCAACGAACTCAAGTGGCGTGAAGCGTAGGATATATCCCGATCCATGCGTTAATCGCTCGACGGATGTCATGACTACCGATGCGCCGCTGGATTTAACCAAGCGCCCAATCAACGTCATGGTGTAGGCTGGTCGTCCGAAGAAATCTGCCCATTCTCCCTCTCCATTGCCGGGCACCTGATCTGGCAAAAGTCCTATCGCTTCAGCCCGCTTGAGTGCCTTATACATCTGACGCACCCCGCTCACATCGGTACGTGCCAGCTGCACTTGGGCTCGCTCGCGACCGCTACGCATTACACGTTCCAGCCAAATTAACTTAGGTGGGCGATACAGTACGGTGAGTGGCAATTGTTCAGCGATATATAAGGCTGACACATCGAAACACCCCAAGTGCGGTGTTAAAAAAATTAACCCCTTGCCACGCGCACGTGCCGCTTCGACATGCTCCCATCCGTAGCATGCTTTGACGCTGGCAGTCACTTCTGCCAGAGGCCGGCACCAAACCCACAGCAGTTCGATCGCTCCCTTGCCTGTTTCAACTATGTTAGCGTTTAATACCTTGCGAAAATCTGCTTCGGGACGCCCTTTCCATGCATTACTAAGATTTTCGCGCATCCGTTCGGCATACTTACCGGACAGACTATAAGTCAATTTGCCCAGCACGGAGCCAAGACGATGCAACACACGCAACGGCAAGCGCGATGCCAAATTGAATAACCAAGCTACAAGGGAAGATGTCATGGGGGTAATTACAACCGAGTTATTGCTATAATGAACTGTTTTCTTAACTAACCCTATTGCGGAGCGCCATGAGTGAATTTCTGTTTACATCCGAATCAGTATCTGAAGGTCATCCCGACAAAGTTGCGGATCAAATTTCTGATTCCATTTTGGATGCTATTCTAGCGCAAGACCCCTATGCGCGAGTAGCAGCTGAGACATTAGTCAACACTGGCCTCGTGGTGCTTGCTGGTGAAATAACTACCAGCGCTAATGTGGACTATATCAAAGTGGCGCGCGATTGCATCAAGCGCATCGGCTACGATAATACCGAATACGGCATAGACTACAAAGGTTGTGCCGTGCTTGTTGCTTATGACAAGCAAAGTCCGGACATCGCTCAAGGCGTTGATCGCGCATCTCATGATTACATGGATCAGGGTGCAGGCGATCAAGGCCTGATGTTCGGTTATGCTTGCGATGAAACACCCACGTTAATGCCGCTGCCGATCTATTTGGCGCACCGCGTGGTCGAGCGCCAGTCGCAACTGCGTCGCGATGGCCGCCTAAATTGGCTGCGTCCGGATGCTAAAGCGCAAGTCACCATCCGTTATGTGGATGGCAAACCACATTCCATCGACACGGTATTGCTATCTACTCAGCACGCCCCCGAGATGTTGCTAGAGACCATTCGTGAAGCCGTCATTGAAGACATTATCAAGCCTGTGCTACCACAGGAGCTAATCAAAGGCGACATTAAGTATTTGGTAAATCCTACTGGCCGTTTTGTTATCGGTGGCCCGCAAGGTGACTGCGGCCTGACGGGGCGCAAGATCATTGTGGATACCTATGGTGGTTCAGCTCCGCACGGAGGTGGTGCATTTTCCGGCAAAGATCCATCCAAGGTAGATCGTTCTGCGGCCTACGCTGGCCGTTATATCGCCAAGAACATCGTAGCTGCTGGTCTGGCCAGCAAGTGTCTGATCCAGATTTCCTACGCGATTGGCGTGGCTTTACCCACCAGCGTGTGGGTTACCAGTTATGGCACTGGCAAAATTTCCGATGAGAAGATTGCGGAGTTGGTAAAAAAACATTTCGACCTGCGGCCCAAAGGCATTGTGCAAATGCTCGAGCTATTGCGCCCAATTTATACCGGCACTGCTGCCTACGGCCACTTTGGCCGCGAAGAACCAGAGTTTACCTGGGAAGCAACAGACAAGGCATCTGCCCTGCGCGCTGACGCCGGGCTATAGACCTCCGTGAAAAGATATAAACCTGTAAGTTCAATTCCCCGACCCTCGGGGCGAAAGCGGGTTGAAAACCAGCAGATTGAAAAGCGCAGTTAAAGCCCCGCCGCAAGCAGCGGGGCTTTATTACGTATCGCTGCCAAACACAAGCGCCCTTATTACCGCGACACTAAAATGGCAACGATGGATAGTCGATGTAGCCAGCGGTATCGCCGCCATAGAACGTTGCCGTATCTGGTGGGTTGTAATCTCTACGTTCCCGCAACCGTAATAGTAAATCTGGGTTGGCAATAAATAGCGCGCCGAATGATACGAAGTCAGCGGTCTTTTCAACAATTGCTGCCTCGGCACGTGCTGCATCGTAACCGCCATTTGCTATGTACTGGCCCCTGAATAAGCTTCGTAAGCGTTTAAAATTGAATGTTGAAGGATGCTCCTCAACTACATGTATATAAGCCAGATTGAAACGATTCAGCTGTTCGGCGACGTATTCGAAGGTCTCTTGCGGCGTTGAGTCGAAAATGTCGTTTAACGGATTAACTGGGGACAGACGGACGCCGACTTTTTGCGATGGATACACACTGCAAACCGCCTGAATTACTTCAAACAGCAAGCGACAGCGATTTTCGATTGAACCACCGTACTCATCCGTCCGTTGATTCGTACTATCCCGTAAAAATTGGTCGAGAAGATATCCATTCGCGGCATCAATTTCTATGCCGTCCAGCCATGCTTCTTCGGCATTAAGCGCAGCTTGCTTGTATTGCTCGACGATGCCCGCCATCTCAGCAATTTCAAGCGCACGGGGTGCAACGTAGGGCACCATTCCCTTGGGGGTGAAAACCTCCCCTGCCGGTTGAATAGCAGAAGGTGCGACTGGCAAACTCTGGAATGGCTGTAGCGAGGGATGTGAGATTCGGCCGACATGTGATAGGTTCATAAAAAGCTTGCCCCCCGTTCTTGATACATGGGCAGTCACTTTTTTCCAACCTTCTATCTGTTCGCGGGTGGATATGCCCGGCGTACCCGGATAACCAATTCCTTGAGCAGAAACTTGAGTGGGTTCGGAAATCATCAGGCCAGCACAACTGCGTTGAGAGTAGTACATTGCATTCATCTCATTCGGCACGTTGCCTATCCCGGCCCGGCTACGGGTCATTGGCGCCATAACAACGCGATTATTCAGCTCAAGCGCGCCGAGCCACCCTTTTCTATACAAGGGGTGTATTTCCGGCGGCAGAATGTGTGACATATCCGTCCACCCGGAAGGGCTGGATTCACGCTTGACCGGCTTTTTCTTAGGATAGTTTCTAGGATCAGCGATCGGATTGGGGTTCTCATTGAGTGCCTTGGGAACATCGGGATAAGCGGGAACCAGAGGAGGATTGTCATCAATATCCCAGTCTTCCATCGGAATCATGGGTATGTCTTTTTTAGGCGATGGCTTACCGACAACAGGCATAGGCGTGTCGGTATTAGGTGTGAGTTTGTTGTCACTAGGTGTGAGATTGTTGTCGTTTGGCATGGGTTTGTCGTTCGGTTAGATACTTAGAATAAGTGATTATAGCTTGTTCTATTGGCTCATCAAACCGAACGTTTATAAATTGGCTTAACGACCTGATATTAGTTGAAGTAAACCGTTTGCCTGGACGAAATGTTTTTCGTAGCTCGTTTCGTCGAGCGGTTGAGTGTTCACGCAAACCCGGGATGTGAGATAGGCTGGGGAAATATTGGCGAAACCGGTGCATTGACTTCATTTGAGTTTTGCTTCGGTCACAAAACAAACAGAACTGCACTTAATCACGAGATACCATGGCACGCAAACCGATTCCTCCAAGCAGCCAAGCCAAGGTTCTTTTGCAGGCGCGCCGACGTTGTTGCATCTGCTTTGGACTCAACCGAAATACATCAATCCGGCAGGGACAGATTGCCCATCTCGATGGCAATGCTTCAAACAATGCCGAAGATAACTTGGCTTTTCTTTGTTTTGATCACCATGATCAGTATGATAGCAGTTCAAGGCAAAGCAAGAACTTTACACCGTTAGAGGTAAAGCACTTCAGATCAGAGCTGCACATCGCAATCAGCTTGGCATTCAATGCGCCGGTTCTTTTCGGCGAAACACAAGGAACTGTCGATTTCATCTCGGGGCATTACATTCGTGCCGGCGAATATGAGAGTGCGGAACTAAAAATCCAGCGCCTTGCAGGTGGACGGTACCATGTCACAGGCAATGCTCTTTATGGGACTAATCGAGAATATGGCCCGAATATTGGAGAGCTCGACTTCATTGGGGAGCTCGCTGGCGATACCATTGATTATCGTTGGTCCTACCATCGTGAAAAAAAGAAGTACCGCGCTTTGTTGCAGTTCTCCGAAGATGGTTTGACAGTCATCGAAGAAAATTGGGTTGGAGTCTTCGGTATGAACGTAAATTTCACGGGTCACTACGACAAAGCTACTAACTGTTAGGCACTTACGATGACTGAGCCGTCCCCATACCACCAAATTGGCCGCTTTGTGTTTTTGTTTCAGCACGCAGAGGCCGCTCTTACCGAGCTACTCGTGTTAATGGCAAACGCAGATGACGAGCTTGTTCGCATTCTTATTAATGAACTTGAATACAACAAGCGCGTGAAGACTACAGACGTAATGTTTGCCCGGTTCGTCGATCTACAAAGCCAGCCCGATCAAAATGCTAAGGCAGAGTTTCACAAGCTAATGGCCGAACTCCTTCGTCTTGGGGAAAGGAGAAATGACATCGTTCATTCAAAGTACATGCCGTGGGTTAACGTCGAAGGAGCCGCTGGGCTCATCCGAAAAAACTCAAAACTGAAAGCAAGCAAGGGGCTCCGCGATGTCGAAGAAGAGGACCTGCTGCCCGCCGCATTTGAAACGGATTTAGAACGGTTGTCTGTTTCACTAAAGGAGTTGGAACGCTTCCGGCTTAAAGTTATCCACTGGTTGTATCCTTTAGAATGAACGCACGAGTGGAGCCTGAAGCAAATGCCCATGCTGACGTGTTGATTTCCAATGGCAATGAATATTCCTGAGAGTCTGGAACACTATTTTATGAAAATACAGTCGAGCCCTTCCGTCAATAACGAGACAGCTTCGTTGCTCGCCAAATCTCTAGTGGCTAATGTTGCGATTAAGCGACAGCATGGTTTAGAATGGCCGTCTACCGGACAATCTAGGTGTTGATACGTGTCATCTCAAGCGCTGGTCGAAATTCGCGACGTCAATTTTGCCTATGACAGCCGCCCCATACTAAAAGGGGTCAATCTCACTTTCCCCAAGGGTAAGGTGATTGCAGTTATGGGCGGCAGCGGCTGTGGCAAGACTACATTGCTACAGCTTATCGGCGGTGCGCTCAAGCCAAGCAGGGGTTATGTGAAAATTGATGGGCAGGTGATACATAAGCTTGATCATAAAGGCTTGTATCTCATGCGTCGCCGGATGGGGATGCTGTTTCAATTTGGGGCGTTATTCACGGATATGTCAGTGTATGACAATGTGGCGTTTCAGATGCGCGAGCATACTGATCTGCCGGAAGAGATCATCCGGGATTTAGTGCTAATGAAGCTGCATGCGGTGGGTTTGCGCGGCACGCATCATTTGATGCCTGCTGAGCTTTCAGGCGGCATGGCGCGACGCGTGGCGCTGGCGCGTACGGTGGCGCTGGATCCGATGTTGATTATGTACGATGAGCCGTTTGCCGGGCTGGATCCCATCTCGCTTTCGGTGGTGGGTAATCTCATTCGTAGCCTGAACGACGCGCTGGGTGCGACTTCGGTAGTGGTCACGCATGATGTACAGGAATCGCTCAAAATCGTTGACTATATTTATTTTATTGCCGATGGGGTGGTGGTTGCAGAAGGGACTCCAGCTGAAATCCGCTCTTCCGATAAGCCGTTCGTGCATCAATTCGTGCATGGCGAAATGGATGGTCCGGTCCCATTCCATTATCCGTCCAGTAATTACGAGCAAGATTTAAATTTGCGGCCCGGGCGATGACGATTGTTGAAAATCTGAGGTTCTTAGGGCATCGTATAGTGAATGCGGTATGGCGTATTGGATATGCCTCCCGCTTCTTCATAATGATCCTGTTTTATTCCGGGACCAGCTTCCGACGCTTTCACTTGACCATCAAGGAGCTGTTCTCAAGTGGGGTGATGTCGCTTATTATAATTTTGGTGGCCGGCACGTTTGTTGGCATGGTGTTGGGATTGCAGGGCTATGAGACACTCAAACGCTACGGCGCTGAATCTGCACTAGGATCACTCGTAGCGTTAAGCCTGGTGCGCGAATTGGGGCCGGTGCTGGCTGCCCTGTTGTTTGCGAGTCGCGCTGGTTCGGCGATGACGGCGGAGATTGGTTTGATGAAGGCCACCGAACAGATTTCCGCGATGGAGATGATGGCGATCAACCCGATGGCGCGCGTGGTGGCGCCTCGTTTTTGGGCTGGGGTCATCTCTATGCCGCTGCTGTCGGCGTTATTTTCTGCCATGGGTGTATTTGGTGGATATGTAGTGGGGGTGGTGCTGATCGGCGTTGATCAAGGTTCGTTCTGGTCGCAAATGCAGGCTGGGGTCGACTTTCAGCACGACATAGTGAATGGGATGATTAAGAGCTTTGTGTTTGGATTGGCAGTGACTGCTATAGCATTGTTCGAAGGCTATGATGCCCCACCCACCGCTGAAGGGGTGTCCGGTGCAACCACGCGCACAGTAGTCGAGTCGTCGCTGACAATTTTATTTTTGGATTTTATTTTGACCGCATTCATGTTTCAAGGGGAGTAGTATGAAACGCACCACGCTGGATTTATGGGTCGGCATATTTGTCGTGGCAGGCTTGGGGGCACTGGCAGTGCTTGCGCTCAAGGTGGGAAATCTGAGCACTTACAATATGTCCGAGTCATATCAGTTGCAGGCTCATTTTTCTAACATCGGTGGCCTCAAGCCCCAGGCATCCATCAAAAGTTCTGGAGTACTCGTTGGACGTGTGGCTCAGATCAGCCTCGACCCCAAGCGCTATGAAGCTAAAGTGACAATGACTATAGACAAGCGTTACCAATTTCCCAAAGATACCTTCGCTAATATTTTGACTTCAGGATTGTTAGGTGAGCAGTACATCGGTCTGATTCCGGGCGGTGATGAAGTACTTCTGAAGGCAGGCGACGAAATCAAGAAAACACAGTCTGCCGTAGTCTTGGAGGATTTAATCAGCAGGTTCTTATATAGCAAGGCTGAAAATTCCAAATAACTTAATAAATAAATTACTAAAGGTATATATGAACAAAATAGTTGCATTGTGGATGGGAGTATTGCTGGCGTGTTTGTCACTGGGCGTGCGTGCGGATACGCCAGAACCGGAAGCGCTAATCAGAAATACCGTGGATGAAGTGCTGGCCATCGTTAAACGAGACAAGGATATTCAGACGGGTAATACGAAGAAAGTTATTGAATTGGTCGATGCAAAGGTGCTGCCACATTTTAATTTTACTCGCATGACCAAGCTTGCCGTAGGCAAGAATTGGGGTATTGCTACGCCGGAACAGAAGAAAGTCTTGGAAATCGAGTTTCGCAATTTGCTGGTACGTACTTACACAACTGCATTCACTACCTACCAGAATCAAGAAATTGAAGTGAAGCCGCTCAAAATGGCAAATGATGCTACCGAGGTGACTATCAAAACTTCTATTCTTAACAAAGGTAAGCCACCTCTGCCCGTCAATTATGATATGGAAAAGACCGCTCATGGTTGGAAGGTGTATGACCTATCGATTGAAGGCGTGAGTTTGGTAACCAACTATCGTGGTACCTTCGCTGAGAAAGTTCAGAAGAGCGGCATTGATGGCTTGATTAAAATGTTAGTGGAAAAAAATCAGGGTCAGGCCGGCACAGTATTGCCTAAGGCAGCATCCAAGTGATTGACCGTGACGGTGGTTGTGTGCAAGTACCGAGTCATCTGACCATTGAAACGGTTACATCCCTGTTCAAAAATGGTTTGCAAACCTCTGGAGAAACACCGCTGGTGGTTGACCTGGCTCAGGTAGAGACGGTGGATTCTGCCGCGGTCAGTTTGCTGCTGGCTTGGCTACGCGAGGCGCAGAGTAGCAATGTGAAACTGTGTTTCGCTCATGTTCCAGAGAATTTGTTAAGCTTGGCCCGTTTGTATGGCGTTGTGGACATGCTGCCGCTATGCGGCAATGATTCCGCTCAGCCTTGAGTTATTCAATTTGACTCCACCTGCCATCGATGTACGTCAAGCACGCAAGCGCTATGGCCAATTACAAGCGTTGGACGGCGTGGATTTGCGTATCGAGCAGGGTGAGTTTTTCGGTTTGCTTGGCCCCAACGGTGCGGGCAAAACTACTCTGATTAACCTGCTGGCCGGACTTGCGTTGCCAGATGATGGGCAGCTGTCCGTGTTGGGCCATGATGTAGTCAAGCAATATCGTGCTAGCCGCCGCTTGTTGGGTGTGGTGCCGCAAGAGTTGGCCTTTGATCCTTTTTTCACAGTGCGCGAAACGTTGCGTTTGCAGTCTGGTTTTTTTGGATTCCGTCGTAACGACACCTGGATCGACGAGGTGATGCACCACTTGGATTTGACCGATAAGGCCGATACCAATATGCGCCGCCTGTCCGGTGGGATGAAGCGCCGTGTGTTGGTGGCGCAGGCTCTGGTGCATAAGCCGCCAGTTATCGTGTTGGATGAACCGACGGCCGGAGTAGACGTGGAGCTGCGTCAATCGTTATGGCGCTTCATTCAGCAGCTTAACCGCGATGGGCACACCATTCTGTTAACTACCCATTATCTGGAAGAGGCGGAAGCCTTATGCACACGAATTGCCATGCTTAAGAACGGCCGGATTGTAGCGCTGGATAGCACACAAAATCTACTTAGCAGCCTGGCCGGTTGTCGCGTCAGACTGAAACTAGCGGGTTATTTACCGGCCACATTGCTGCCACAGGTGGTCGAACGGACGGACGGTGATTACCTGCTGACATTGCCATCCTATCAAGCATTGGAATCAATGCTGGCGGAGCTGCGTGTGGCTGGGGTTGCGGTGCAGGAAATGACCTTGCAGCAGCCTGATCTGGAAGAGGTATTTCTGCGTTTGGTGGGGCGGACCGTGCAGTGAGACGGGCGTTGAGTTTTTACAGCCTGCTCTACAAGGAGGTATTCCGGGTGTGGAAGGTGGGCTTCCAGACCGTGCTGGCTCCAGTGTTGACCGCATTGCTCTATCTGCTGATTTTTTCGCATGTGCTGGCACAGCATGTCGAGGTGTATCCGGGGGTGCATTACACTGCCTTCCTTGTCCCGGGACTGATGATGATGGCAATGTTGCAGAACGCTTTTGCCAACAGCTCTTCCAGCCTGATTCAGTCCAAGATTACTGGCAATATCGTGTTCGTGCTGCTGGCGCCGATTGCCTATTGGGAATTCTTTGCGGCATATGTGCTCGCTTCCATGCTGCGCGGCTTGGTGGTCGGCATAGGCGTATATTTAGCCGCACTGTGGTTTGCCCAGCCGCCGTTATTGTTTCCAATCTGGATCATATTGTTTGCCGTTCTAGGTAGCGCGATGCTTGGTTCACTAGGTGTGGTGGCCGGGATGTGGGCAGAAAAATTCGATCAACTCGCAGGATTTCAGAATTTCATTATCATGCCGCTGACTTTTTTGTCCGGCGTATTCTATTCCATTCATTCGCTGCCGCCTTTTTGGCAGACGTTGTCGCGTTTTAACCCATTTTTTTATATGATAGATGGTTTTCGTTATGGTTTTTTCGGCGTGTCGGACATTTCTCCTTGGGTGAGTTTGATAGTGGCGTGTGGGTGCATGCTTGGTCTTACGTTGTTGTCTTTGGGGTTGTTAAAGTCCGGATATAAATTGCGGTACTGACATAACGAAGGTATGGCCAGAATACATTAAGATAAAATCGAGATTTTTAAAGATGCCAGCATGCAAAAATTAGTTGTACAAGGTGGCTTTCCATTGCGCGGCGAAGTGCGTATTTCCGGTGCCAAGAACGCGGCGTTGCCTATCATGTGCGCCAGTTTGCTGACAAGTGATGTCTTGCAGTTAAGCAACATGCCGGATTTGCACGATGTCGCAACCATGCGTAAATTGTTGGAGCAGATGGGCGTGAAGGCTGCTGTACAAGGTGACGAGATGGCTTTGCACGGTGCGCAAGTGGATAAGCTGGAAGCGCCGTATGACATGGTAAAGACCATGCGTGCCGCAGTGCTGGTGCTCGGTCCTCTGGTGGCGCGCTTCGGTGAGGCACGCGTATCAATGCCGGGTGGCTGTGCCATCGGTTCGCGTCCAGTCGATATTCACATCAAGGGTCTGCAGGCAATGGGCGCTACAGTTTTCATTGAGCATGGCTACATACATGCACAGGCAAAACGCCTCAAGGGCGCTCGAATCTTATTCGACATTGTCAGTGTGACCAGCACAGAAAATCTGATGATGGCTGCTGCTTTGGCAGAAGGAGTAACGGTGCTGGAAAATGCTGCGCGCGAGCCAGAGGTGGTGGATTTGGCGCATTGCCTGATTGCAATGGGTGCGAAAATAGAGGGAGCCGGCAGCCACACGATTGTCATAACGGGTGTGGACAAATTGCACGGTGCCGCCCATCGCATCATGCCGGATCGTATCGAGAGCGGGACTTTCCTGGTGGCGGCAGCGGCAACGGGAGGTAGCATTGTGCTACTTGATACGCGAGCGGATATCCTCGATTCTGTGCTGGAGAAACTTACTGAAGCCGGTGCGCGCATCCGTAGCGATAATGAGAGTATCCACTTGGACATGACGGGTCGGCCCAGATCGGTGAATGTACGTACTGCGCCATATCCAGCATTCCCTACTGATATGCAAGCACAGTTTATGGCGTTGAATGTTATTGCAGATAGCAGCGCGATGGTAGTGGAAACGATTTTTGAAAATCGTTTTATGCATGTGCAGGAATTGCGCCGCCTTGGTGCAAGGATTGACGTGGAAGGTAATACGGCCTTGGTTCACGGGGTTGATCATCTGGAAGGTGCGACGGTGATGGCAACGGATTTGCGTGCATCGGCTTGTCTGGTTATTGCCGGATTGGTGGCGCAGGGCGAAACCGTGATTGATCGCATTTACCATCTGGATCGTGGTTATGAACATATAGAGATAAAACTGTCGCAACTCGGAGCGAACATATTTCGCATCAATTAAATGAAAGATACCCCATGATTACCATCGCCTTATCCAAAGGGCGCATCTTTGAAGAGACCTTGCCGTTATTACAGGCGGCTGGTATCACGCCGATGGAAGCCCCGGAGCCAACGCGCAAGTTGATTTTATCCACCAATCGTGCCGACGTACGTCTTATTATCGTGCGTGCTTCCGATGTGCCGACCTATGTGCAATACGGCGCTGCTGATTTGGGGATCGCGGGCAAGGATGTGCTTGACGAGCATGGCGGCATCGGTTTGTATCAGCCGCTGGATTTGAATATTGCGCGTTGCCGCATGATGGTAGCAGTAAGGAACGATTTTGATTATGAATCGGCAGTACGTCAGGGCGCGCGCCTGCGCGTGGCGACCAAATACTTGCAGACCGCGCGCGAGCATTTCGCGGCTAAAGGTGTGCATGTGGATTTGATCAAATTGTATGGTTCGATGGAGCTGGCGCCACTGGTCGGTTTATCGGATGCAATCGTGGATTTGGTCAGTAGCGGCAATACACTGAAGGCCAATCACCTCAAGGCGGTAGAAGAGATCTCTGCAATTTCTTCGCGTCTGGTGGTGAATCAGGCCTCTCTTAAACTAAAACATGCGGCTATTCAGCCGATGCTGGACGCATTTTCTTTGGCGGTAGTTCAATGAACATCAAACGGCTTTCCACGCGGCAGCCAGATTTCAATACGCAACTGGACAAGCTGCTGGCTTTCGAGACGACTCAAGATCACCAGTTGGATGCGACTGTGGCGGCTATTCTGGCGGATGTGCGCAGCCGAGGCGATGTGGCCCTGCTCGAATACACCCGGCGCTTCGATCGCATGGAGGTGCAGGATAGCGCTGCACTAGAACTGCCGCCTGCTGTCTTGCGTGCCGCCTTTGAGGGATTGCCCGCCGCACAGCGCGCCGCTCTGGAGCAGGCCGCACAGCGCGTTACTGCTTATCATCAAAAGCAGTTGCAAGTTTCATGGAGTTATACCGAGACGGACGGCACCCTGCTTGGTCAGCAGATTACGCCATTGGATCGGGTTGGTCTTTATGTGCCGGGCGGCAAAGCTGCCTACCCCTCTTCAGTGCTGATGAATGCGCTACCAGCAAAAGTGGCCGGGGTGGGCGAACTCATTATGGTAGTGCCGACCCCAGACGGAGTTCGAAACGCGCTGGTGCTTGCAGCAGCCCATCTGGCTGGAGTGGATCGGGTGTTCACCATTGGTGGGGCGCAAGCGATTGCTGCGCTGGCGTATGGTACGGCAACCGTGCCGCGGGTAGATAAAATCGTCGGCCCCGGCAACGCTTACGTGACCGCGGCCAAACGCCGCGTATTTGGCGTAGTTGGTATTGATATGGTGGCCGGGCCATCAGAGATTCTGGTGATCTGCGATGGACAAACCGATCCTGACTGGATTGCGATGGATCTATTTTCTCAAGCAGAGCACGATGAATTAGCGCAGGCTATCCTGCTGACCCCGGATGCTGCTTTCGTCACAGCCGTGGCGCAAAGTGCAGAACGTCTGCTGGCGCAGATGCCACGCTGTGGCATCATACGCACTGCATTAGAGAACCGCGGTGCTTTGATTGAAGTGGCTGATTTGGATGAGGCTTGTGTTATCAGTAACCGTATAGCACCTGAGCATCTTGAGCTTTCAGTGGACAACCCTCAGCAATGGCTGCCAAAAATCAAGCATGCCGGAGCAATTTTCTTGGGTCGTTATACTTCCGAGTCGCTCGGTGATTATTGTGCCGGTCCCAATCACGTCCTGCCGACCTCCGGCACGGCACGCTTTTCTTCCCCGCTGGGAGTGTATGACTTTCAGAAACGCAGCAGCTTGATTCAAGTATCCGAGCAAGGTGCGGGGATGCTGGGCGAAATTGCGGCAGTGTTGGCTCTCGGTGAGGGCTTGCATGCGCATGCGCAGTCCGCCCGGTTCAGAATGGGATCGTGAACTCGTTGAGAGTAAGACGCCTCACAAGTTTCAACTATTGAAATCACATGCATAACGGCAAGATGTGCCGTGGATAGTTCAAATACAAGGCCTTTCAGATTGCGTTGGAGCGTATAAGAGAGATGTTATTCGCGCCCATTTCGTTCTTTCAAAATTGCACTACACCCGAATGCCACTGTTATAATTCGTCACCATGAACAAAGCCATCTTCGCCTCCCCGCATGCACTTGATTTAGCTCGCGAGGTATTACACATTGAAGCTGCAGCTGTATTGGCGCTTACGCAACGTATTGATGAAAATTTTCTGCAGGCGTTGAATATCATTTTAGCCTGCGAAGGCCGTGTGATTGTAAGCGGCATGGGTAAGTCCGGCCATATTGCACGCAAGATCGCCGCGACTCTGTCTAGCACGGGCACTCCAGCGTATTTCGTACATCCCGCCGAAGCTAGTCACGGCGATTTAGGCATGATCACCGCTAAAGATGTGTTCATTGCGTTGTCGTATTCCGGAGAAAGTCAGGAATTATTGACTATAGTGCCAGTCATCAAACGTCAGGGGGCACGTTTGATTAGCCTGACAGGCAATCCGCGATCCAGCTTGGCAGTGGCGTCGGACGCGCATCTCGATGCTGCGGTGGACAAGGAGGCTTGCCCGCTGGGGCTTGCTCCCACCGCCAGCACCACGGCCGCGCTGGCATTGGGCGATGCACTGGCCGTGGCGCTGCTGGATGCAAAGGGGTTCAGGGAGGAAGATTTTGCTCGTTCGCATCCCGGTGGAAGCTTGGGTCGCCGCCTGCTTACCCATGTGCGCGACATTATGCATTCCGACAAAGGGATTCCTGCTGTGCATCAAAATGCAACGCTGGCCGAGGCAGTGCTGGAAATTTCGCGCAAAGGGTTAGGCATGACCGCCATAGTAGATGATGGTCGGCAGGTACTGGGCATCTATACGGATGGAGATTTACGCCGCACGTTGGAAAAGCGTGTTGATTTCACCACCACTACAATCAGCTCCGTCATGTCGCGCAATCCGCGCAGTATTATGCCGGATGCACTGGCAGTCGAAGCGGTACAGATCATGGAGCAATATAACATCAGCCAGATGCTGGTGATAGATTCAAACAATAAGCTGGTAGGCGCTCTGAATATGCATGATCTGCTACGTGCGAAAGTAATTTGATGTCGTTAAGTCAAGCACAATCCATTCGCCTTATAGCCTTTGATGTGGACGGCATTATGACGGATGGTGGTCTCTATTTAACCGACTCGGGTGAAGAATTTAAGCGTTTCAATTCACTTGACGGACATGGCTTAAAAATGCTCAAAGCATCCGGTGTGGAACTGGCTATCATTACTGGCCGTACCTCCCGGTGTGTAGAGCTGCGCGCGCACCATCTCGGCATCTCGCACCTGTATCAAGGCGTTCACGACAAGCTTGCTAGTATGCAAAAAATGCTTGCTCAGCTTAAACTGCCATTGGATGCCGCCGCTTTTATGGGTGACGACGTGATGGACCTGCCGGTAATGCTCCGTGTCGGGTTGGCTATCAGCGTTCCCAATGCGCCACATGTTGTGCGCGAACGCGCTCACTATGTAACCGAGCGTGATGGCGGGCATGGCGCGGTACGTGAAGCATGCGAATTGCTGATGTCGGTGCAAGGCACACTAGATGCGCAACTCGCGCCTTATTTGGCATGAATCATTCACTCGTCATCGACCGTTTGCGCGCTTGGCTCGCCGGATTACCGCTGTTGTTATTGTTGTTGTTGCTGCTGCTGGCAGCGACTTATTGGCTGAATCAGCAAGTACAGCCGTTGCCGGTCATACCCGACAGCAGCAAGCGCCATGATCCAGATTTTATCGTTAATAAATTTGTCGCTACCACTCATAATGAACAGGGCAAACCGCGCTTTGTGATGGCTGCAAAAAAAATGCTGCATTACCCAGACAACGATAGCACGAACCTGGAAGCCCCCGAACTTACCAGCTTTGATTCAGGCCAGCCTCCCATACATACTTATGCGAATAGTGGAATGGTTTCAGGCAAGGGCGAAGAAATTTATTTACGCGACGATGTAAAAATCGTGCGTACTGCCAGTGCCACGCAAAGAGAAATTACATTCACCACTACGTATCTGCACGTTATTCCTGACCATGGCTTGGCCGAAACAGACCAACCTGTAACCATGATTGATGGAAGTAACATTGTGCACGCAGTAGGTATGAAATTTGATAATAAAGCGCGCATAGTAAAACTGCTTGCGCAGGTTAAAAGCGAATATGTGCCCGAAAAAAATTAAATACATCACTCTGTTCTGCATAGGGCTTATCTTCCATATGCCAATCAGCCAGGCGGAACTTGCTGACCGTGATAAACCCATGCATTTGGAAGCAAATCAGCTCAGCATTGATGATGTCAAACAAATCAGCGTTTTTGAAGGTAAGGTGCAACTTACTCAGGGCACGATGCTTGTTAACGCCGATAAAATTGTAGTGGTACAGGACAAGGAAGGATTCAAGCACGGAACGGCAACCGGACAACCCGCCAGTTTTCGCCAGAAGCGCGATAATGTTGACGGATATGTGGAAGGATATGGCGAGCGCATTGAATATGACACTAAGACCGCAGTCATAGACTTTTTCGGTCAGGCGCGCATGAAACAGGATCAGGATGAAGTGCGTGGGGACCATATTACCTATAACTCAAAAACTGAAATATTTCAGGTCCACGGTACCGCCAACAAGGGGCGCGTGCGCGCTGTCATCCAACCTAAAAACAAGCGCTCTCCAGTCGGCGAACCCCTGTCAATCAAACCGACAGTGACACTAACCAAGCCTAACGAACATCAATGAGCGAGTTGCGTGCCGTTGCACTGAAAAAACGCTATCGTTCCCGCACTGTAGTGCAGGATGTTTCCTTGTCGGTACAGAGCGGCGAGGTGGTTGGACTGCTTGGTCCTAACGGTGCTGGAAAGACCACCTGCTTCTACATGATTGTCGGGCTGGTAGCTGCGGACGGAGGCGATATTTTCATCAATGGACAGAACATTACTCATCTTCCCATCCATCGCCGTGCACGTTTGGGGTTGGGTTATCTGCCACAGGAAGCATCTATTTTCCGCCGCTTAACGGTCGCACAAAATATTCAGGCTGTGCTGGAGTTACAAGATTACGATAGCAATGAAATTCAAGCACGGCAGGATGAGTTGATGGAGGATCTGCATATTACTCATATACGTAACAATCCAGCTATCAGCCTATCCGGGGGCGAGCGACGACGTGTCGAAATCGCTCGTGCGCTGGCCACCAATCCACGCTTCATTCTGCTGGATGAACCGTTTGCAGGGGTGGACCCGATTGCCGTTCTGGACATTCAGAAAATTATTCGCTTTCTTAAAGACCGTGACATCGGCGTGCTGATTACTGACCATAATGTTCGCGAAACATTGGGAATCTGTGACCGCGCCTATATTATTAATGCCGGGTCGGTAATGGCGGAAGGCAAGCCCGACGAAATCATTTATAATGAAGGTGTGAGAAAAGTATATCTTGGCGAGCATTTCAAACTGTAGATGCACACTATGCGCCGCTCTTGTCCGTAAATTGCGTAATGAAGCCTACATTACAACTTAAGCAATCCCAGCAACTGACGCTTACCCCCCAGTTACAGCAAGCCATACGCCTGTTGCAACTCTCGACGCTGGATGTCAATCAGGAGGTGGCACGCTTGCTGGACGAAAATCCATTGCTCGAACGTGAAGATGAAGACGCTACGCAGCCCTATGCATATGGAGATGCTGCCGCTACCTCCGCTGTAGATACTACCGAAGCAAAAGATGAAATGCCGCATCAGGCCGATGAAGTATGGGAAAAAGAAGATTGGAATGAATCTTCTTTTTCCACAGCAAGCGGGCCGGATGATGAAAAAGAAGCGCGTGCCGAAGTGGTGGCAGATACGCCCAGCCTGCGTGAACATCTCATCTGGCAACTCAATATGAGCCAGCATGATGAGCGCGACCAAAAAATTATCGGTCTGTTGATCGACGCATTGGATGCCAATGGATATCTGGCGCAGCCGCTGGAAGAAATTGTCGAAATGCTGCCAGAACAACTCGACATAACCCTGGATGACTTGGAAACTGCACTGGTGCAATTGCAGCACCTGGACCAGCCAGGCATAGCTGCACGTACCTTGAGCGAATGTCTGGCTCTACAACTCAAGGCACTCCCGGAAGATACCCCATGCCGTGATCTGGCTCTGCGCTTGGTGTTGCAGCACCTTAATCTGTTGGGGGCACACGATTTTGCCAAGCTGAAGAAAATTCTTCGCTGTGACGATGACGCATTGCGCACCGTGCAATCACTCATCACCCATCTGCAACCAAGGCCAGGCGCTGAATTTGAACAGCGAGCTGCAGACTATGTAGTGCCTGACGTGGTGGTAGAATACCGCAACGGTAGCTGGCATGTACGCCTGAATCAGGGTGCCATGCCGCGCCTTCGCGTTAACCAAATGTATGCAAATATTTTGCAACAAGGCAACGAAAAAAACGGACAGCAATTGGCCGGCCAATTGCAGGAAGCGCGCTGGTTCATCAAAAACTTACAGCAGCGTTTTGATACCATTTTGCGTGTGTCGCAGACAATTGTTGATCGCCAACGCAATTTTTTTGAGCACGGCGAAACTGCCATGCGTCCACTAGTGCTGCGCGAAATCGCAGAGCAGCTTGATCTGCATGAATCCACCATCTCCCGCGTGACTACGCAAAAGTTTATGCTCACCCCGCGTGGCATCTATGAACTCAAGTATTTTTTCTGTAGCGGAATTGCGACCGAAAGTGGCGGTACGTGTTCCTCCACAGCGATCCGCGCACTCATCAAGCAGCTTATCAACCAGGAAGATGCACGTCACCCTCTAACTGACAACCGTATGTCTGGAATCCTGGCGCAGCAGGGCATATTGGTTGCTCGGCGTACCGTAGCAAAATATCGGGAATTGCTAAACATTCTCCCAGTTAATCTTCGTAAATCACTCTAAACTATAAGGAGCAGGCCATGAACCTCAATCTCAGCGGACACCATTTGGAAATTACCCCCGCCATTCGCGAACACGTGGTAAGCAAACTCGACAAAATCGAACGTCACTTCGACAACATGATTGATGTCAATGTCGTCCTTTCAGTGGAAAAGCTAAGACAAAAGGCCGAGGCTAACGTCCATCTGAGTGGCAAGACGATTTTTGTGGAATGTGATGATACGAACTTATATGTCGCGATTGATGGTCTGATCGAAAAACTTGATCGCCAAATTATCAAGCATAAAGAAAAAAATGCCGCTCGTCGCCATGACGAATCCGGTAATCCCCCTGTAATGGGGCAAGAATGATAGCAGGGCGGCTTACGGTCGCCCTTTCTTTTTTTTGACGTGCTTGAATTATGAACCTGATCAGTAAAGTCTTGCCCCTTGAGAACGTCATATTGGATGCTGATTCCACCAGTAAAAAACGGGTTTTCGAAAGAGTGGGGGTGTTATTTGAAAACACTCAGAAAATCGCACATAGCCAAGTATTCGATAGCCTATTTGCGCGCGAGAAGCTTGGCTCAACAGGCCTGGGACACGGCGTGGCTATACCACATGGCCGCATCAAGGGCCTGCGAGATGCGACTGCCGCTTTCGTCAAGACACAGGCATTGATTCCGTTCGACGCGCCAGATGGTCAACCGGTTAGCCTGATTTTCGTGTTGCTGGTGCCGGAACGGGCCACCGATCTGCACCTGCAACTACTCGGCGAACTGGCGCAAATGTTCAGTGATAAAACCTTCCGCGAACAAATACAGAATAGCAATGATGCAGCGGTAATTCATCAAGCATTTACTAACTGGGTGATGTAACAGTAATGGCACAGGTCAATATCCAACAGCTGTTCGAGGACAAACAGGAGCAGCTGGCATTGAGCTGGGTAGCCGGAGCGAATGGTGCTGCGAAAATACTTGATAGTGATTTAGTCAGCGCTTCTAACAAGGGTTTGATTGGCCACTTCAATTTGATTCACCCGAATTGGGTGCAGGTATTGAGTGAAATTGAAGTCGATCATCTTCAAGGGCTTTCGTCCGCCGCGTTCACAGAGGCGCTGACGCAGCTTGAACGTGGCGGTACGTTATGCCTGATCGTGGCGGGCACGGATAAGATCCCGCAAGAGTTGATCATTTACGCTAATCGCACACATACACCGTTGTTCCGTTCTCCTCTGCCTAGCGTACATTTGATGTGGCTGGTGCGTCATTACATTGTCAAAGCGCTGGCGGAATCGACCACGCGCCATGGCGCGTTCATAGATGCGATTGGGGTGGGGGTGCTGGTCACGGGGGATAGCGGAAT
>CAZPUT010000019.1:0-21080 GCA_964589845.1 uncultured Candidatus Nitrotoga sp. | reverse complement strand
GAGCGGTCGTCCGTCGCGATCGAGCAGGACCTGCGATCGCGTCATGCCCAACTTGAGCTTAAGGCGCATCTCAGGAGTAACCATATTGCCTTGATTAATTTCCATCTTGTGAGCAGTGAACGAGGGTAGCTTGGGCATAGTCATTTCACTGCACGAAACGAGCAACACAGAGACAACAATCAACTTAATGCGCATAGTAAAAACCATTGATAATGGAACTTCAGCATGATACATCAAAGCTGCTTCAGGACGACAGACCGAGTCCCGCCTCAAGCATTTCGGCCGCATGTTTGCGCGTGGTATCAGTAATGCTTACTCCGCCCAACATGCGCGCAATTTCCTCGACACGTTCCACCTGTTTGAGGATAGATATCGTACTGACAGTGGCACCATTTCGGCTGGACTTGCTCACCTGCCATTGTGCATCTGCCATTGCTGCCACCTGCGGCAAATGCGTTACGCACATCACTTGATGACGTTGTCCCAAGCGTTTAAGTAAAGCACCAACAATTTCCGCCACACGCCCGCCTATGCCACTATCCACTTCGTCAAAGATCAATGTGGGCACGGTAGCTGCCTGACTGGCTGCCACCTGTATCGCCAGACTGATACGCGATAATTCGCCACCAGAGGCAACTTTTGCCAAACTGCGCAACGGCGAACCGGGATTGATCGCCACCTGAAATTCGAGCGCTTCCAGCCCATGCGCACTTCCTTCGGCAAGCGGTTTCAATGCCACGGCGAAGTTGCCTCCCTGCATGGCCAAAGTCTGCATTGCAGTGGTGATTTCACGCGATAATTTTTCAGCTGCTTTCTTACGTGCTGCACTCAATTTTTTTGCGGCGGACAGATACTGCTCACGCGCAGCAGCCTCTTGTTGCATTAATGCGGCAAGGTCAGCATCGCTGCCCAGATCATCCAGACGCGCGACGATACACTGCAAGGTTTCGGGTAATTGCTCCGGTATTACTCGATATTTACGCGACGCATCTACCACCGCAGCCAAGCGCTGTTCATGCTCGCGTAATTTTTGCGGGTCAGCGTCCACTTTCTGTGGGTAATGGCGTAACCCGTACACGGCTTCCTGCAAATCGTTTTGGGCGCTTTCCACCATGTTAAGCGTGTCCTGCAAGGATCTGTCGAATTCAATGCCCGCGCGTAAACGGGCAGTAAGCGCATTCAGTTGCGCGAGGCAGGCAGTATCGGCTTCACTTAATACTTCCACTCCAAACTGTGCGGTTTCCAGCAGGTCAGCGGCGTGCGACAGACGCGTATAATCGGCCTGCAATTTCGTCCACACCGGTACGCTGAAGTTCAGCATTTCCAGCTCATGCCGCTGGAACAACAGTAATTCGCGCTCGCTAGCCACCGCTTCAGCTCTTTGCTCCAGGTTTGTTCGGCGGCTAAGCAACGTTTTCCATTCGCGGAATAATCCCGCCAGCTCTTCCGCCTCGTTTATCAAACCGGCATAGCCATCCAGCAGGTCGCGCTGAGCATCGGGACGCAGCAAGGACTGATGCGCATGCTGGCCGTGGATATCGAGCAGATGCTCACCCGCATCGCGCATCTGTTGCAACGTGGTGCTACGCCCATTAATGAAACTACGCGAACGTCCGTTGGCATCCAGCACCCTGCGCAGCAGGCATACATTCGCATCACCTATCAGCTCTTGTTCGCGCAACCAGGATTGCAAATCGGGCAAGTCAGTCATATCGAATTCCGCACTGATCTCGGCGCGTTCACAACCGCTACGCACCATGTCTGCATCGCCACGCTCGCCCAACGCCAGCGACAAGGCAACAATCAAAATGGATTTCCCTGCACCGGTCTCGCCAGTGAGTGCGGTGAAGCCGGAGGAAAAATCGAGCTCAAGGGAATCAACGATGACAAAGTCGCGGATACTAAGAGACTTCAACATTACAATGTTTTATTCCAGAGCAATTTTTCACGCAATGTACGGTAATAGCTATGCCCTACTGGATGCAATAGGCAAGCTGGCTGTGCATGGCGGCTCACTACCACTTTGTCATTTGCCTGTAAGTCAAAATAGTCATGGCTATCAAAATGCACGCGCGCATCAGCAATGCGGTGCGGCAGAATTTCCAGCACGGATTCGCTTTTAACAATAATGGGGCGATTGCTTAAGGTATGCGGACAGACAGGAACCAGAGCGATAAGGTCGAGAGAAGGATGCAGGATAGGGCCGCCAGCGGATAACGCATATGCTGTAGAGCCGGTAGGGGTCGCCACAATCAAACCATCTGCACGCTGATGGTATAGATACTCACCATCGATGCGCACCTCGAATTCGATCATGCTACTGATATTGCCACGGTGCACGACCACTTCGTTGAATGCGAGTGAATTAAATACCGCTACACCATCGCGCAAAATACAGGTAGAC
Source organism: uncultured Candidatus Nitrotoga sp. (assembly GCA_964589845.1). Lineage (GTDB taxonomy): Bacteria > Pseudomonadota > Gammaproteobacteria > Burkholderiales > Gallionellaceae > Nitrotoga. Next base: position 18,676 of record CAZPUT010000019.1, on the reverse strand, counting down.
AATAACATGCGTTGCTCAGTGACGAAATTACCGTCCAGCATAGCGGCTATGGTTTGCTGCATGGTATCAAGCGAAATGTCGGTAAGAAAACCTAGCCGCCCCTGATTCACTCCCACTAACGGAATGCCGAGGGGGGCCAAGGTACGTGCAATGTTCAGCATGGTTCCGTCGCCGCCCAGCACGATGGCCAGATCGATCCCATCCCCCATCGCGTCCAGAGCCATAACGCGATAGTCGTGCTGCGTTAGGTGTTCGGACGTGAGACTGTCCACCACTACAGAAATATCTTGTTCGGAAAGATATGCAGCCAACCGCAGTAGCGGCTCGGTAATTTCCGGCGTCTTGTATTTTCCAATCAGAGCGATAGTTTTAAAAGGGAATTTCATAGCAAAAATTGTGGCTCTCTATATTTTTTTGGCAACATCCCCTTCGGCATCCTTTGTGGATTTGGAATTGAGGGAGTTCAAATTCTCATTTAGAGCCTAAATTTGTCACAATAAAACCATGGATGAAATTAAACCATAACAATGGGTTAATTTCAAAACACGAAGCTCAAACATCGCAGCCGGATTAGAGAAATACGGTGTTGCCACTCTGAATATTATTCGAGGTTCTCTATAGGGCACCTCAAAAAATCCAATTTTGCGAGCAGCCGCTTTGCGGCTTGCCTGCTTACCCCGTTTCGTCACAACACGGCGTTAATCTAAAAAATTATCGCTGACATATCAACTATACGCCGCGCTCAATTTTTTTACTCGTGCCTAGTATTGCCTGGAAACTTGAATTTTTAGAGGCGCCCTATATTTATTCAGCCGCCAATTTGAGACAAGTGGTTCGACTATATCCCTTTTTTGTAAGCAAACAAAAAAACGAGGCTAATCAAATTTTAGCAAAATATAATGCTCCCGCTACCCCTATTCAACAATCATCTCTCGTTTTTATGGGAGCGTTCTGGCGAGACGAATTCCAACCTTGTATTCATAACGTTTTATCTCTTCGTTCCCCATACGGTATGCTGCGCGCATAAATTCCGAACTGTATTTCCAAGAGCCGCCGCGAATAACACGTCCTACAGACCTATCGTTTCCAGACGTTTTTTGCACCCAAGCACTTCCATTGGTTGGCGCACCTTTATAATTATTATGATAAGTATCCTCCGTCCATTCCCACACATTGCCCAGCATGTCGTATAGACCAAAAGCATTGGGCGGGAAGCTGCCTACCGGGGAAGATGACGCTCCCTCCCACGGAGTGGCAGACTCATCCCACTTGTGACCGCAATCACTGCAGTTAGCATTATTACGCCCAACATCATTACCCCAGTAGCGGGCGGTTGTCGTACCGGCGCGGGCGGCATATTCCCATTCCGCTTCGGTCGGCAGACGGTAGCTCTTTCCGGTTATCTTTGATAACCATTGGACGTAGGCTTGAGCATCAAACCAATTGACACAGGAAACTGGGCGTTTATCAAACTGGCTGTCGCCAGCAAGGTCTTTACGAAAGACAAAGTCACCCGAATTTCGGCCAGCACGTTCTTCAACCCAACCGCTTTCGTTGACTGCCCAACATGTGCCTGCGTCATGTTTTGTATCGCCCACAAATGTTGCATACTGACTTCGGGTAACTTCGGTTGTGCTTAAGGCAAAGGACGGTAGAGTGACCCGATGAACGGGACTTTCATCAACGCCGTGCCCGACCTCATTACCCGGCGAACCCATGTCAAAACTTCCTGCAGGGATGACTGTCATTTCTGGGCAGCCTGGGCAATCTTTGAACGTTCCCTTTTTAACCTCAGCCTGTTCAGGTTCGTGTCGTTTACCTGCAGCATTAAGTTGCGCCGCGCCCAATTGGACCTCAACCTTTTTGATCGCACCATCTCCAATACGGATTTCTTGTTCGAATATGCGATCATTCAAAGCGTCGACTTTCTTTTTCACCCGCAATTTCAAGGTGCCTGCAGGCACCTGCACGTCCAGCGGGCATACGCCCTTGAGTTTGTCATTGGCGAATACTTCAGCACCCAGGTCATCAATTTTACAGGTGACACTCAGTAATGATCCCTTCGTTGCCTCAGTCTGCCCCAAGCTCGACTGCGCTGGCTCCTGATGCTTGCCTTCGGCGTTACTTTGCGGCGCACCCAATAACACGTCTATCGTTTTGATCACGTTATCGCCCATGCGAATTTCTTGCTCGAATATGCGAGCACTGGAAGCATCAACTTTCTTTTGCACCTTCAACGTTAATGTGCCTTCCGGTACCAGCACGTCCACAGGACATTCGCCCTTGAATTTGCCATTAACCAACACATCAGCGCCTACGTCATCACCTTTACAGGCTACACTCAGCGTGGAGTCAGCCGCGTATACGTCAGCGGATGCCGCAAGGGCCATGACTAGTAGGGTTGAAATATAAACTGATTTCATGGTTTCTCCGTTTAAATAAATGATTGGGGTGGAAATTTTATTCATCTTTAAAATTCTAACTGTCATTATATTGTGGGTAGCGTAATACGTTAAATTCATCGACGCTGAGACTGGCTTTGTGCAGAATGGCGCGTAATGTACCACGGGCAAGTTCATTATGGTCAGGAACTACTAATTGAAAAAGTGGTTAATACCCAGCAGGATAATTTTGGGCCGCATTGAATTTTATTTTGAAACAAATGCCTATAGTGATCTGTACCCATAACCATATCTTGGATCTATCATTAGAAAAAGTCGTGCTGAGGCATATCAAGTGCAGAACAACATTAGAATAACTTCCAGCTTACCAAGTGGATATAATGTACATCCGTGATTTCTCAGTTTGAGCGTTATGTTATTTTTTGATGTGATAGAAATGCTTGTGTATGGCATACATGAAGCCTGAACTCTTGACCGATTCATTATGTTTATTGCTGGTATTTGAGCCGACTTCGCTTATCGACGAGCTACGAAACAACAAACCCTTGCTGAAGAACGACGCCACTACTTCCAGATTAGATTAAATGTCAACAATTCTTAACAACCGCGCACAGATATTGCTTAAGACATTGGTGGATCGCTATATTAATAATGGTCAGCCGGTGGGTTCGCGCGCGCTGCTACAGTTTTCCGGTTTGGAAGTCAGTTCTGCCACGATTCGTAATGTAATGGCCGACCTCGAAGAAATGGGGCTGGTGAGCAGTCCGCATACTTCCGCTGGGCGCGTGCCGACGGCGCTGGGTTATCGTTTGTTTATCGACACATTGATGGTAGTGCAACCGCTGGATAGCGCACGTGTGCAACAACTCGAACACCAATTACAACCGGACAATCCTTCGCGCCTGCTGATGCAGGCGTCCAATTTGTTGTCAGAGCTCACCCATTTTGCCGGTGTGGTCGCCACGCCAAAGCGCGCCGCCATCACAGTGAGCCATGTCGAATTTTTACGACTATCCAAAAAGAGAGTTCTGCTAATTATCGTAATGCCAAATAACGAGGTGGAAAACCGCGTATTGCTGACTCACAAGGATTACACCCAGTCGCAGCTCACTGAGGCTGGTAATTTTTTAAGCCAGCACTATGCTAACTGTCCATTCCAGGATATCCACCAACGCGTGCAGTCCGAGTTACATCAATTGCAGCATGACCTGACATCGCTGATGAGCGCAGCGATGGCGGCAGGTGATGCGGTAATTGCAAGAAAAAATGAAGATTACGTGATCAGTGGTGAACGCAATCTTTTATATATAAACGATCTTTCATCAAACATGCAACAGCTGCGCGGGCTGTTCGCCGTGTTCGAACAGAAAACCGAGCTGCTTCAGTTGCTTGATGCAAGCCGCCATGCACCCGGCGTGCATATTTTTGTCGGTAATGAATCCGGTTTGCCCGGGTTGGACGAGTGCAGTGTCGTTAGTGCACCTTACACAGCTGACGGTCAGGTTGTTGGCACGTTGGCGGTGGTCGGACCCAAGCGCATGAATTACGAAAAAGTCGTCCCGATTGTGGACATTACCTCCAAACTGCTCAGCAATGCACTGTCGCAATATTAGCAAAAACAAAATACCAACATTAAAGGCGAAGTACAGTCCGAAATTTTTCAAAAGGTATTCTGTTTGGCATTTTTTCAGTCGCAAATTTTTTTGGATAAAACTTTATGCCTTACCAAACTGAACCAACCTACACCCACGGCACACCTGAAAAATGTGCTGTGTTATTGCTTAACCTTGGCACGCCTGATGCTCCCACCGCCCAAGCTGTCAAACCTTATTTGCGTGAATTTCTGAGCGACCCGCGCGTGGTGGAAATTCCCAAGCTGGTCTGGTGGTTCATTTTGAACGGCATTATCCTGAACACCAGACCAAAAAAATCTGCCGCCAAATATGCCAGTATTTGGATGCCGGAAGGCTCACCCCTGAAAGTTCATACCGAGCGTCAGACTAGTTTGCTACAAGGCTATCTGGGGGAACGCACCCAGGGCATGCCACTGGTGGTGGACTACGCCATGCGCTACGGCAACCCCTCAATTCCCAGCGTGCTAGGCAAACTCAAGGCGCAAAACTGTCAGCGCATCCTGCTTGTTCCGATGTATCCGCAATATGCCGCTAGTGCAACCGGCACCGCATGGGATGCCATTTTTAATGAACTCTCCAAACAGCGCAACATGCCCGCGCTACGCACCATTAAGCACTTCCACGACAACCCTGGCTACATTGCGGCCACTGCTCAAAACATTCGCGACTATTGGACACTGCATGGCCGTCCGGACAAGTTGGTGATGAGCTTTCACGGTTTACCGCGCTACACGCTGGAAAAGGGAGATCCGTATCACTGTGAATGCCACAAGAGCGGACGTTTGATAGCTGAGGCACTGCAACTTAATGCAGAACAATACACCGTTTGCTTCCAGTCGCGCTTCGGCCGCTCAGAGTGGATCAAACCTTATACCACCGCCATACTTAAAGAGTTGGGCAAGGAAAAAACTAAACGCGTTGATGTAGTCTGTCCTGGCTTCGTAGCTGACTGCCTGGAAACGCTGGAAGAGATTGCAATGGAAGGTAAAGAAGACTTTAAGCATGCGGGCGGCGGCGAGTATCACTACATTCCTTGCCTCAATGAACGGCCAGGCTGGATACACGCCTTAACCGATTTGGTGTTGGATAACCTGCACGACTGGCTGGATAAACCGCAAGCTACGCAACTGGAACAGAGCCGCTTAAGGGCGCTGACAATGGGCGCTAAGCGTTAGCTTGAAAATTAAAGTGCATTGCGCCATATGAGCTAACCCATACAGCGGGACAAAAATACCTTTATATCCGAATAAAGTTCTCGCGATAATACTTCATCTCATTGATAGATTCGTAAATATCGGCCAGCGCTTCATGCTTACCGTGTTTTTTTATTCCCTGAGCCACTTCAGGCTTCCAGCGTTTAGCAAGTTCCTTAAGGGTGCTTACATCCAAATTGCGGTAGTGAAAATAGCTTTCCAGTTGCGGCATCCAGCGTGCAAGAAAGCGCCGGTCCTGGCAGATGGAATTGCCGCACATAGGTGATGTGCGAGCGGGCACATATTCCTTGAGAAACTCCAGCATCTGAGCCTCCACTGTTGCGGCGTCCAGCGTAGATGCTTTCACCTTGTCGATGAGGCCGGATTTGCCATGGGTGGCTTTATTCCAGCTATCCATGCCATCCAATATGATATCTGCTTGATGCACTACCAAAACGGGTGCTTCAACAATTGTATTCAAATCGCTATCGGTAATAACCAGCGCAACTTCAATAATGCAATCAGTTTCCGGAACTAGACCGGTCATTTCCATGTCTATCCAAATAAGGTAGTTTTGATTTTGTGCCATAATTCACTGAGTTTGTTTATTAATATTGTCGGGCAGGTATTGTGCCATATCAACATCACAAGCCGATTATTTATAATTAGCAAAACATAGCCAAAATACGCTATAAAATTTAAAACAAACAACTAATATTAATTATTTACAGTCTATATTTATAAAAGTCAGAATAAATGAATCCATTCCAGTTTTCCGTATTATTTATTAGCGTACTTTTTTTAACTACGATTGCCCAAATGTGGCTGGCGCGACGTCATCTTGCCCATATTCATGGCCATCGCGCCGAAGTTCCATCGGATTTTTGCGAGCAGATTGACCTCTCTGCACACCAAAAAGCAGCAGATTACACAAGCGCCAAAACGCGATTGACCATGCTGAGCGCACCATTCAATGCCCTACTGCTACTCGCATTCACCCTTGGTGGAGGGGTGCAGTGGATCGCAGATTTGTGGTTGATCACTTTTACCAATTCACTTATACAAGGTATGGCGGTCATCCTAACGGTGCTGCTACTTTCATCCCTGTTGGAAATGCCATTCAGCCTTTACCGCACATTCGTAATCGAGGCGCACTACGGCTTCAATAAAATGACGCTGGCAATGTATCTGGTCGATGCCGCAAAGGGCTTGTTGCTCGGTGCCATGTTCGGCCTGCCATTATTATTTGGAGTGTTGTGGCTGATGGAACGCATGGGTACAAATTGGTGGTTGTATGTGTGGGGAGTATGGGTAACGTTCAATCTGCTGCTACTTTTCATCTATCCCTCTTTCATTGCACCGCTGTTCAACAAGTTCACCCCACTGCAAGATGAGACGCTCAAAATGCGTATTAAGGCACTATTACAGAAATGCGGATTTACCGCACAGGGGCTATTCGTAATGGATGGCTCCAAGCGTACCTCACACGGGAATGCATACTTCACGGGCTTCGGAAAAACCAAACGGATTGTGTTTTTCGACACCTTGCTGGGACGCCTCGCGCCAACAGAAATTGAGGCAGTATTAGCGCATGAGTTGGGACATTTCAAGCGTCACCATGTGCTGAAGCGTATCGTTTTCACCTTTGCCTTGAGCCTGGGTTTTTTATGGCTGCTAGCACAGTTGATGGAGGCAAACTGGTTCTATGACGGACTCGGTGTTGCCACTCCATCTACCGCACTGGCGCTATTATTGTTCTTTATGATATTGCCGGTGTTCAGCTTTTTACTGCATCCGCTGATGAGCTACTACTCGCGCAAGCATGAATTTGAGGCAGATGCCTATGCCGCGCAACAAACCAATGCGCATGATTTGGCCAGCGCTCTGGTAAAAATGTACCAAGACAATGCTGCAACACTTACGCCAGATCCGTTGTATTCTACGTTTTACGATTCTCATCCACCCGCTTTGATGCGTATTGCCCGATTACAAACTTTACAAGGAGCCTAGCCATGAAGAAATTTTTTGCTATATTTTTATTACTGTGCGGTACAGCACAAGCCGAGTCCTTTGCCGATGGCCAACCTGAAGCCGGTAAAAAATTGTTCGACCAATACCAATGTAACCGTTGTCACAACGGCAAGATGGGCGGTGACGGCAATGCCATCTTCACGCGCCCCGACCGCAAGGTGAAGGATCTGCAGCAGCTAGCGGCACAAATTTTAGTATGCGCTCGTAATGCGCGCGCTAATTTGTCCACACAGGAAAAACTGGACCTCGCAGCCTATCTCAACAAGAATTTCTATAAATTCAAGTGAGCGTTGTGACAACTTCCTGTGATTTGGCAAACAAAAAATGTAAACCTTGCGAAGGCGGGTTACAACCGTTACTTCAGGATAAAATCAACATTCTGATAAAGCAGCTGGATGGCTGGGTACAGCGCGATCACACCATCGGTAAGGTTTTCGACTTCAAGAACTATTATCAGACTATGGCCTTCGTAAATGCAGTGGCATGGCTTTCGCACCGCGAAGATCATCATCCCGATCTGAACGTGAGCTACAACAAATGCCATGTGGAATATTCCACGCATGCCATTAATGGCCTGTCGGAGAATGACTTCATTTGCGCCGCCAAGGTAGACGCCTTGTTTAAGGTTTGAATCAACCAATCCAAGGGCAGGTAGTCGCCGCCTTCAGCCGCCAATATATGGTTGAACTGTGTGATGGAGAGCTGCTGCCATGTCTGACACACGGAAAAAAAAGCGAAGTTGCATGTGGTGACCTTGTAGAAATTCAGCGCATAAGCGATGCACAAGGGGTGATCGAACGTACCCTGCCGCGCCAGACCTTACTGTATCGTTCTGATGCCTACCGCCAGAAACTTATTGCCGCCAACATTACACAAATCATTGTGGTCGTGGCAAGCAAACCTTCATTCAGCGACGAACTGCTGGCGCGCTGCCTCATCGCTGCACACGATCAGCAACTTGCAACGCTCATTGTGCTGAATAAATGCGACTTACTGGAAGCAGCAATGATTGCGCGTGCCCAACTGGAACCTTATCGCGCCATTGGCTACCGTGTGCTGGAACTGTGTGCCAAAGAGAGTGCCTCCCCTCTGCGCCCATTTCTACAAGGCCATACCAGCATATTGGTAGGGCAATCCGGCATGGGTAAATCCACTCTCATCAATGCTTTGTTACCGGATGCACAAGCACCCACACGAGAAATATCCACCGCACTGAATTCAGGAAAACACACCACTACCCATGCACGTCTCTATCACTTGGATATGGAAAGCCACCTGATAGACTGCCCCGGTGTGCAAGCATTCGGGCTACACCATCTGAATTTTGGTGCCATCGAAGCTGGTTTTGTGGAATTCGCAGCCTTCCACGGCCAGTGTCGCTTCAATAATTGTCGTCACACGCACGAGCCGGGCTGCGCACTGAAAAAATCAGAGCAAGAAGGAAAGATAGATGCACGGAGATTGAAGCTGTTTCAGGAGATAAGCCAGAGTAAATGTTGACCGGTCTCCTTGAAAAATCAGGAGGTATAACATTTATCAAACAAGGAGCCAATGTTGCGGATACGTCAGATATTCACTAACGTTGCCAATCCTAGCAGTAACAACAACACAATCCAGAACACCAGCGCGCGCCACACCAAACCTATAGCGCTTTGCATGAAGTCCACGTCAGCCTCATCCCCCATGCCCAATTCCGGACGATCCAGCGGCAAACCGCCTTGTGAAATGGGCGATCCAAGCCGTACACCGATCGCTCCCGCACCACTGGCCAGCACAATGCCAGCTTCTGGATCAGGCCAGTTTTGTGCCTGTGTACGCCAGCAATACACCGTGTCTTCAAAATCGCCGACAATAGCAAAGATCGTGGCGGTAAGACGCAGCGGAAGCCATTCTATCCAATGATAGGCTTGTCGTGCGAACACGCCGAATTCGCTGAGCTCGGCGTCATTCTGATTATCCCAACGCGTATAGATGAACTGTGCCATACGATACAATATTGCGCCAACTGGCCCAAGTCCCAGCAGCATTGTAATCACGAACCACGCTATTACTCCGAACACACGACGATGTGAGGCCAGCAGTCCTTCTTCAATAGTGACGCGCGCAACTTCCTCGTAACTCAGATCATGACATGGCATTCCACGCCATGTAGAAAGAATACTGCGCGCTCTATCCAAATCGTTGTCACGTAGTGCTTTGTGAATATCGGTATAGTAATGACTGAACTGGCGGAAGCCCATGGTGAGGTACAGTACCAGCACACAGAATGCCCAGGCGAACGCCGGATGGATAAGGTACGACAGCCAATACAGTGCAGCTGTACCGCATAACGGTAATAACACCGCAAGTAGCCAGGCAATCTTGCCATGTTTGTGCTCGCCAGTGTTTAAGTGACGCTGGAAAAAATTGACATAGCGTGTCAGCCAAACAAATAAAAACTTGCGCGAAGCAAGTGGATGTAATTGTTCCAGCAACAGGGCGGCGATTAAGGAAAACAGGCTCATGGCATCTCAGGTGCGTTGGCTAAATTAGCCCGCAAGATATCACACGCAGGCTTACGCGACACACCATTACCCCAACCGCTTCATTTATGACGCACTCGTTTGCTGTCATTCGTTTGCCATGAAACATTTTGTTCGGTCGGATGAATGAATCTATGAAGTTTGCAGGTTAAACAATCATTCCCGCCGCAACAGTGTTATTAGTCGCCTCATCAATGACGATAAAGCTGCCAGTGAAACGGTTTTTGGTGTAGCTGTCGAATACCAGTGGCTGTTGCACCTTCATCGCCACGCGAGCAATGTCGTTCATATTGAGCGTGGAGCTGCTGTGCTGCTCCAGCGTATTAACATCCACACGATATTCAAGGCGCGCAAACAAACACTTCACCACTCGCGTGGTGTGCTTGATAATGTACTTGCGATTCAGGTCAAGCGGCGACTCAGACAGCCAGCACAGCATGGCCTCAAATTCCTTGGAAACTTGCGGCATAGTGGCGGATTTCACGAACATATCGCCGCGCGAAATATCGATCTCATCCGTCAGGGTTAGCGTGACCGACTGTGGCGCGCAAGCACGTTGCAAGTTGCCGTCGTAGGTGACGACCTCCTTCACCTTGGTGGTGCGGCCGGAAGGCAGGATAGTAATTTCATCGCCCGCCGCGATAACGCCTGACTCAATACGTCCCATGTAACCGCGGAAATCGTGATATTCCTGCGTCTGCGGACGGCACACCCATTGCACTGGGTAGCGGAAATCGGTAGTGTTGATGTCATGGTCAATCACCACATTTTCCAGAAGTTCCAGCAGTGGGCTGCCTTGATACCAATTTAAATTTTCACCACGCTCCACCACCATGTCGCCATTCAATGCCGACATTGGAATGCATGTCATCTCATGCAGGCCAAGCTGCGCGGCAAATGCACGATACTCTGCGCAAATCGCGTCGAACGTTTCTTTCGAATAATCTACCATATCCATTTTGTTGACGGCCAGCACAATGTGCGGCACACCCACCAGGCTGGTGATGAAAGTATGGCGACGTGTTTGTGTCAGTACGCCCTTGCGTGCATCAATTAATATGACAGCAAGGTTTGCTGTGCTGGCCGCAGTAACCATGTTGCGCGTGTACTGCTCATGCCCAGGTGTGTCGCCGATGATAAATTTGCGCTTGGGCGTGGCAAAGTAACGATACGCTACGTCAATGGTAATTCCCTGCTCGCGCTCCGCCTGCAAGCCATCGGTGAGCAGTGATAAATCCACTGCACCCATGCCGCCCCGCCGCTCGCTGGTTTTGGTAATGGCGGAAAGTTGATCCTCGAAAATGGACTTGGAGTCGTGTAACAAGCGGCCAATTAACGTGCTCTTGCCATCGTCGACGCTGCCAGCAGTGATAAAACGAAGTAGCTGTGTGGTGTCGCTCATAATTAAAAGTAACCTTCTTTTTTGCGCAGTTCCATTGATGCCTCTGAGGTCTGATCGTCCATACGTGTCGCACCGCGCTCGGTAATGCGTGTGATAGCTGTTTCTTCAATAATTTCCTGCGCGTTGCGCGCATGCGACTCTACCGGACAGGTACAAGTCATATCGCCCACCGTACGGAAACGCACCATCATTTTTTCCACCGTTTCACCTGACCGCGGCTGCACCAGATGCGACACGGGCAAAATACCATTGTCACGGCGAATCACCTCGCGTTCATGCGCGTAGTAGATATCGGGGATATATAACTTCTCGCGTGCTATGTATTCCCAAATATCCATTTCCGTCCAATTACTGATCGGAAACACGCGAATATTTTCACCGGCATGCACCCGCGTGTTGTATGTATCCCACAACTCGGGGCGCTGATTTTTTGGATCCCACTGACCGAACTCGTCGCGGAAAGAAAAGATGCGCTCCTTGGCTCGTGCTTTCTCCTCGTCACGGCGCGCGCCGCCAATACAAGCATCGAAACCAAACTCGGCAATCGTTTCCAGCAAGGTCACAGACTGAAAGGCATTGCGTCCCTGATCTGCATTTTTCAGCACAATCGTTCCCTTCTTGATCGAGTCATCCAGCGAACGAACGATTAGCCGCTCGCCTAAATCAGATGCCAATTTATCGCGACAAGCGATCACTTCCGGAAAGTTATGCTCAGTATCAATGTGTACCAGCGGAAATGGAAAACGCGCTGGGCGGAAAGCCTTTTCTGCCAGGCGCAGCATGACGATGGAATCCTTGCCACCGGAGAATAGCAACGCAGGATTTTTGCATTCTGCCGCCACCTCTCGCATGATATGGATAGATTCACTTTCCAGCACATCCAGATGGGTAAAAGATTGATTACTCATTTTTTTCTCAACTTCTAAAAATACAAATTCAAAATAACTGAATCCATGGTTCAACAAATAATATGCCGCGGGTAAATGAGGCACGCCTTGTCAGACATCTACTGAAACCCATAGCAGACTATACCTGCTTGATCGGAGTAATTTTGTTCACGTGCAAACCGCACTCCTTATTTTGCGTATCCTCCCACCACCAGCGCCCGGAGCGGATATCTTCGCCCGGTGTGATAGCACGCGTACAGGGTGCGCAACCAATGCTGGGATAAAAACGGTCATGCAGTTTATTGTAGGGTACCTCATACTGCTTGAGATATTCCCACACTTCAGCATTACTCCAATCGAGCAGCGGATTGAATTTCTGCAATCCATTATCGACATCGAACACCGATACCTGCAAAACACCCCGCGTGGGCGCCTGTTCACGACGCATGCCAGTAATCCAGGCGCGTTTGCCGGATAAGGCGCGACGCAATGGTTCCACCTTACGAATATGGCAGCAGCTCTTACGCAGCTCGACGCTGTCGTAAAAGCCATTCACCCCATTTTGGGCGACGTACTCTTCGATCCGACTAGCTTCCGGAAAAAAAATTTGCAGTGGCACATTGTAACGCGCACGAACCTCCTGCATCAGGTCGTAAGTTTCTGGCGGCAGACGTCCGGTGTCCAAGCTAAACATTTCGATGTCGGGCTGATATTTGTTGATCAAATCGGTCAACACCATATCTTCCGCTCCCAGGCTATTAGCAAAAATAACGGGCGCGTAGTCACGCACAGCATTGGCCAATATAGTGCGTACTTGATCAATTTTTGGTTGCAACTCACTCATTTATTGAGCCTGCTGTTGCAATTCCATCACGTTTTACACGACGGAACAGGGGTAGTTTTTGATCCAGCGAAGTTTGATAGGTTTCTGAAAAGTCCGTTAAACCCTTTAGAGCATCATGAATGTTCTTGTCCGGGCGCGGCGCAAAAGCATCAAAGCCGACCCGTTGCATGTAGAACATCTGGTCACGCAACACATCACCAATAGCGCGCAATTCACCAACGTAGCCGAGACGGGCACGTAAATTGTACGCAATCGAATAACCACGGCCATCCGCGAATTTAGGAAAATCAACAGCGATGACGTCAAATTTTTCCACCTCACCTTTCAACTCTTCCGGCCGCTCATTACTGGCAAACCAAACACCCAGTTCAGCGCGATTTTCCAGCGTGGCCCGTTGCGCCTGCCACACTTTAAGAGGGACAACAATTTTTCCATCAGGAACGATGACTGATTCTGGCATCTCGTTTTCACTTAAGCGGAGGACGGTCCAATCATCGCTGACAACGGCTTTGTTTTTAATAATCATGATTGTTAAAACCTCGATTTACGTTGAACTGTATAGTTATCAGGCTTGCTTACAAACCCATAAGCATTTTTATCAACAGTATCTTCTGCATTAATTGGCGTTGCATACACATATTCTTTAAAGGGCGTCATGCCTATCCTGCGTGCCGTGTCGATGAAAAGTTCTTCTTCAAGGCGCTCACGCATATAAACTTGCAGCAACCGATCAATCACCTCAGGCATTTGTTGAAAGTTAAAAGAGGGGCCAATTATTTTACCGATTGCAGCATCGTTACCCTGTGCACCACCAACCGACACTTGGTACCACTCCCCACCATCCTTCTTATCGACGCCGATAACGCCAATATGTCCAACATGATTATGCCCGCAAGCATTGACACAGCCTGATATATTAAGCTCGATCTCACCAATATCATGTAGGAAATCAAGGTTATCGAAGCGCTCTGCAATCATTTTTGCAAGCGGGATTGATCTGGCAAATGCCAAGGTGCAGAAATCCGCACCGGGGCAGCAGATGATATCGGTCAGTAAACCAATGTTCGGCGATGCCATGCCATGCTCTGCTGATTCTTTCCAAAGGCTGACAAGGTCAGATTGTTTAACGTCAGCCAGCACCAAATTCTGCTTATGAGTGACTCGCAGTTCGCCGAAGCTGAAACGATCAGCCATATCTGCAACAACATCCATTTGCTCTGCGCTCGCATCTCCTGGCGCTATGCCCGTTTTCTTAAGTGACAGCACCACAGCCGCATAGCCCGGAATCTTGTGCGGCTTCACGTTGCGCTGCAACCAATTCGCAAAAGCCTTGTTCTCGGTCTTGTATAACGCCACTCCGGAATCATTTGCCGGTAATGTTTCATAAGCGGGCGCTGTAAAGTAGGCCGCGACACGGTTCAGTTCTTCAACAGTCAAAGTACCCGGGCCGTTTTTGATATCAGCCCAATCCGCTTCGACCTGGTGCCTAAACTCTTCAATCCCGATGGCTTTAACCAGAATCTTAATGCGTGACTTGTACATATTGTCGCGGCGGCCATATTGGTTGTAGACACGCATGATGGATTCAATGTACGTCAACACATGTTGCCACGGCAAAAAGTCGCGGATCTCGCTACCGATAATAGGGGTGCGTGCCGTACCGCCACCTACCAACACGCGGAAACCAATTTCCCCTTGCTCATTTTTGAGCACGGACAGCCCAATGTCATGCACTGCTATTGCGGCGCGGTCTTCGGTTGCACCATTTATCGCAATCTTGAATTTGCGCGGCAAATAGGCGAATTCTGGATGGAAAGTGCTCCACTGGCGCAGAATTTCGGCGTATGGACGCGGGTCAATAATTTCATCTGCTGCAACGCCCGCATATTCATCGGATGTAATGTTGCGAATGCAGTTGCCGGAGGTTTGAATCCCGTGCATTTCAACTGTGGCAAGATCAGCCAATAAATCCGGTGTCTCTTCCAGCTTGATCCAATTGAACTGGAGATTTTGACGGGTCGTGAAGTGACCATAGCCCCGGTCGTATTTGCGCGCGATGTGCGCAAACATGCGCATCTGTGCAGAGGACAACATGCCATAGGGCACAGCAATACGCAGCATATAAGCATGAATTTGCATATAAAGTCCGTTCTGCAATCGCAACGGACGAAATTCATCTTCGGTCAGTTCACCTGACAAACGGCGGCGCACTTGGTCGCGATACTGAGCGACGCGCTCATCAACAATTTGATGGTCATAAACATCGTATTTATACATTTTTCAATTTCCTTACATTAACGGCGCATTATAAAGCCAAGTTAAGTTAACCCTGCCACTGCGGCCTATTTTTTAAACGCACTTTATCTGTCAAGCAACACTTTCAGTACAGCATCAGCTTGATACCTATAATAATCAACATGGTCGCCAGAATCGGGCGCAACACCTGGTCTGGAATCTTTATACCAAGATGGCTGCCCAGATAGATTCCAGGCAGCGAACCCAGCAACAAACTGCCCAGCAGCCCGTAATTTACCGTACCCAGCGCGGCATGCCCCAACCCGGCAATCAGTGTGAGCGGCACCGCGTGTGCAATGTCAGTGCCGACGATCTTGGCCATAGGCGCGCGCGGATAAAGGAACAGCAACACCACCACGCCCAACGCACCCGCACCAACCGATGAAATTGTTACCAGCACACCCAGAATCGCACCGGTTAAAATAGTCGCACCGGTTAAATGATGCGCATGTAGTTCAAACATCACGCCATCTGGACGTCTCCCAAGCTTTATCAAATACGGCTTGAACAACAGTGCCGCAGCAGTCAGCAACAATGCAATGCTTAATACGCTGGTAATAAGCGTCTTCAGATGTTTCTCGTCCAGCGCCAAATAATGGAGCAGCGCCATGCTGAGCAAAGCGGCGGGCAGGCTACCCATAGCCAGCAGCTTAACTACCTTCCAATCTACCGTGCCGCGCCGCCCATGCACCCAACTGCCGCCCATCTTTGTCAGCGACGCATACAGCAAGTCAGTGCCGACTGCCGTGGCCGGGGCAATGCCGAACATCAGCACCAGTACCGGTGTCATTAAGGAGCCGCCGCCAACGCCGGTCACGCCGACCACAAAGCCGACTATAAAACCAGAAAATGTATAAAGCCAGTCCATCTAAACTCCCTAAAACGGCGCGCATGGTAGCGCACCTTCATATTGTTATCAAATAACATTATGTTAGTATCTTATAATCTACGGTTATAAGAAAAATCGCTATGAACTTACAACAATTGCGTTACCTGCATGAAATTGTTAAGCACGAGCTAAACATTTCCGATGCAGCGAAAGCTCTATATACCTCACAACCTGGGCTGAGCAAGCAAATGAAATCTTTGGAAGAAGAGCTGGGAATCGAGATATTTGTGCGCAATGGCAAACGCCTTACTGCAATCACCGAGCCAGGCAAGGCCGTGCTCGAAATTGCCCAGCGCATGCTGCATGATGTAGGCAATTTAAAACAAGTGGGTCAGGAATTTCGCAGCCAGGATAGTGGTTCGCTTACCATCGCCACCACTCATACCCAGGCACGCTATGCCTTGCCACCAGTGGTCAAACAGTTCATTAAACGATATCCAAAAGTCAAACTCAGCCTGCATCAAGGCAGTCCCACCCAAATTGCGCAGCAGGTACTTAATGGTGAAGCAGACATCGCCATCGCCACTGAAAGTCTTATTATGTACGACGAGCTGACAACCTTGCCGTGCTATGAATGGCACCACTGCATCGTGGTGCCGATAGGACACCCGCTATTGGCTGAAAAAAAACTGACGCTGAAAAAAATTGCTCAATATCCCATCATTACTTACGACTTTGCATTTAGCGGACGCGGCAAGATTAACGCCGCCTTCAATGCACACAACATCACTCCTAACATCGTACTCACGGCTATTGATGCGGACGTAATTAAAACCTATGTAGAATTAGGCTTGGGTATCGGCATAGTCGCCCAAATGGCATTCATTCCAGAACGCGACAAACTCTTACGCATGATAGATACTGGCAATCTATTTCAATCCAGCACCACGCGCATTGCCATCCGCCGCAACGAATTTCTGCGCGGCTATACTTATCATTTCATCGAGCTATTTGCCCCTCACCTTACCCGCGAGGTAGTGACTAAAGCCCTGCGCACTTGAAGACACCGCCATAAATTCAAAATCCTGAGCGAAATAAAGCTTGAGAGAAGTTTTATCGCGTTGCATATCTGGTAGAGCCGACACCGTTCGGGCATTTGAATTGTCCTTATTGGCGGTTGCTTGCAGGGTAAGCCTGCTCATTCATAGTGCGTCCACATACGTAGAACGCGTACGGTTCTTTCTTTTGTAAAGATTTCATACACGATACGGTGCTGAATATTGATGCGGCGTGAGTAAGCACCGGCAAGATCGCCGACCAATTTTTCAAAGGGCGGTGGATTTTGAAATGGATCATTGGCAAGCACTGCCAACAACTCTTGCGCCTTTGTCTTGAGGCCGCTTGCAACAAGTTTTTTTGCATCTTTGAGTGCTTGCTTGGCATAGACTACCTGCCAACTCACCACTTAAGCTCCTTTGCACTTTTTGCTAAAGGCTCATTCATACCTGTCTTTATGGATTCGCGCATACCAGGCACGGCAAGCAAGTACAAAGTCTCTTGTATCGCACTCCAATCCTCTGCGGAGAGCAGCACAGCACTGTTACGTTTCCCGGAAATGATAATTGGTTGATGAGACGCTACTGTCTCATCAATTAACCTGTACAAATTCGCGCGAGCTTCGCTGGCGGTAAGAGTGTGCATTTTGGCTTCCTTCAAATAAACCTGAAAGGTACGTAAATGCGTACGATATGTCAAGCAAATAAATTCATGCCAAGTAGGAGCAGGACTTGATGGCGTTGCTACGGTCAGAGAGATAGTTTCATAACAAGCAGATTCACAGCAGCCTCACTGGGCTTGTACAACAAACGGTTCAGATTGTGGCTCGCTTCGCGATCACAATCTAACCTTATTCGATGGGGTCTGAGCCGCGGGCGGGCAAGATAACTCAGTCATGGTGCGGCTCTTTCCTCACCAAAAGAAACTGTTCTAAGAATTCACGCTTCGAGACGACTGGAATGTTAGCAACGTTTTCAATCTTGAAGCTGTCGCTGAATTCTTTTGCGACCAGATGTGGGTTCTTCGTGGCGTAGAATAACAAGAATGCACCGCTTGTTTCGCTGAGACGCTCACCGAAGCGCTTGATTCCGATGATAGAGAACAAGATAAATAAGTCCGTAATGGTTGGGGAAAACTCAATTGTTCCATTCGGGTCTGGGTCTTTATCCGCGTGTTTGAAGAAGTTCATGGCCTTACGCATTTCGTTGCAATATTCTCGGCGAAATTCTACTTTGATCACGGTGGTGTCGAGAAGCAGTTCGCTACCTTTTTTGTCGGTGTTGATGTCGTGGATTATTTGATAAGCTGCGCAGGCTAATGTATGTATTGATACAGGATCGGTATCAGCAAACCAAAGCGTAATGGCTGTGTGCAACTGGCGTTTCGCAGCTTCCAACTTCTTAACGGGGACTACTTCAAGTGACATTGAGACCCCCAACGTTTGAATTAAGGGGCGCGCTTTAGCGCGTCCCGCTTGAATGATGGGTTGAACGAAGCCGCTATCGCGGAGAATCAAGGGGTCAAATCAAGGGGTCAGATACCGTCTTGAATTGCAAGCCCGTTCATAGCAAAATTCGCATC
>CAZPUT010000018.1:0-22421 GCA_964589845.1 uncultured Candidatus Nitrotoga sp. | reverse complement strand
CCGACTCGCCTTGGCGCAGGGTCAGCCGCTTGGGAGTGAGCGGTTCAGCGAGATCGTGTGTGCGTCGGGTTGAAGATCAAAGTGATTTTGAATTTTGAACAGGAGAGATTAGATGTTAAAACTTAATGCCATGCTGATCCCTTTAATTCCGGACCTCTTTAATTCCAGCGAGCGTTTCTTCTTCAGACCATCGGAGAACGGTGGCTTGCTCGAATCGTGACTGTCCTTGGACAACCAAGCTTCCAATTCTGACACTCGCGCAGTCAAAATCGGAACCTGTTCGAATAACAGGCGGATCAAATTATCCTTTTGATCCGAGGTCAGTGTCGTAAGGTCAGGAAGTTCGAGTTCGCGCATGGCTCGAAGTATGATAAATAACTTATTTGTTCTGCAAGCCTATGCCGAGCAGTCACAAAAAATCTATATTACTAAATGATTCCATTGTTGCGATTATTGCAGCTCACTCCAAAGTGCGGCGGGAATTTTTTGCACTGTTTGATTGATGCGATACTAACAATCCACTGGCATTATTCTGAACAATGTCCCAACCGGAATTCTGCAAACTTACAACACCTACTTCAGGAAGCGGTAGATTATTAAAATCTACCCCAGAGCGACCAGGAAAGAAACCAGCCCGTATTGATCTTCCCACCAACCTATCTGACAAGTTCAATATGCCATTAACTAATGTATTACATCTCTCAGTCTTCCCAATGATCGAAGCTTCTGATACGTCACATCGGAGATTAACAGGTTCCATATTCTGAGCGTGTGCGGCGCATTGAATACTAAACACATATCCCCAATTTGACACAAGCAAGGCATTTCCTTCTGAATTTCCTTCAGAGACACATAAATGGTTTTTTCCATTCTGATACGCATTCATGGCATCTAAACTTTTATGTATGCTTTGCTGATATTCTGCCCCTAACCTGTATGCATAAAATGTATGAAAGACACCAAGAAAAAACACTAAGGCAAGTCCGAATTTTCGCGCAAAAGATAAAGATACATCACTGCTAGCACTAGGAATAACAGCAAGTAAAGCAGCTAAAAAGAACGGCGTGTACTGCAAGGTATGTCGTACATTGATCATCTCCCCCCACTCATAACGTGAACGTGCGGCAATTACAACACATGCACCCATTATTGAATATGTGATACATAGGAATATTGTCTTCTTCTTTTTTTCCGCTAATTGTCCTCTCCATACAACCATCAGCATCCAACTTCCACCAATCACTAACGCCAAAAGAAGAATTAATCCTTGAATAGACCATCCAACGAAAAGTCCAAGATTACGCAAAGCTGATACGTCATATATAAATTCTTGAATATACACTCGTACGTTATGTACGACACTCACAGTGGATGGTTCCATCTCATAAGGATTCAGCGCGCCAAAGATCATTAGATTACGTAGTAATATTGGCAATATGATGATCGATGCACCTACTACAAAAGCTATAGCCTGCCTTATTGTTTGAGTGCGCTGTGCTGGATTGCTAACCCACAGATATAAAAAGTACACGGCGAGTGCTGCGAGCAAAGCTATCTGCGCATTTCTCACTGCGTAAGAAAATCCTGCAATTACTCCAGCCACAAAGACAAAAGTGGTTGAACGAGAGCTCAATACTAATCCGATAACACCAACAGCAAGTATTAGGGAAAATATGTCGGATAAACCCATTGGAGCATACGTGAGCACTCCCGGTGAGAGCACGCTCAGGCCAGCCAATATCGCTGCGTATGACGAGCCTATTTGTTTTTTAAAAGAAATATAGAGCAGTGCAGGCAATAATATTGCAGATAGCCTCCCTAACGCAACAGCAGCCTCTCGAGCATCAAAGCCGAAAATACTGAAGAATGCTAATACTATAGGGAACCCTATTGGGAACAAAGTACTCGGCGCTTTATCCATTACACTTGGAGCAGGTGCGGTACTAAGCGTTAAAACCTCTTGAATTAGACTTCGAGCTTGTTCAATATACTCAGCGCTATCTGGAGAGAATGGAAAAATAGGTGCACGGAAAAATAGGTGCGCAACCATTAAAATACTGATGATTGCGACGGCAAGAATTGGTAACAGAGCTGCTCGCATAGATTGAGACATATCAAATAAAATGAAAAAAATCTGCAACTATCAGTGTATCAACTCCGGCCAACCAAGAAAACGCCCGCACAAATGAGCGCTACTCCAACAGCGCGTAGCATTGTGATTTGTTCACCTAATAATAAACCAACTATGACAGTCAATCCAAATCCCATCCCGACTAGTGGATACGCCTTACTCACATCCCAACGTGAAAGGACTCCAAGCCACACGACAGCTCCTAATCCATACAACAAAAAACCACCAATCACGAATTTGTTTGTCAGAATTACAAGAATGGTACGCAGTGCGGCTGGTTGGGATAGTGCTTCTTTTACTTCAATGCTAGACATACCGCTTTTTAGTGCGAATTGAGCCGCAACGGAAAGAATAATACTAGTCATGGCAATAACCAATGTATTCATAAACTACCCAATATGTATGAAATGAGCAACGAGAGTCGCGAGGATCATCGCCAAAATCGTCATACGACTACCTGAATCCTTGAGCGCAAAAACCAGTGGGTCGTCATGCATTTCACCTCGGGCAGTCTTGATCCATAGACGCGCAAGCCAATAAATTAAACCGATGGCAACGAACCATAAAAGTTGAGCACTAACATATCTTGCCTGGGTTTCCGCAGCACTAATAAACAAGCCAAACACAACCACGGCGCAAAGAGCAGCACCAATCCCCAATGGCCAAAGCACGATTAGGTCAGTTACACGATAATCGCGTCCACGCGCTGCCTCTCCACCTGACTGTCCGAGAGAAACAAGCTCAGAGCAGCGCTTTACTAGAGCAAGGCTGAAAAAAATGAATACTGAAAATGCGAGCAGCCAAGAACTGGTTAATACGCCGATGGCGACCGCTCCGGCAAGGATACGTAGTGTGTAAAGTAATGAAAGCGTCAGTACATCGATCAGCACATACTCTTTGAGTACCCAACTATATGCACTGGTAAGCGTGATATAGAGAAGAAGCATCAGGAGAAAGCCATTCGAAATGAAGGCCGCCAACATGAGCGCTACTATCAGTGCACCAGCGGCAACTGTGATGCCAGTCGGAATAGTTATGCTTGCGTTGGCAAATGGGCGATT
Organism: uncultured Candidatus Nitrotoga sp.; assembly: GCA_964589845.1. Taxonomy (GTDB): domain Bacteria; phylum Pseudomonadota; class Gammaproteobacteria; order Burkholderiales; family Gallionellaceae; genus Nitrotoga. The sequence goes on along the minus strand of CAZPUT010000018.1, from coordinate 19,229 downwards.
ACGCTTTCGTGGATGCGATCTGTCATTTTCAATGTCCCATAGGTCATTTGCCACATAGGTTGCAGATGCAGCAAGAGAGAAGGCGAAAAATGCAACAATCGTTGTCGCCAGCTTACTGGCATCGAAGAAAGAAAAGGTAGTTAACAACGGGACGAACAGTAGAAGGTTTTTTAGCCATTGATGAACCCGTAACGCGCGAAGCCAAACAATGCCGCTTGGATTTATTCGCGGAAACTCTCGCTCAATTGGAGTGTTACGCCGAGCGGCTTTGGCGACTCGGACCGACGTCCCAACCAACACCGCAGCTTCCGCCGCCTCCCATATGGGCAAATCAGCCGCGCTATCGCCGGCATAGACAAATCTCTCACCAACCGTTTCGCGGATGGCTTCGAGCTTAGCCTTTCCTTTCAGATTTCGTTTCTCATCGCTTGCAAGCACGCTATCGAACAACCCAAGTTGCACTGCTACAGATTCAGCAATGCTCCGATGAGCCGCCGTGGCAAGGATAATCCGCCGACCTTTTCCCTTCTCGCTGCGTAAGTAGTCCACAAATGACTGTCGAAAGGGCAGATTTTCAACTGAAAAACCGACTCGCGAAACAATATTCGACTTGAAAACAGCGCGACCGCTTAGCATCCAAAATGGAAGCTTCAGCACATCCAATGGGTAGTGCTTGACCAGCCGAATGATCGACTCAATTAGCGTATCCGTTGGCGTTAAAGTTCCGTCCAAGTCAACAATTAACGGAATGTATTCATTCTCAGTAGTTAAGAGTAGCGAAGGGGGCTGATTCACAGGGCACGCTCGGGATGTACGCAACAGATTAGACTACCATTGACATAATGTGGATTGCGAGAGGCTATGCGCCTAGAACCACGCAATTAACACAGTGCCGCATAATCAATAACCTTGAAATGCAGACGAACTAAATGAAGTTTAGCAGACTGTCAGATTTTTGGTTACAGTTATCTGTTGCTGTGTCAACGCTAAATAGAAATATCCCCTCGCTGCAAAGTAGAAATGTCCCTTTCTCCCTTCGTCATCGGTGTTATTGAATAACGGCTTTGCTATCGGTGGCGGACTTGCCGATGTGCATTTTCTCCAAGGGTGATCCACTGCTGGTTTTTGCCCCTTGATGTCTGTTGTACAACGCTTTGTGATCGCTTCTTCTACCCGCGCATTGATTGTTTTACCATCTGCCCCTGCTGTTTTTCTTTGCGCTTTTGTGAGTGTCGTATAGGTGCAAAAAATTAAAGGGGCCAAGCACGGATGCTCATGGCGTTTGTCATCTTAATCCCAATTTCCCTTGCTCTAAGTTACGCGATGGGGATTCGTCATGATCCTTTCGCGGCCTGCAGCGTGGCTTGGCCTCCCGCTTTTCTCCAGTCATGGCTTCGATTAATCAGGCTCTACTGGATACACCGCTCTACATTGGGTGAAAATCGCCCATGAGTATATCTTAATAAAACATAGCGATTTGAGCTGACTAATTTTAACCTTTTGCTTTTTACGCCGATACATATATCAAACGCTCTGAAAATGGATCATGCAACGTCTTCCATTACCTCTGATCCGGCAGCAGATCGAATTGATTCTGTTTAAATTTGATACAGGAAAAGTGTCTCACTTAATAAACACGGAGGTTCTTATGAATATGCCCACCCAAATCCCGCTTGCAGAATTCAAAACGATTTACAGTGTCGCGGATGTCGAACGCGCCATGGAGGATTCCTGCTCTAAGGGTAACGAAACGCTACAAGCCATGTACAAAGGCATGAAAAAGAGCGGCGGGGTGCGTTTTATTGTCAAACCTTCTTCCACAAACGGGCTGGACGATTTGTATGAATCATCCCCTAATTTCAGCGAGGTGATAGACGCCCTCAAAAGACACATGGCGCTGGCTATCGACGGCAACGAGCCGATGCAGTTCACGCCTATGCTGTTGCTGGGCGAACCCGGCTTGGGCAAAACCCACTTCGCAAAAAGTATGGCTAAAGTGCTGGGAACGTCTTTTGAATTCCTCTCCATGAGTTCGCTGACTGCGGGTTGGATTCTTTCCGGTGCTTCTTCCCAGTGGAGCAATGCCAAGCCCGGCAAAGTGGCCCATGCCTTGATTAACGGCGATTTTGCCAATCCTCTGATTACACTAGACGAACTGGACAAAGCTGGCGGCGATAGCCGATACGATCCTATGGGTTCGCTCTACGGGCTGTTGGAGCACGATACGGCGTTGCACTTCAAGGACGAGTTTATCGAGGTGAATATTGATGCCAGCAACATCCTCTGGGTCGCCACAGCCAACAACGAAAGCAACATTCCCGACCCAATCCTGAATCGTATGGATGTGTATGTTATCGAACGTCCGGATCACGATGGATCCATCAAAATCGCCCTGTCTATTTATCGGGACATCCTTGAACAGCATAAATGGGGCTTTGATGTCGAGCCAAGCAATGACGTACTGGATTGCCTGGCAGAAGATGCGCCAAGGAATATGCGGAAGTTGCTAGTCGACGCCTTTGGCAACGCCAAGCTGGATAATCGAGACCACCTGCTACCGGAAGATTTGAATAACCGTAAGACATCTTCTGGCAAAAAGAAAAAAATCGGGTTTTGCTGAGGTGCCAGTGGGGGCAGATTTGTTAATCAGCATCGAACCATTACCACTTTTAGTATCCATTTATCTTATATGGAATTCATATAAATTAATTTTAACAACAGCTTATAAAATTACACTGAAAAATTACGGCGCTAATTAACAATTATTTAAACTTATGAATGAATAGACACTCTTAAGATTGGTTTATAAATGGATAAGGTAATAAGCATTCCCGAAAGGGTTGGCCTGATCTAATTATTTGCGCGCATAGCCAATAAGAACTCAGTCAATTTGGCATAGCTCGAGTCAAGCCGGTTTAGGCCGTAAATAACAGTGCGGGCTTGATAAATCTCTGCACTCAAAAATCGCAATGAGTGATCTAAAACTGAGAAGCGATGGCTCTGCCCGGAAAGACGGCAACTAGACAGAGTAAAGTTAATTCATGAAGTGTATTCCAGTGATTTTTTGAGTGACTGACCACTTAGCCATGAGGATCAGACTCGATTTAATCCGCTCTTCCTGCCCCGACACGCCTTTCTGGGGACTTGTTCAGCATTGCCCTAATTCAAATTTTCTTAGCTCAGATTTTTTTGAACGTTAATGCTTTGCTATAGATCCAGCGATCTTATCCATCAGTGCAAACAAAACACCAGAAACGATAAACGCCATATGTATCCCTACCATCCATGCCATCTGTGTGTTATCCAACCGCTCCGAACCAGGAGACGATTGATGCATAAATGCCTTCAACAAATCAATTGCTGAGATAGCCACGATGGATCCGATAAGCTTCAGCTTGAGTCCAGAATAATCGACTTTTCCCATCCAGTCTGGACGATCAACATGATCTCCAACATCAATCTTGGAGACGAAATTCTCATAACCACTAAAAATTACCATTATCAGAAGGTTCGCAACCAATGTAATGTCCACCAATGCCAGAATTGATAGAACGACTTCTTGCTCTGATGTGTGCAATATATTGATCAGTATGTGAAAAAATTCTTGCCCAAATTTCACAAGCAAAAACAGCAATCCGCCAACAAGTCCTACATACATGGGCGCAAGCAACCAACGGCTGCGAAATATTAATCCTTCGATGAAATTTTCCATTGTTACCTTATAAATTAATTCAATGTTATTTAAATATGGGCATAAAAAAGATGTCTAGATTGCACCCCATTCTACGGCATTGACAAGTTAACGGGTTAAAGATGCACCATGGCTATTACGCATACAATTGCTGCGCTAAGGTAGCAGGTGACAGGTTACCCCAGTGGGCCTGCTACCGTTGCCGGTTGAAAAATCTCACTGTACCCAGTGATCCCATGAGTTGCCTGTCTTCACCCTTATCACCGATATACATTTGAGTGAAAATATTGCGAGCGAGACGATTGTTGGCTGAATGATTAAGCCACAATTCATAACCGTTGTAGTTTGGCTAGGCTACTATAGGGCACCTATAGGCAACAAATCGCCACTATGAAAATGCCTTCTCTATGAAACGCCTTATCCTCGCCCCGCTGACCTGGTTTGCTGCCATGTTCTTCTTGATTGAAGAATTTATCTGGGATCAAACGGCACGGCTAATGGCTTGGCTTGGAACGCTGCCCTTGGTTCATGCAATAGAGCGTCATATCGCTGGGCTGTCACCACGTTGGGCTGTGTTCGCTTTTTTGCTACCCAGTTCAACATTAATTCCGGCCAAACTCATCGGGTTGCATGCTATTGCATCTGGGCATTGGTATTTCGGTGCGGCAATTATTGTGGTGGCCAAACTGGTTGGGATAGCGCTGTTTTCCCGCATCTTCAACCTGACTCGACCAGCACTCATGCAAGTTCGTTGGTTTGCCGGCCTATATAACAAAGTGACGTACTACCGCAACCTGATTCACTCTTACCTGGATCAATGGGCGGCTTACCAACTAGTCAAGCAACGCATCAAATCGTTGATTGCCAGAATTAAGGCGATGATTCGACCTGTATAGCTATACAAATGGCTAGGCTACGCTGACTGGAATTGTCAGGTGCCAATACTGTTTAGTTAAAGAAATCCCGATCGCCCTGACCCTTCGACTTTGCTCAGGACTGAAGGCATTGTCGAAGGGCTCTGGCTGAGCGACTGGTGGTTCGACAAGCTCACCACGAACGGTTAAGCGAACAGTATTTTGTCTGGTGCCATTTTTTACGTCGCCTCGCGCGAAGTAATGAATTTTCAGTCAGCCGATCCCTCTGTCTCTTCCAAGGTCACGCGTTCGAGATATTCAGGTATGACACACGGCCAATGCAATTCTTCTTCAATACGATGGCGCAGCGCATCCGCTGCCTCAGACTCGCCATGGGTAATGAAAGTGCAACGCGGCGGCTGGGTGTATCCTTTAAGCCAGCCGAGAATCTCGTCTGCATCGGCATGCGCAGAAAGATTTTCCAGCATCCGCACTTCGGCGCGTACCGGAATGTATTCGCCGTGAATCTTGATTGTTTCCGCTCCATTCATCAGACTGGCGCCGCGCGTCCCACCGGCCTGAAAGCCGGTAAACAGGATGGTGTTGCGTGGATCTGGTGCGAACGCTTTGAGGTGATGGGTAACGCGGCCGCCGGTCGCCATGCCGCTTGCGGCCAAAATGATCATGGGTCCATGCGACCGGTTAAGTTGCTGCGATTCTTCGACACTATTGACGATCCGCGCCGCGCCACATAAGGCATCACATTGCGCCGGAGTCAGGCGGTGCTCGCCGTGATGCTGATGGAATATCCGTGTCGCATCGATGGCCATCGGGCTATTCAGATAAACAGGGTAATCGGGAATGGACTTGCGAGCCTTCAACAAATGAATGCAGTACATCAGTGTCTGAGCGCGCCCCACCGCAAAAGTCGGGATCAATACTACTCCCCCGCGGCTAGCTGTCTTATTGATGATTTCGGCAAGCACAACCAGCGGGTCAGTTTGGCCATGGCGACGGTTACCATAGGTCGATTCAACCACCAGATAGTCCACCTTTTCGATGCGGGACGGAGCGGCCATCACCAGGTCGTGTGGTCGACCGAGATCACCGGAAAACAACAGCGAGGTTCGTGGCGTCTTCAGGGCAACGAATGCAGAACCCAGAATATGGCCGGATGGCAATAGGCGCAGTGTGAGTCCGTTGCCAAGTTGAACTTCGCGTTCGAACTCGATCGGACGAAACAGACTTAAACAGTGTTCGGCATCTTCACGCGTATAAAGCGGCAGAGCCGGCTTGTGTTTGGAAAAGCCCCGATGGTTTGCGTAGTTTGCCTCCTCCTCCTGCAAATGTCCGCTGTCTGGAAGCAGTATCTCGCAAAGATCACGGGTCGCTTCCGAGCAGTAAACCATTCCGGAGAAGCCGTTTTTGGCAAGCAACGGCAAGTAGCCGCTGTGATCGATATGCGCATGGGTAAGAATTATGCATTCGATCGTGGATGGATCGCATGGAAACGGAGCCCAGTTTTTCAACCGTAGCGACTTGTATCCCTGAAATAATCCGCAATCAATCAGAATGCGGCGCGAATCATACTCGACCAGGTATTTCGATCCGGTGACTGTTCCGGTTGCCCCGAGAAATTGAATGGTAGTAATAATCTATAGCCCTTGTTCGTCGAGTAGACGTCTCCCCCGACATGCTCAGGTTTAACCTGGAAGTGCAGTTTCGATAATAAGCCGATCAGGCATCATGGTATAGTTTTTCCCATAAATGAATAGGATAAACTCAACTTAATCTGTACTTGTTTTAATTTTAGTTTTGTTACTATTTGTACCTTCCACCTAATCTTTGGAGTTGCCTTGTTTAAATTAATTGGTGCCTTATTGGGCTTTTACATTTGGGGTTTTTTCGGGGCATTGATCGGCTATTTCCTGGGAAGCTTTCTTGACCGTTATAAAGCTTATGGTATTGGCGGAGTTAACCCGCTCAGCCAGCACCTGCGCCAGTCAGTATTTCTTGAAACCGTTTTCATTTTAATGGGCAAACTTGCCAAAGCGGATGGCCATATCTCCCAGGATGAAATTGATCATGTTGAGCAGTTCATTCAAAAGATGGGAATGTCCGCTGAACATAGGCAACAGGCAATTGCTCTTTTTAAACGAGGCGCCGATGCAAATTTTGATATTGAACCGAGCTTAAAGAAATTTATTGCCATTTGTGGCAATACGCATAACTTAAAGCAAATGTTGCTGGTCTATCTCATAGTCATGGCTTTGTCTGATGGGCATATTCATTCAGCTGAAGAAATAATGCTAAAAGACGTTGCCCGTCATTTTGGTTATGACCAAACTGCATTTAAGCAAATACTGGATATGATTTTAAATCAGTCCCACTTTGCTGGGGGACAAACAACCTCCGCCACCAGTTTGGAAGATGCCTATAAAGCGCTGGGAGTAAGCAAAGAAAGTAGCGACCACGAAATCAAACGCGCTTATCGCAAGTTAATGAGCCAATATCACCCTGATAAGTTAATGGGCCAAGGTGTTCCTGAAGATATGATCGCTGTGGCAACTGAACAAGCAAAGGAAGTACAGGTTGCTTATAATTTAATTGCAACAAGTCGAAAGAAAACGGGGGTGTAATTAGTTTTAGACAGGCTGTCGTATGGGCGTGAAGCTGACCAACTTCGAATCTAAAACATCATCCACTCTTGGTTTCAGATACCACCGTCTTTTATTTCCTGCCATATGTGACGAAATGGTATTCCAAGGCCTGAGGGGTTTCCTGGCTACATTGTTCGCGCGCCAATTCCTGCCATAATTTTTTATCAAATTCCGGAAAGTGAGCATCGCCTGCTATGTCTTGTCTGATTTCGGTGAAATAGATCGTGTCCACTAACGGCATGGCCAATGCGTAGAGTTCAGCACCGCCGACGATAAAAATTTCATCATCTCCCGCACAAATTTTTATCGCTTCTTCCAGCGAGTACGCCATGATGCAGCCTTCAATTTTTAATGCATCATTGCGTGTTACCACTACGGTAGTGCGGCCGGGCAGCGGCTTGCCGATGGAATCGAAAGTCTTGCGCCCCATGACAAGATGATGTCCCATGGTAAGCGATTTAAAGCGTTTGAGATCTGCCGGAATATGCCATGGCAGCGTGTTATTTATCCCAATGGTGCGATTACAAGCCATTGCAACAATGATCGCGAGCTTACCCTTACCCTTCCTCTTGCCCCCTCCTTTGTCACTCGTCATACAGCGACTGCGGCTTTAATCGTCGGGTGTGGGTCGTAGCCATCCAGCGAAAAGTCCTCAAACTTGAAATCGAATATATTTCTCACATCAGGATTGATGTGCATGGCAGGTAGCGATCGCGGCTCGCGCGACAGTTGCAGCTCAGCCTGTTCCAGATGGTTGAGATACAGATGTGCATCGCCGAAAGTATGCACAAAATCGCCTGGTTTCAGACCGCATACTTGCGCCATCATCAAGGTAAGCAACGCGTAAGATGCGATATTGAATGGCACGCCCAGAAAAATATCCGCGCTCCGCTGATACAGTTGGCAGGAGAGCTTGCCATCAGCCACATAAAACTGGAACAGGACATGGCACGGCGCCAGCGCCATTTGATCCAGTTCCCCTACGTTCCAGGCGGAAACGATCAGGCGGCGTGAATCGGGATTGCATTTAATCTGCTCTATTACATCTGAAATCTGGTCGATGGTGCGACCATCCGATGCTGTCCACGAACGCCACTGTTTGCCATACACCGGGCCAAGGTTGCCATCCTCGTCTGCCCATTCATCCCAAATTTTTACACCATTTTCCTTGAGATAGCGGATATTGGTATCGCCTTGTAAAAACCATAGCAACTCATGGATGATGGATTTCAGGTGACATTTTTTGGTGGTGACCAGCGGAAAGCCCTCTTCCAGATTAAAGCGCATCTGATAACCAAATATGCTTACTGTGCCGGTGCCGGTGCGGTCGCTCTTTTTTGTGCCGTGATTGAGCACATGTTTCATCAAATATAAATACTGGCGCATAAAGATTCAGGGAATAGGTGGTGACTGTTTGTATAATGCCAGTCAATGCACAAAATTTATTGAGGAACAAATGCTAGCACAACTTACTCTTTCCCTGACGCCTCCTAAAAACCTGATTAACCAACATCTGCTGGTGCTGCTACCCAAAGCCAAGACGCTACCCCAAGACTTGCCGCATAGCGACTTGCTCAAGACCGTGCTGGCGCGACGCGGCCTCAAGGTGGATGAGCTGACTAACTCGCCGGTTTCTGCTAATGCCGCTAATGGCGCGTTGATGGCCTGGGCGATGCTGGATTTTTCCAAGGACGTCTTCGCTGTCCAGACCCAAGTGCGCAAAGCCATGCAATTGCTTCTGGCAGAAATGCCCAAAAGCATTGCCATTGTGGTGCTTGGTGATCCTGCGCAACGCAAGCTGGCTGCAGAGCTGGCAGTGTATGGTGCATGGGTGAATGGCGCCCTGTTGCCGGAACATAAGAAAATAGATAAGCGCAAACCGCTGCGAAAAATTGAACTATTCGGTTTTGCCGACAAGCAAGCATTTGTATCTCTCAAGGCGCAGGCCGAAGGAAATTTCCTATGCCGCGAACTGACTGTGCTTCCGCCTAACGAGCTGACTCCAGCTCTATACCGGGCGCGGGTAAAGATACTTGCACAACAACATCGCTGGAAGCATGTGGAGTTTGATCTTAAGAAACTGCGCAAGTTGGGCGCGGGTGCTTTCGTGGCTGTGGCGCAGGGCAGCGCGGACGAAGATGCCGCTATCGTACATCTGCGCTACACTCATCCAAAAGCCAAGCAAACCGTAGGGTTGGTGGGCAAGGGGATTTGCTTCGATACCGGCGGGCACAACTTGAAGCCAGCGCGATATATGCATGGTATGCACGAGGACATGAACGGGTCGGCCGTAGCGCTCGGCATCTTGCTTGCCGCGTCACAGAGCAAGCTGGCGGTGAATATCGATTGCTGGTTAGCGATCGCTCAAAACCACATCAGCCCCAAGGCGTACAAACAAAACGATATCGTGACTGCGCTGAACGGCACCACTATCGAAATTATTCACACCGATGCCGAAGGACGCATGGTGCTAGCCGACACACTCACGCTGGCGGCACGCGCCAAACCAGATCTGATAATTGACTTCGCCACTCTAACCGGCAGCATGGCCGTGGCCTTAGGTGCGCGCTACAGCGGTGTGCTGGGCAACCGCGATGAACTATTACAGCGTGCGGTCAGTGTGGGCAAGCAAAGCGGCGAACGTCTGTGCGCCTTCCCCTTGGATGACGACTATGAAACCACTCTGGAATCAAAAGTGGCTGACATCAAGCAATGCACACTGGATGGCGAGGCCGATCACATCTTGGCAACCCGTTTGCTCAAGCGCTTTGTCGATGACACTCCTTGGCTGCATGTGGATTTATCCGCCAGCCGTTGCGAAGGCGGCCTGGGCATAGTAGCAAGCGATGTGACGGGATTTGGCGTGGCATGGGGAGTACGGATGTTGCAAGGTTAACTCATAAAATAAATTAGGCACAATAGTAATTGTGCCTAAGCAAACAATGCTCACTACCTATGCAGAAAAGTTGGATGGGTGCCCTACCCCAAGCTTACTCTGTCAGAGTTAGTTTACAGGGGTTACCTTCCAGAAATAAAAAGGCCCGGCATTTTCATGCCGGGCCTTTTTATTCAATCAAGAACCGATTAAGGAGCTTGAATATTGGATGCTTGCTTGCCTTTAGGACCTTGTGTCACTTCAAAGGTAACCTTTTGGCCCTCTTGAAGAGACTTGAAGCCGCTCATGTTGATTGCGGAAAAATGTGCAAACAAATCTTCGCTGCCATCATCCGGAGTAACAAAACCAAAACCCTTTGCGTCGTTAAACCATTTTACTGTACCAGTTGCCATGTGTATTACTTCCTTAACTAAAAACGGGGAAACCCCCCGCGAAACTATTTGAATCGAAGATTGCACATGGAAAAAACCAGTATCGCAAAAACTTTGAATCAAACGCCAGTTAACCTTATACACTCGTTAAATGGATATTGTCAAGATAATTTCTGGAGCATCTAAAATCCATGTTTTAAATTTATCAAAACGTTCGTGCCCATTTTTTTCAACTTACCTCAATTTCTCCTGGCATGGCTCATCTCTACCCCTTTTGGAGCTGGATTAATCCGGACAATCATGTACTACAAGTCCGGACAGTTTATTCGCTCGCCACGCAGCAATAAAAACAAACAATTGCTAAAATTGGCAAGCCTTCGTATAATCCGCTTTTAATATTGCAAGAGAAAACCTCAAGGAGTTGCCATGGCAAACACTGCACAAGCTAGAAAACGCGCTAGACAAGCGAACAAACAGCGCGATCATAATACGAGCCTGCGCTCTGAACTTCGTACTGCAATCAAGAAAGTGGCGAAAGCCATTGAAGTTGGCGACAAGGCTGTGGCACAAGCCGTTTTCATCGAATCTACCAGTATCGTGGATTCCATCGCCGACAAAAAGATCATTCACAAAAATAAGGCTGCGCGCCATAAAAGTCGCCTGTCCGCTGCTATCAAAGCAATGGCTTAAGCATAACAGCACGCGCACACTAAGCAAGCCGACAGCATGTGCTGTCGGCTTTATGCTTTAGTTCGCCAAAATCATGAATCGCAGAGATCAGCCACGGCAAACATCCAAGCCGACTTGCACACAATTAATAAAGCGCAATATGAATTTTCCCCTTGCACAATCCGGTCAATTTAGCTCAATATACGCGTTTTCCCGAACCCAATACGGCGGCCATGCCGCCGTCTGTCATTCTATCTATCTATGTCACATTTGATGAACACCTATGCTCGCCTGCCAGTCGCCTTCACGCACGGAGAAGGCGTGTGGCTGTGGGACAGTGATGGCAAACGCTACCTTGACGCGCTGTCCGGCATCGCTGTCAACACTCTGGGACATGCCCATCCACGCTTAACTGCGGCACTTAAAGAGCAGATCAGCAAACTGATGCATGTTTCAAACTTGTATCAGATAAGCGAGCAGGAAGTTGTAGCCGACAAGTTGTGCGAACTGTCCGACATGCAAGAGGTATTTTTGTGCAATTCTGGCTGTGAAGCTAATGAAGCTGCGATCAAGTTAGCGCGTCTATATGGCCATCAGCAAGGCATTGATAATCCAGCAATTATCGTGATGGAGAAAGCGTTTCATGGCCGCACTTTGGCTACGCTATCCGCCACCGGCAACCGCAAAGTACAGGCGGGATTCGAGCCACTGGTGAAAGGTTTTGTGCGCGTTCCTTATAATGACCTGGATGCCATACATCAGGTTGCCGAACACAATCCCGATGTCGTAGCGGTACTGATCGAGCCCATTCAAGGCGAAGGCGGAATCCGCACCTTGGATATCCATTATCTCGAGCAACTGCGCAAAATTTGTGACCAGCACAACTGGCTGTTGATGCTAGATGAAGTGCAATGCGGTATTGGCCGTACCGGCAAATGGTTCGCCCACCAGCATACGGGCATTTTGCCGGACGTAATGTCACTGGCCAAAGGTATCGGCTCCGGCATTCCTGTCGGCGCCTGCCTGGCCGCTGGCAAGGCGGCGGGCACCTTTAAGCCGGGCAATCATGGCTCTACTTTCGGCGGCAACCCATTGGCATGTGTAGCTGTGCTAACCACGCTGGCGATAATGGAAGAAGACCAGCTGGTAGCGAATGCCGCCAAGGTAGGCGAATTTATACAGCAGAGCTTACGCACACGCCTGGCCACAGTGGCTGGCGTAGTGGAAATTCGAGGACAAGGACTGATTATCGGCATTGAACTGGACAGGCCCTGCGGGGAATTGGTTAAGCAAGCCTTGGCGCAAGGATTGTTGATCAACGTCACCGCTGACAACGTTATCCGGCTACTACCCGCAATGATATTCACGACTGCAGAAGCGCTACAATTACTAGATAAGCTATGCCCGCTGATTTCCAATTTCCTGGCGCAAGGCGCATAACGTGAGCATTAAACATTTTTTACAATTCAAAGATCTTACCCGTGCAGAGTTAGAACACGTGTTCGCCCGCGCGCGCATCATCAAGCAGCGTTTCAAAACCTACCAGCTCTATCATCCGCTAGTGGATCGCACGTTAGTGATGATTTTTGAGAAAAGCTCCACCCGTACGCGCCTATCGTTTGAGGCAGGGATGCAACAACTTGGCGGCAACGCCATTTACCTCAACACGCGCGATTCGCAACTGGGGCGCGGCGAGCCGGTAGAAGACGCGGCACAAGTTATCTCGCGCATGAGTGACCTGGTAATGATCCGTACTTTCGAACAGGAAATTATCGAACGCTTTGCCGCAAATTCGAGAGTGCCGGTGATTAACGGCCTGACCAATGAATATCATCCCTGTCAGATATTGGCCGACATCTACACCTATATCGAGCAGCGCGGTTCTATTCAGGGCAAAACCGTAGCCTGGATAGGCGATTCAAACAATGTATGCAATACCTGGTTACAAGCAGCAGAAGTGTTCGACTTCAACGTCCATGTTTCCACTCCTCCTGGCTATGAAGTTGAGCCAGAACGTGCCGGACTATTCGGCGAAGACCACTATGAGGAATTTGCTGACCCGATGGATGCGGCACGCAATGCCGACCTGGTTACCACCGATGTCTGGACCAGCATGGGCTTTGAGCGCGAGAACGATGCCCGCCGCAAAGCGTTCGCCGATTGGATTGTGGATACAGAAATGATGTCTGTCGCCAAACCGGATGCACTGTTCATGCATTGCCTGCCGGCACATCGAGGCGAAGAAGTGGATGCCGCCGTAATTGACGGCCCACAAAGCGCGGTATGGGATGAAGCAGAGAATAGATTACATGTACAAAAAGCACTGATGGAATATTTGCTATTAGGTAATGTGAACAACTAAAAGCAAAAATGCGGGTGTGCTTATGCGCCCTATTTTCATTGGTAGTTTATTAAATAGAGAAAAATGAAATGAGTGAAATCAAAAAAGTCGTCCTCGCCTACTCTGGCGGGCTGGATACCTCAGTAATCCTGAAGTGGTTACAGGATACCTATCAGTGCGAGGTAGTGACCTTCACTGCCGATATTGGTCAAGGTGAAGAGCTCGAACCCGCGCGCAAAAAAGCCTTGCAGTTCGGCATCAAGCCGGAAAATATTTTCATCGACGATCTGCGCGAAGAATTCGTACGCGACTTTGTATTCCCAATGTTCCGCGCCAACACCGTGTATGAAGGGGAATATCTGCTCGGCACATCTATCGCGCGGCCACTAATCGCCAAGCGCCAAATTGAGATCGCCAGGCAAACTGGCGCGGAAGCGGTGTCGCACGGCGCCACAGGCAAGGGCAACGATCAGGTGCGTTTCGAGCTAGGCTATTACGCACTTAACCCGAACATCAAGGTAATCGCGCCGTGGCGCGAGTGGGACTTACTCTCGCGCGAAAAATTAATGGCATACGCTGAAAAGCATAGTATCCCCGTAGATATGAAGCATAAACAGGGCGGATCGCCTTATTCAATGGATGCAAACCTGCTGCATATCAGTTTTGAAGGTCGCCATCTGGAAAACCCCGCCGCTGAAGCTGAGGAAAGCATGTGGCGCTGGACAGTGTCACCGGAGCAAGCGCCAGATGCCGCTGAATATCTTGATATTGAATTCGAGCGCGGCGACATTGTCGCCCTCAACGGGTCGCACATGAGCCCGGCCCAGATACTCACCAAACTAAATGAATTGGGAGGCAAACACGGCATTGGCCGTCTTGATCTGGTAGAGAACCGCTACGTCGGCATGAAATCACGCGGCTGTTATGAAACCCCCGGCGGAACCATCATGCTTAAGGCACATCGCGCAATAGAATCCATCACGCTGGACCGCGAAGTTGCGCACCTGAAAGATGATTTGATGCCGCGCTATGCCAGTATGATTTACAACGGTTATTGGTGGAGTCCAGAACGCCGCTCACTGCAAACACTGATAGATTACACGCAGCAAAATGTTAACGGCTGGGTGCGCATCAAGCTGTACAAAGGCAATGTCATCGTGGTGGGACGCGATTCCAAAACCAATTCGCTGTTCGACCCGAACATCGCCACTTTCGAAGACGACAAGGGCGCCTATGACCAGAAGGACGCCGCTGGGTTTATCAAGCTGAACGCTCTTAGAATGCGTATTGCGGCGAAGCTAGGGAAGTAATTAATACCTGTTCGAAACGCTTTATTTTTTGTAGACAACTGAATAATTAATATTAAATTATCTCATTCCCAATCTGGAGTACCTATGTCCCAATTCGATAACGTTAGCGTCGTTAAAAAAGCCAATGTGTTCTTCGACGGTAAGTGCGTGTCACACTCCGTCCTGTTCCCCGATGGCACACGCAAGACCGTCGGTGTGATAATGCCGGGCAGCCAGCTCACTTTTAACGTCAACACCCCGGAGCTAATGGAAATTACCAGTGGCACCTGTCAAGTTAAAATAGCAGGCGATGCCGCTGCCAAGACCTACACTGCCGGTATGCAGTTCAATGTGGCTGCTGATAGCAGCTTTGAAATACATGCGCAAGATGCAGTCAATTACGTTTGCAGTTTTGGTTAGTGAATCGAACTCACTCGTAGCATCCCTCATCAAGCATTTCCTCCGTCTGAAAATGAAGGTTAATGCAGATAAAATTTAAGGAGAACTGCAATGCCATCATTTGACATCGTATCCGAAGTGGATAAGACGGAAGTTAAAAATGCAGTCGAGCAAACCAACAAAGAGGTTAGCACGCGCTTTGATTTCAAGGGTTCAGACGCACGCGTGGAGCAGGCAGAGTTAGTACTCACCGTGCACGCCGATAATGAATTTCAGCTGAACCAGGTACAGGATATTCTTAATGCCAAACTTACCAAGCGAGGCGTGGACATCAAGTGTCTTGAGATTAGCGATAAGATCGAGAAGGTCAGCGGTAACAAAATTAAGCGATCCTGTACCGTGAAGGTGGGAGTGGAAATTGAACTGGCGAAAAAGATCGTCAAGTTCGTCAAAGACAGCAAAATGAAAGTACAGGCCAGCATACAAGGCGACACGGTGCGCATAACTGGCGGTAAGCGCGACGATCTGCAAGCTGCCATCCAGCTGATACGCGCTTCCATCACTGACTTTCCGCTGCAATACCAAAACTTTCGCGACTGAAAAAGATATTATTGTGAAATTAAACTTTGCTTCATGTTCTTGCCAAGTGTTTCCTTAACTCACAGCTACTGCAACACACTTATTTTTTATCTTTAGCCGTAAATTTGAAGCGGCAAACGTTACCTCCTTTAGCCATACATTCCTCATGATTAACCGCGCTGTCTGTAAAGGTCGATAACAACGCCAGATCAAACTGGCAAATCTCCGGCTTTTTCATGGCGAGATTGTGAAAAATACAGTTATCCGCTTCTATTGTGGGCGCATCGCTATCAACAGAGGAATTCCTCGAGTTATAACCAAGCATTTCCATCACCTCAGAAAGCTTTTCCACCTTTTGCTCGCGTGTTTTGAGTGCTGAATTTTGGCTGAGTAGCTGTTGAGCAACTCCCACCCCCATCGCCCCCAATCTTTCTCTCAACCCCGCCACCCCAGATTCTTGAGTGATTGATTCGACCATTAGTTGAGCAAACCAGGAGTAATTGCGTGGGAAGAACTCCTTGCCTTCATCGGTAAGTACATAAAGCTGTTCCGGACGTCCACCTGAAGGGCGGGTCACCCCTTGGGTGACTATTCCGTTGTTCTCCAAAGCGGCTACGTGCTGACGAACGGCGTTTCGGGTAATTTTTAGATATCCCGAGAGCTCATCTAAAGTTAAACCGCCCTTATTCTTTAGCAGGAACTTTAAAAGCTCTTGCTGGCGATTCCCTAATAATTCAAGCATTCCGTACTCCTTTAGTGCATTGGGCTCCCTTTAAGGAGATATTTTGCATTTTACCCCAGTCCGTATGAAGAGAAAAATATTACGGCTCTATGTGAAATAGAATGGGTAATCAACTTTTCAGTCTCCAGCAAAAGAAGTAAATCCGCTCATCCTTCAACAAGCTCAGGACGAGCGGATTTTTTGTTGACCACTATTTATTTTACAATCACTCGTCCACGCATACTAGGATGAAAATCACACGAATAATTCTGTACTCCCTCTGAGTCAAACAATACTTCGTGTTGTTCGCCACCTTTTATGATGCCGGAAGGAACAAAGTGTGCATTTTTATCCGGTGTCACAGTATGAGGGACTTCATCCTTATTAATAAAGATTACGCTCTGCCCGCGTTTTATCCGTATCCTATCGGGTTGGAATTGGAAGGCATCAATCGTAACCGTAATGGGTGCCTTGGTAGCATGGCGCTCCCCACTTGCCTTATTGGGAGCGGCTGACACCGTCATTGAAATAGCTGCCAGCCCCAAATACACCCCTGTAAGTAACGTAAGGGGCATCCTCATGGTACGCGCCATGCTGATTAAACGGGTAGTATCCACTGGCCGCGAGTTTCTTTGCTGAGTTGCGCATCCGGCACGGCATGGATCGTCGCATCAAGCGTGCCAAATACCGCGCGAATTGCAGTGGCATGTGCTGACTCATCTGGCAAAATAGTCAGTCCGGCAGCAACCAACGCGGGGGTACGCAGTTTGCTAACGGCACTGGCGTAGGCAAGCACCGCATCTACTTCTAGTGCCAATGCAAGTTTAGCGATATTGGCGTCACTATCAAGATTACCTTCCCCTGCTTTGATATAAGCAGAAAGATCGTACGTTCCCTTTGCACCGACTGGTGTCCCTCCCAGGCTCTTAATCGTGGATATGAAGATATCCCGATGTTTAATATGATCGGCCTGATTACGCAATGCCAGTGACTTAATAACATTTCCCACCTTGCTGTTGCTCAGCTTTCCCGCTGCCACGCCGTATGCCCAAATTGCTTGATTTTCAAGGTCCAAGGCTGCATTTAAAATAGCCATATCGTGCTTTGTGTCATTTCCTGTATTCGCATTTGCGCTATTGATAGTGGTTAAACTAAGCGCAGCGAGCGCACTTGCGGCAAGACCAGCTTTAAGGGCGGTACGGCGAGAATTGTCAGGTACGTTGTTAATATTTTCCATTGTTGTCTCCTAAGTTTAGCGGTTAGTTGTGTTTGGTTCGTTAATGACTATCGAACAAAACGCATCTTACGCGAACAATGAAATATATACAACATATATTTATGTTATATCATCTTAAACAATCAAAATACTTGCTAAGTTATTAATTAATAATAGAGGGTACTGTAACGAACGGGGGGTCACCCTATCCTCACTAATCTTTCGTCTATAATTGCTGCCAATGTTCCAGCCAGGGGCAACATGAAAAAATTTCTTAAATATAGTTTATGGTCGGCAGCTGTGGTGGTCGCCATTGCGATAGCCGGAGTAGTTTATATCGCTGCCACATTTAATCCCAATGATTACAAGGCCCAGATCATCAAGCTGGTGAAAGATAAACAGCAACGTAATCTCAAGCTGAATGGCGATATTAAACTGGTTTTCTTCCCCAGCATAGGTGCCAATATTGGCAAGGTATCATTGTCTGAGTTTCAGAGCGACGAAGAATTTATTTACATTGACAGTGCGCGTGTCTCGTTAGCTCTATTGCCGCTACTATCCAGACGAGTGGTTGTAGATGAAGTTTCGATCAATGGTCTGAAGGCGGCACTGGTGAAATTGAAGAACGGCAAATTCAACATTGACGACCTGTTGAGCAAAAACGAAACTGACAAAGAAAAAACGCCGCTTGAGTTCGACATAGCCGCAGTACACGTGGAAGACTCAGAGCTGACCTACCTGGATGAAACCACGGCGGTTCAATATTTGCTGAAAGGCTTCAACCTTAATACCGGACGTATTGCCAACGGCGTGCCGGGCAAAATTGATTTTGCTGCAATCATTCAATCCAACAAACCCAAGCTGAACATAGCCGCGCAAATGAAAGCCACATTGACTTTCGATCTAAAAAAACAGCAATTTCAAATGGATGGACTGGAGTTGCAAGCTAAGGGCGCAGCACTCGACATCAGTAATCTGGCCGTTCTGGCTAACGGCAATATCAACGCGAATTTTGACACGCAAAAATTCTCTGCGAATAAATTAACGGTTACGGCCACTGGCGTGCAAGGCAAAAATAACTTCGATGCCAAGCTGGATACGCCTGAGTTAAATCTGGTTCAGAATAATTTAACAGGCGACAAGCTCACATTAAGCGCCAAGTTGGATAATGCATTCGGCAACATCATGGCCAATCTTGCTCTGTTTGATTTGACCGGTAATTCTCAATCATTCAAGAGTAGCGCGCTCGCGTTAGAACTGGATATGAAGCAACCCGAACAGGCATTCAAGATAAAGCTCGGCTCGCCTGTAACCGGCAACATCGAGCAGCAACAGCTCAACCTTTCCAATCTGACCCTCGCAGTAAATGTAACGGGTGTCCAGCTGCTGAATCAATCAATCAATAGCGAAATGAAGGGTAGCGTACAAATAGATGGCAGCCGCCAGAGCGTTCAAGCCAACCTCGCGGGTGGGCTGCTGCAAAGCCAGCGCGGATTCAAATTCGAAGTGCAACCGCTAGTGGTTGCTTGGTGTAGAGAACTTC
>CAZPUT010000017.1:0-22701 GCA_964589845.1 uncultured Candidatus Nitrotoga sp. | reverse complement strand
TGACCGCGCCGACGATGGTGGCGAAGTTGTCGTCGGTGAGCACCATGGTGGCGGCCTCGCGGGTGACTTCGGTACCGGCGATGCCCATGGCGATGCCGATGTCGGCGTTTTTTAGCGCTGGGGCGTCGTTGACGCCGTCGCCGGTCATCGCGACGACGTGGCCGCGCGCCTTCAGCGCCTGGACGATCTTGACCTTGTGTTCCGGGGCGACGCGGGCGAACACCGTGGTTTCCTCGATGTGCCGCGACAGCTCGGCGACATCGATGCGATCAAGTTCCGCACCGGTCAGCACCGCCCCCTCCAGACCCAGTTCGCGTGCGATAGCTGCGGCGGTGATGGCGTGATCGCCGGTAATCATCTTGACCTGGATGCCGGCCTGCTTGCACAGCCGAATCGCATCTCGCGCTTCGGGGCGCGGCGGGTCGATGATACCGACCAGGCCGGTCAGCACCAAGCTGTTTGCCCAGGCCATCAAATCGCTGCTGGGTTTGAATTCCCACGCCGGAATCTCGCGGCTGGCCACCGCCAGTACGCGCATCGCCTGCCCGGCAAACGCGGCGTTCTCAGCCTCAAAGGCGGCGCGGGCCGGGTCGTCCAATGGCGACTCGCCCGCCGCGTCGAGAAAGCTGCTGGCGCGCGCCAGCAACACGTCGGGTGCGCCCTTGACGAACATGCGCACCCGCTCGCCATCGTGGTGAAAAGTGGCCATGAACTTGTGCGCCGAATCGAAGGGGATTTCGGCGAGACGCGGGCTGTGCTCCGCCGCCGTTTCCTGATCCACGCCGCCCTTGGCGGCCAGCGCCAGCAGCGCGCCCTCGGTGGGGTCGCCGATCAACTGGCCGTCGCGGATGCGGGAATCGGAACACAGGGCCGCTGGGGCGAGCAGGGGCAGGAAATCGGGCAGCGGGTTGCTATCGCCTGCGCTGATTTCGCCCTCGCCAGAATAGCCTTCGCCGCTCACGGCAAAGCGCCGCCCGCGATAAAACAGCTGGCGCGCGGTCATCTGGTTGAGGGTCAGCGTGCCGGTCTTGTCCGAGCAGATTACCGTGGTCGAGCCGAGGGTTTCTACCGCCGACAGCTTTTTAACGATGGCGCGATTCCTCGCCATGCGGTGCATGCCGATGGCCAGCGTCACCGTCACCACCGCCGGCAGCCCCTCGGGAATGGCGGCCACGGCCAGCGCGATCGAGGTCATGATGGTCTGCACCAGCGGATCGCCGCGCAAAATGCCGAACACAAAAATTAGGCTCACCACCACGCCGGCGATGAGGGCGAGGCGCTTGCCCAGCGCATCGAGTTGTATCTGCAGCGGGGTGGCGCTTTCCTGCGCCGCGTCCAGCAGGCCGCTGATGCGGCCCATCTCGGTACCCATGCCGGTGGCGGTCACCACCAGCTCGAGGCGGCCACGGGTGATGACGGTGTTCATGAACGCCAAGTTGAAGCGTTCCGCCAGGACATGCTCGCCGGGCGGCAGCGCCCCGGCGTGCTTGCCTACGGCATGGGATTCGCCGGTCAGCGCCGCTTCGGCCACTTCGGCGTTGTGCGACACCCACACGCGGCCATCGGCGGGAATCCGGTCGCCTGCCTCGAGCAGCACGAGGTCGCCCGGTACCAGTTCCTCGGCGGGGATTTCCAGCACCCGTCCGCCGCGCCGCACCCGGGCGTGCTGCGCCAGCATTTTCTTGAGCGCGGCCAGCGTCGCCTCGGCACGGTGTTCCTGATAGAAGCCCAGGGCGGCATTGAACACCACCACGATCAGGATCACCACCGCGTCCTTGAGGTCGCCGATCGCCGCCGCCAGCACAACGGCGCCGAGCAGCACCATCACCAGCACGTTCTTGAACTGGTCGAAAAACTTGAGCCACGCCGGGCGCGGCTTTTTTTCGGCGAGTTTGTTGGAGCCGTGACGGGTCAACCGCTGCGCCGCCTCGTCCGGGGGCAGCCCCCGCGCCGGGTCGGTCTCAAGGTCGGCGCAGACCTGCTCGGCACTTTGCGCATGCCAGTGCTTGGTGGGGGTGGGTTCTGTCGTCGTCATGGTTCTATTTCCTCAAAAGGTCAGCGTCGTTGTCACAAAAACCGCATAGGCCGCCAGCAGGACGAGGCCGCGTAGCCGCGAGATAACGCCCGCGCGCGGCAGGATCAGCAGCACCGTCAGTACACCGAAGCCCAGAGCCACGGCGACCCCGCCGATCGGCGTTTGGATCGGGTGGATAGCGGCGGTGACACCGACGATGGCCAGCCCATTAAACAAGTTGCTGCCCAGCAGGGTACCCAGCCCGACGTCGTCGTGGCCGCGCAGGCGGGCGAGCAGCATCGTTACCATTTCCGGCAGCGAGGTGCCTACGGCCACTACGGTGGCGCCGATCACATAAGCATTCACGCCGAGTGCGACGGCGATGCCGGAAGCGCCCGTCACGAACAGCCGCCCGGCCAGAATCAGGCAAGCCAGGCCGACCGCTACGAACAACCACGCGCGCAACGGCGAACTGGCGGACTCCTCGCCTGCCGTCGCATTGTTGCGGCGATGTTGCATGGCCTGCCGCACCACCAGCGCCAGCCAGAGCGTAAACAAGGCCAGCAGCAACGCGCCGTCCGCGCGCGACAACGTGCCATCCAGCGCCAGAATCAGGGTAAAGACGGGCACCGCCAGCGCCATAAGGAAATCGCGCTTGATTTCGGCAAAATGTGCCGCTAGTGCCCCGAACAACAGCGCCACGCCCAGAATCAAGCCGATATTCACCACGTTGCTGCCCAGCGCGTCACCCAGGCCGATCTCCGGTTTGCCAGCCAGCGCCGCCATGCTGGACACGGTCAACTCCGGGCTGGAGGTGGCGAAAGCGGCCAGGGTCGTGGCCACCAACAGCTTGGGCAGGCGCAACCAGGCCGCGATGCCGAGCACCCCTCTGAGAAAAGCCTCGCCGCCCAGCGCCGCCAAGGGAATGGCGGCGAGCAGGACGAGCAGGTCACCGCTGGCGATAGCCGTCATGTCTTGATTTCCAGCGTCGGCGGCACCACCAGCACATCGCACCCCGCCTCCCGCAGCAGGTGCTTGGTCATGCTGCCCAGAAACAGATCGACGATTTCTGAACTGCCGTGCTTGCCGGCCACCACCAGATCCGCCGCTGTGTCCCGCAGCAGGTCGGGGATGACGGCCTCCGGCATGCCGTGTTCCACCCGCACGTCAGGGCGCGCTTGCAGCCCCTCCGCCAGTGCGTGGAGAGCGGCCAATGCGGATTGGCGCTCCTCCTGGCGATAGCGCTGGATCTCTTCCTCGCTGACCCCGGCGAAATGCAGCTTGCCCTCGAACGGCACCTCGAAGGCATGCGCCAGGTTGAGATGCGCTGCGGGCGCGATGCGGCGGGCGGTTTCCGCCACCGCCGCACTGCGCGCTGACAGGTCAAGAGGGGCCAGCACGCGCCGGTACATTTCGTTCGCTTCGTTTCTGACCACCAGCACGGGCACGGCGGCTTCCCGGATCACCCGATCGGCGGTGGAGCCGAGGAAAAATTCGCGCGCCGGATGCTCGCCCATCGCGCCCAGTACGATCAGATCGGCACCGCGATCCGTAGCGGCGCGGGTGATTTCGCGGTGGGGCTGGCCGACCGTGAGCAGCGGAGTGACCTCGATCCGCCAGCGCCCGGCC
The DNA here is from genome assembly GCA_964589845.1 of uncultured Candidatus Nitrotoga sp. Lineage (GTDB taxonomy): Bacteria > Pseudomonadota > Gammaproteobacteria > Burkholderiales > Gallionellaceae > Nitrotoga. The sequence continues at coordinate 19,058 of CAZPUT010000017.1, read as the reverse complement.
AGGACTTCCGCCTGGCGGCGCAAGACGCTTTCGTAATAGGCGAGCAACTGGGCTTCAGTCCTGGCGGAGCCATGTAGCAGGCGATCGCGCAGGCGTTCCAAGCCCACGCCGGACAGACAGTAAAGCAGGGTGAGGCGGGCTTCGTGCTGGGCCGCCAGCAGCGCGGCGCTCTCTTCCGCGCGACCCGCAGTAGCGGAAAAATCGGTGGCCACCAGGATGGATTGGATGGGTTTCATGTCAGGTTTCCTTGTAACGTGCGTTGCAGCATCTCGGCAGCATAATCCTAAAAACCGCAGTTTCATCCACAGATTACCTTTACGAGGTAATCTGTGGACAACTGCTTTTTCTAGCAGCCTGTCGGACTTAACATGTAACGCATTGATTTAATTGATGTTTAATTTATTGAGTTAAGCTAAATAACATAACAAAATCAATGTGTTACAAACAAGGTTCGAAGTCCGACAGGCTGCCAGGATGAAACATCTGTTGCGCCGCCGTATTATCTCTGCTTGTCCTGCCCCGGTTCCTTTTCGAGCACGGGTTTGTAGCCCCAATCCCGCACGCCCTGGACTACCAGATCGATATCGTCGGTCGGGACACGAAGTATCTGCAGAGCTGTCGCGCCGAGACGCAGGCTCGCTTCAATGGCTTCCGGATACGCGTGGGTTGCACCGGCGTCAAGAAGTCGTGAACTCACTTCGAGATCCCGCGCTCGTGCGATGACGGGTACCTGAGGACACATGCCGCGCAGGAAAGATACTGACCGTAACGCCGTATCGGACTGGTCGATCGTAATCACGACCAGAGAGGCTCGTTCCACATGAATTGCGGTCAGCAACCCCGGATCGGAGATGTCGCCATAGAGTACAGGGTAGCCATCGGCCCGCCCTTGCGCCACCCGCTTCGAATCGGTGTCAAAGGCCACAAATTGTATTCCGCTCGAACGCAGCAGCACGGCGACGGTGTGCCCCACGCGCCCATAGCCGCCGATCACGACCTGCTTCTCCGGTGTGCTTGATAACTCATCAGGCATACCCTGAGCCTCGCCGCGCCGGGGGCCGAGAAGCCGGGCCGCAATGGCATGGTTGAATCGAATCAGTAATGAACCCGCGATCATCGAGAAAAGGACCGATGTCAGCGTGATCTGACCCAGTTCCCCGTCGATCGCATTGGCAGCGAGTGCAATGGCGAGCAGGGCAAGGCCGAATTCCCCTCCCACGGCCAGCAGCAATCCGGTGCGCCACGCCGTCAAAGCGTCGATTCCGCTCTTGCGCACCATCGCCGCAACAATCAGCGTCTTGCTCGCCAGGAGGAGAAGTGCGCCGAGCAAGGCCCAGTGCCATATGCGGGGGATGGCGGCCGGATCGATCAGCATGCCGATGCCGATGAAAAACAGGCCGAGCAGGACGTCGCGGAAAGGACGGATGCTGGATTCCACCTGGTGACGGAACTCGGTCTCGCCCAGCATCATGCCGGCAAGAAACGCGCCGAATGCCAGCGACAGGCCCAGGCTGCTGGTCGTCCAGGCCGCCAGCAATGCCACCAACAGCACCGCCAGGGTAAACACCTCGGCGGAGCGCCGCTTGGCAACAAGGTGAAAAAGCGGGCGTAGCAACCAACGACCCGCAAAGAACACGAGTGCAAAGACAGCCACGGCTTTCAGGATCGCCCACCCGAGATTGCCTGCCAACACATCGGCACCGGCCGCCATGCCCAGCACCGGTATGACCACCAGAAAGGGAACCGCCGTGACGTCCTGGAAAACAGACATCGCGAGCCCGAGCCGGCCGTGCGGGGTGTTCTCTTCACCTTGCTCGGTCAACTGGTTACCGATGATGGTGGTGGATGACTGAGCAAAGACCGCCCCGATCACGAACGCGGCAACCGCAGGCAGCCCGGCCAGCCACGCCAGCGTACCCACCACGGCGGTCGTGAACACCACTTGCGCTGTTCCAAGCCCGAGTACCTGGTGCCGCAGTGCATGCAACTGGGGTAAAGAGTAATTGAGGCCGATCATGAACAACAGGAAGACCACGCCGAACTCGGCCAGCGCCTTGAGCTCCGGCACATCGACGATAGGCCCTATCGTATGCGGTCCGAGGATTACTCCTACCAGCAAATACCCGAGGCTGGTGGGGATATGCAGGTGCTGAAACGTGACCACGACGGCTACCGCAACGCCCAAAAGCAGGAGGATTTGTTCGAGATTCTCCATCATGTGGAAGGCTCCTGCCATGGGGTCATCGCCAGGGCGATGGCGATAAAGTAGCCAACGGTGGTGAGAATGACTTGCCCCAGCCCGGTGGCCAGCGCCACCGCGCCGAGGCGGCGCCCCAGATGCAGGTCGAGCTTGAGACCGACGGTAAAGAGCAACACCGCCACCCCGACCTGAGCCAGCAGGTCGAGCGGATCGTGCGCCGTGATCCAGCCCAGCCCCACCGGCCCGGCCAGAATGCCCACCACGATGTAAGCCAGGATCAGGGGCTGACGCAGCCGGATCGCCAGAGCGCCAATACCGGCAGCAGCGGCGAGCAGCAGGTCGACTTCCTGGAAAGTTCCGGTCATGGTGACTTCACCGGGATACGCCAGGGGCGTTCGTCAATGTCCATGCTGAAAGAGAATCCAAGTGTTGAGGATGCACATAAGAAACAGCCCCAAGCTCACCCAGGTCAGTCCCATCACGGTACGCCCTTGCGGGCGGAAGATCAAACCCACGGCCACCAGGGCGCTCATCATCACTGCAGTGAATGCGGTCAGCGCGTGGCTGGCATCGACGTGCGCAAGCAGAGGACCTTTGGTGTAGAGCACATCATCCACAGCCAGAATGACGATGTCGAACAAGTTACTGCCAAGCAGGTTGGCGATGGCCATGTCCAGCGCTCCGATGCGCAGTGCCGAGATGGTCATTGCCGCTTCGGGGACGGAGGTTACCGCCGCCACCAGAAAGGTTCCGACAAAACTTTGCCCCCAATCCATCAAATCGGAAATGTCCTTGGCGACAAACGGCAGCCAGGAGCCCACTATAACCACTGCTGTAGCCGCCAGCGCGTAACCTTTAACGGCGCTGCCCAGCGTCACATTCGGATAACGCTCAACGGATACCTCGATGTATTCGGAAAGAGTGCGGCGTTCGTAGCTGTAAACGGCACGCATCGCAACGAAGTAGACGAGCACGATGAACGGTGAGTAAAGCCCCACATGTCCCAATGCCGGGCTCATCCCCGCCTGGTCCAGCAGTAGGCTGAAACCTGCGAAAGCGATCAGGATCGTACCCAGTGAAGCCGACAGAATATGTCCTTGAGCGGCGCGGCTATACAGGGTCTCGCGCCGGTACAGCGCATCCAGTATTACCAGAATTAAGAGATTAAACACCGTGCTGCCTAGCACATCACCGACGGCGATGTTCGGCGCATTGGCGAGCGTGACGGCGGAAATGCCGGTCACCAATTCGGGCAGCGAGGTGACGGTAGACAGCAGGATGAGGCCGACCAAAGAGGCAGACATTCCGGTTTTTTCGGCGATGATGTCTCCATAGCGGGAAAGAAAGTAGCCCGCGTAGCCGATGGCGGCGAAACAAAGCAGAAGCTGCAACCAGAGCAGCATATCAGGGCACATCCTTGCCGGTTGGATAGCTGGATAGTACAACGAACCTGCAAGCACTTTTTAAAATTCTAATTTTGTTATTCCCGTGAAGGTGCGAATCCAGTGGCTTTATCTAAGCACTGCACAGGAATAATGTAACGGCGGCAAATAGGTCAGCAAGAGCTGATGGACGAATTGAGATCGTAAATGAGTTTGCAGCAGATGGTTTTCGTACCGGCAGGACAGGTTATAAGCACCCTTAGGTAGGTACGCTCTTGATCCTGGTAATGCGTATTACCTCGGGTATTCCACGCAGACCGCGCATCACGTTGGCCAAGTGTTTGCGGTTACTCACCTGCAAGGTAAAGTACAGTGTAGTGTAGTTACCTTCGTTGGTGAAGTGGACGTTTTCGATGTTGGATTCGGCATCGGCAATCGCTGATGCTGCCTTGGCCAGGACGCCGCGCTGATTAGCCACGACTAATTTAATGCTCACCTCAAAAGGTTTGTTGATGTGCTTGTCCCACACCACGTCCAGCCATTTGTCCATGCCACCCCGTCCCTTGCATAACACAGGACAGTCATGTGTATGAACTATCAATCCTTGGCCTTTCTTGATAATGCCGATGATAGGGTCTCCTGGAATGGGGCGACAGCATTTGGCGAACTGTACCGCCATTCCTTCCGTGCCAAGGATAGTGATTACGCTATTGAGTGCGGAATTCTCTTGTGTACCAGCCTCTCCGATACGTGCAAGCTGACGTGCAATAACCATGTTGAGGCGGCGTCCCAGAGCAATGTCAGCGAATATTTCTTCGCGCGATTTTACACCGGCATCCTTAAGTAATTTTTCCCACCGGCTGCTGTCAATGTCCTGTTTCTTAATTCCAAGTGAAGATAGAGCTTGATTCAGCAGGCGCTCCCCCAGCGCGGAGGATTCGTCAAAGTGCATCGTTTTGAGTGCATGACGAATCTGGCTGCGCGCCTTGCTGGTGACGACATAACTGAGCCATGCGGGATTGGGGTGAGCATGCGGTGCAGTGATTATTTCCACCCGGTCACCATTTTTCATCTCAACACGCAATGGTGCTAGCTCAAAATTCACTTTGACAGCTACACAGCGATTGCCAATGTCGGTATGCACGCTATAAGCAAAATCCACAGCCGTTGCGCCACGTGGCAGCGCAAGAATTTTGCCTTTAGGAGTAAACACGTAAACTTCATCCGGGAATAGATCCACCTTCAGGTGTTCAAGGAACTCCACCGAATCGCCGCTCTGACTTAAGCTTTCCAATAAGCTTTGCAGCCACTGGTGGGTCTTCTTGTGCAGATCATTGAATGATGTCTGCGCGGCCTTGTATAACCAGTGCGAGGCGACACCAGCCTCTGCGATTTTGTGCATTTCCTGAGTGCGAATCTGCACTTCAATGGGGGTGCCATATGGCCCAAACAGAGTGGTATGCAGCGACTGGTAAGCGTTCGCCTTGGGGATGGCGATATAGTCTTTAAATTTTCCTGGAATCGGTTTATATAGGGCATGTAGCAATCCCAGCGCCAAGTAACAGGAGGGTACATCATCCACCATCACGCGGAATCCATAAATATCCTGTACTTGGGCAAAGGCCAGCGATTTCGCCTGCATTTTCTGGTAGATGCCATATAGATGTTTTTCGCGCCCTTGTACTTGGGCAGTGATGTGATGCTCTTCCAGGCGCTGGCTAATGGCTTCCTGGATTTTGCCTACAACCTCACGACGATTACCGCGTGCGACTTTGAGAGCCTTGGACAGAACTTCATAGCGTTTTGGGTACAGATACTTGAAGCCTAAATCTTCCAATTCCTGATAGATGGCATTGAGGCCCAAGCGGTTGGCAATGGGTGCATAAATTTCCAGGGTCTCGCGCGCGATGCGTTCGCATTTTTCGCGAGACATTGATTTTAGAGTACGCATGTTATGCAGGCGGTCGGCCAGTTTAATCAGGATGACGCGCACGTCACGCGCCATCGCCAGGAGCATTTTGCGGAAATTTTCTGCCTGTGCATCCTCTTTGGTCTGAAATTCAATCTTATCAAGCTTACTCAAACCATCAACCAGTTCGGCCACCGACTTGCCGAATATCTTGGCTACTTCTTCATTGCTGATATGGGTGTCTTCCACCACGTCATGCAGTACTGCCGCTATGATGGCTTGCGCATCGAGATGCAGTGGGGTGAGAATTCGAGCGACAGCGATGGGATGCGAAATATAGGGCTCACCGGACTTGCGTAGTTGACCTTCATGTGCTTCACCACTAAATTTAAGTGCCTCCCGGATATGTTCGACATCCTTGGGCTTCAGGTAGACGGAGACCTCCTGTAAGAGCATTTCGGCATCGGACATACATGCACCTCCAAAATTTAAATTTGCAAACATCTTCTGTGCAGATTGTCTGCTAAAGTATTCATCTCATATGAGCTTCTTGCAAAACTATGTATATTTTGGATCAGTAATTTGAACTTTACAAAACAAATGGCAAGGCTAATTATAGCCACTTGGGATAAAGACCAATCCATATAATTTTCTTTCTAATTTTAAGGATGGGTAGATGAACGAAGAACAAGCTGTGCTGAATTTTTTCGCACAAAAGGAAAACCTGCCCTTGGCACTGAGTGTGGCAACTCAGGTGGATGGAATACGCCAGAAATTGAACAACGACTTCTGGCTGGCATTACACGAACGTATCGGTGCGAGCACACCGGACTGGCGCGTATCAACCACCGAAGACCGCAACACAACTGAAAGCTTGGTTGGACTGTATCTGCAACCTGAAGCGGAACAAAAGCTCTACCTGCGCCCCATGCTGGAACAGCAATATCTGGGCGACACCCTGCGTATTTACTATGGGCTGATGTGGAGTGCTACGCCTACGCTCGAACAAAAACAGTTAAGTGCCATTAACACGCTGAATGATACTTTTCAGGAAGCAGGCTTTAAGAGCAATGAGAGTTTTCTGGCTTGGCAATGGACGTCTTATTACCCGCGCAGCATGGATTTCCTTCTGCGTTTTTCCACCACTGCGGATGCGCTGCTAGATGAAGCTACCGGTCTAATACAAAATTTGTTGGTGACACATCGCGATGCTTTGCACGCCGCCAACACAGCACTGCGTGAGTCTTCGCGAAGCGCTGCAATTTCAGTGGTATCACTAGACAAGTTGCGCGTAAACCTCGAGCGTTAAAGTAGATCCTTAAACTGGATTTTCCAGATCGAAAAACTGATGCTCTATACCGCAATTCTCGGCGAGATGCGTACCCAGAGCCTGCACACCATAGCGCTCTGTGGCGTGGTGACCAGCCGCAATGAATACCACACCCGTTTCTTGCGCCACATGCACATTCTGCTCGGAAATTTCTCCGGTGAGAAAGGCATCCACACCCAACGCTATCGCCGCTTCGAAATAACCCTGCGCCGCACCGGTACACCAAGCGATCCGGCGGATAGTGGGGTCACCCTCACCTATCACTAGCGGCGTACGCTGTAAGCTGTGCGTAATCTGCTGGGTCAACTGTGCCAATGTTTGTGCTTGACCCAACTCCCCATAACAAGCTATGTCTTGCTCTCCAAAGCGCCCATGCTCGATAAAATCCAAACGCCGACCAAGTTGCGCGTTGTTGCCAAATTCGGCATGCGCATCCAGTGGCAAGTGATAAGCCAGCAGGCTAATATCGTGCTGAAGCAAATGTGCAATACGCTGTTTCTTGATTCCAGTCACAGCAGCATCTTCATTACGCCAGAAATAACCATGGTGAACCAGAATAGCGTCTGCATTCCATGCAGTGGCTGCTTTCAATAAACGTTGCGAGGCCGTTACACCACTGGCGATGCGGCGAACTTCTGCTTTACCTTCCACTTGCACGCCATTTGGGCAGTAGTCACGAAAACGGTCGGGTTCCAGCAGGCTTGCGATATAATCGCGCAAATCATTCAACAACATGACGTTACCTTTAAAATTAACTATTTCGATAATACTTTAAATCAGCCACACTGATCGTTCATATTATTGCTGCTCTCAGGATGAGACGAATTTTCCCAGACTCATAAACCTCAGCAGTCCATCACGCGAATTTATAAAGCATTTTGGTTAGATAAATAGATCTCTGGACAACGTAAAGCAATCATATCATGCGTAAATTCTGGCTCTTATTCGCACAAGCCACCACTATCGGGCTGGCGGTATTATTTATTATTAACACTCTGAAGCCCGGCCTACTGTCCTCTGCTACGCGTAACGGCATCGTCACACTGCATGAAAGCGTAAACACCGGCACCAGCCAAATTCCACCAGCAGGCTTCAGCGCTGCAGCACGCAAAGTCATGCCCACCGTGGTTAATATTTTTACCAGCACCGAAATAAAGAAACCCATAAACCCATTCATGGATGATCCGCGCTTCCGTTTCTTTTTTGGCGAAGAATTCGATAGTTCTCCACAACGCGGTTCTAATTTAGGTTCTGGCGTTATTATCAGCCACGACGGTTACATACTTACCAACCATCATGTGGTTGAAGCTGCCGACCAGATCGAAGTGGCTCTAGCAGATGGGCGCAAGGCCAAAGGACGTATTATTGGTTCCGATCCAGAATCCGATCTTGCCGTCATCAAAATCGACCTGCCTGGGACCATCCCGGCCATCACCTTCAGCCGCCCAGACCAAGCGCAAGTAGGTGATATCGTGTTGGCCATCGGCAACCCGTTCGGCGTGGGGCAAACGGTGACAATGGGCATTGTCAGTGCAGTGAAACGCAATCACCTCGGACTAAACACTTTCGAAAACTTCATCCAGACCGACGCAGCAATTAACCCTGGCAACTCGGGTGGCGCACTGGTAGATGTAAACGGCAATCTGATCGGCATTAACAGCGCGATTTACTCGCCCAATGGTGGATCACTCGGTATCGGTTTCGCTATTCCTGTCAGCACGGCAAAAAAAATTATGGAACAGATTATCCAAAGCGGCTCGGTGACACGCGGCTGGGTCGGCGTGGCAGTGCAGGAGATCACGCCAGAACTAGCGGAATCGTTCAAGCTCGGCAATATTCAGGGGGTATTAATTTCGGAGGTGGTGCGTGGCAGTCCGGCGAACAAAGCCGGGGTGCAAGCTGGCGACATTCTCACCATGGTAGATAATAAACAGTTGCTAACAGATTCCAGCTCTATGCTGGAAACCATTTCCAGTTTATCGCCCGGCAAGGTTGTGGCATTCAAGCTGTTGCGCAATCAGCGTGAGGTGGTGGTGCAAGTCCAGGTTGGTAAGCGGCCTAGACCGAAAAAACTGGAATAAAACGCCAGAGTACAAACTAGACGAATGCATATAACTTATTTCCTGCCACTGCAATAAGAAAGATGATTATCCGTTTTTCGATTCGACCACTTTCGTGTCTTTTATCATCCACCCAGCCACCACGATGCCCACTTCATACAATAGCCACAATGGTATGGCGAGCATAAATTGCGATACAACGTCCGGTGGGGTGAGGAGAGCGCCGAGAATAAACGCCCCTACGATAACGTAAGGTCGGATTTCCTTGAGCTTGTCGATACTTACCATATCCATTTTAACCAACACCACCACTGCCACCGGCACTTCGAAAGTAGTACCAAAAGCAAGGAACATCCCCATTACAAAACTCAGGTATTTGTCAATGTCGGTCATCACCGCGACGCCCTGTGGTGCTGCACCACTGAAGAAACCAAATACCAAGGGAAACACCACGAAATACGCAAATGCCATGCCGCAAAAAAACAACACCACACTGGCCATAACGAGTGGCAACATCAGACGCTTTTCATGTGCGTGCATTCCGGGCGCGACGAAAAGCCAGGCTTGGAACAATATGTAAGGCAATGCAATCAAGAAGGCAGTCATCATCGCCACTTTAAGTGGCACAAAAAATGGAGTAATGACATCTATAGCGATCATCTGTCCACCTTTTGGCAACTTGGCGAGCATCGGTTCTGCGAGTAACGAATAAAGATCACTTGCCCACGGAACAAGGCAAATAAATACCAACAACAACCCTCCAAAAGCATATAGAAGGCGGGTGCGTAATTCGAGCAGGTGGGAAATGAAGCTTTCGCTAGTACTCATTAATCGATGGGGAATCTTTTTTGCTCGGGAGTCATCTGCAACTCGGACTGTGCCTGCTGCACGCCAGCTTTTTTAGGTTGAGTAACGGCACTATGAGGTTGCTGCACTAACTGATCCTGCAACACCGTCTGATCGTTAATACTGACTTGCTGATCTGCTTTTTGCCGCAATTGACGCAATTTCTCCTCCTGAACATGCAATTTACGAGCAGCCTCTTGCTGAGCATATAAGTTACGTGTCGCCTCTTGATACGCTGATGAAATCGTTTTGAATTCAACCTCATCCGCAGAACTCTCACGCACTGAACCTTCGACACTGTCGCCACCTTGCTTACTCAATGGTGGTGCGCCTAAATCTCTTTCGCTAGCCTTGGGGAGATTCTTCTGCTCTGAAGTACTCTGCTGCACGGTGGATGGCGCCTCGGAATTCAATTGCGATTGTTGATTGACGCTCTCCCTAGCCTGCTCCACTTGCTGATTGAGAGACTGCGTGACTTCTTGCGCATGCAGGTTAAGGGTTTGTGTGACCTGATTCACTGCTTCTTCGGCACTCTTGTATTCCTGCTGTACCTTTTCCTGCAACTGACGCAACTCCTCAATCCCTATGTCCCGCGCGATGTCAGCCTTGACGCTGCTGATGTAGCGTTGCCCACGGCCCAGCAAATGACCAAGAGTACGCGCCACCTTGGGCAGACGTTCCGGGCCGATGACGATGAAGGCGACCACCGCAATCACCATCATCTCGGAGAAATTAACATCAAACATGGCTGCTAAGTCGGTCTATGCGTTGGTGTGACTCTTGTCTTTAACTTCGCCTTCGATGGTCTGACCACCCTGTTCCACTTGCTTGTGGGTGTCATCTTTAGGCACTTCTGGCTCTGAGCGCATACCTTCCTTAAATCCCTTCATCGCGCCTCCCAGATCACTGCCCATATTGCGCAGTTTCTTGGTACCAAATATGAGAATAACAACTAACAATACAATCAACCAGTGCCAAATACTGAATGAACCCATTTTTATTTCTCCTAAAAGTTTAAGTGGCGTTAATCCCGCCGCACCATGGATGGAATGTTTCCGCCAATGATATGAATATGCAGATGAAACACTTCTTGCCCTCCACCGATGCCAGTGTTTATGACGGTGCGGAAGCCATTGTTTAATCCCTGTTCTTTTGCCAATTTAGGCGTCAACAACAACATTTTCCCAAGTAACGCCATATGACTGTCATTGGCTTCCATCAGTGATGCCAAGTGCAGCTTGGGGATCAGCATGATATGCACCTGCGCGATTGGGTGGATGTCGTGGAAGGCAAGCAACTCGCCGTCATCATACACCTTTCGGCTAGGGATTTCACCGCGAACTATCTTGCAAAAAATGCAGTTATTCACTTTTCCCTCCTAGACCTCACTCCAACTCCTGATAATTCGATGACGTGAACCAGTAGACATGTGCCATACCGGTAAATTCACTCCTGACAATGAACAAATAAAATCTAGGAGGCATTACCCTTACGACCAGCCTTCTCATCAAGTCCGGAAACCCCTACCCGTTGCGCTAGCTCATTCAGCACATCGTTTACGCACAAGCCATGCTGCGCCAGCATGACCATACAATGAAACCACAGATCAGCGGTTTCATATACCAAATGTTGTTTATCGCCGCTTTTAGCTGCCAGCAGTACTTCGGTGGCCTCTTCGCCAACTTTTTTCAAGATAGCATCTTCACCTTTGTTAAACAGTGTGGCCACATATGAGCTTTCAACTGCTGCACCTTTGCGCGCCACTATTGTTTCCATCAACTTTTGCAAAATATCGTTTGTCATTGCTTATGATTTTTTCTGGTAAATTTCGTCGGGCGCTTTAAGTACCGGGTCGACTTCCACCCATCTATCTTTTTCCAGGCGGCTAAAAAAGCAACTGACTCGCCCGGTATGACAGGCAATTCCGCCAGCCTGCTCCACTTTTAACAAAACCACGTCGCCATCGCAATCAAGGCGAATTTCCTGCACCCGCTGAATATGGCCGGATTCTTCACCCTTGTGCCACAGCTTTTTACGCGAGCGCGACCAATATGTCGCCTCGCCCGATTGAACGGTAAGCTTAAACGCCTCGCGGTTCATCCACGCCATCATCAGCACACAACCCGTACTTGCATCCTGTGCGATGACTGGCACCAAACCATCTGCCGCCCAGCTTATTTTATTCAACCAGGTATCGCTCATAACCGCACCTCAATACCTTGTTGAGCCATATATTGCTTGGCTTGTTGTATCGTGAATTCACCATAGTGAAAAATACTGGCCGCCAACACCGCGTCCGCCCCCCCCAGCTTCACGCCGTCCACCAAGTGCTGTAGCGTACCTGCGCCGCCGCTGGCGATGAGGGGAATTTCCAGCGCATCAGTCACCGCGCGAGTAAGCTGTAAATCGTAACCAATTTTGCTGCCGTCACGATCCATACTAGTAAGCAGGATTTCTCCCGCGCCCAGTGTCTGCAACTTCTTAGCCCATTCAACCACGTCCAGGCCGGTCGCCTGGCGTCCGCCATAGGTGAACACCTCCCAACGACCAGGCTGAACCTGTTTGGCATCTATTGCCACCACGATACATTGCGAACCATATCGCCCTGCCGCGTCTGCCACCAGTTGCGGGTTGAGCACAGCAGATGTGTTAATGCTTACCTTGTCAGCACCCGCGTTAAGCAGGTTGCGTACATCCTCCACTTGGCGCACACCGCCACCTACAGTGAGAGGAATAAAAACCTGCTCGGCCACCTGCTCAATGATGCGAAACAGAATTCCACGGTCATCGGAACTGGCAGTGATATCGAGAAAAGTTAACTCGTCCGCGCCCTGCTCGTCGTATCGGCGCGCGATTTCTACCGGGTCGCCTGCATCGCGCAACTCAACAAAGTGGACGCCCTTAACCACGCGGCCAGCGGTTACGTCTAGACAAGGAATGATACGTTTGGTCAGCATATTATTTAAGTGAGTGAAGAGAGAATGGAAACCTCGACACTTAGCTCTTCACGTTTCTATTTGTAGTTAATTTATCCGCCAACTTTTGTGCCTCGGCAAAGTTCAAAGTCTCTTCATAGATGGCCCGGCCAGTTATCGCACCAGCAATACCATTGTCCTGCACCGCGCACAGCGCATGCACATCGTCGAGGTTGGTGATACCGCCGCTGGCAATGACTGGTACCGTAAGTTCGCGCGCCAGCTCCACAGTGGCGGGAATATTTACACCGGATAACATGCCATCACGCCCGATGTCAGTGTAAATGATGGCTTCAATGCCATAACCTTCAAAACGCTTAGCCAAGTCAAGAACATCATGCCCAGTCACTTTTGACCAGCCGTCCACTGCCACCTTGCCAGCATTGGCATCGAGTCCTACCATGATGTGACCTGGAAAAGCATCGCAGGCTTCATGCAGAAAGCCCGGAGTCTTCACCGCTGCAGTGCCTATAATGACATAAGCTACTCCAATATCGAGGTAGCGTTCTATGGTTTCCAGATCGCGAATGCCACCACCTAACTGAATTGGCACATCCAGCCCAACCGCTTCCACGATGCTGCGGACAGCCGCCTCGTTCTTGGGCTTGCCGGCAAAAGCGCCGTTCAGATCAACCAAGTGTAGGCGGCGTGCGCCCTGTTTTAACCAATGTAGCGCCATCGCTGCAGGGTCTTCGGAAAACACCGTGGCGTCTTCCATCACCCCTTGGCGCAGGCGCACGCAATGTCCATCTTTTAAATCAATCGCAGGAATAATCAGCATGGCAGCACTATACAAGATGAACAAAAATAAAAAAAATTAAACCGGTACCCAATTCACAAAGTTTTTCAGCAACCTCAGTCCGGCACCTTGGCTCTTCTCTGGATGAAACTGCACGGCAAATAAATTATCGCGCGCCACGGCACAGACAAACGGTTGTGGATAGCAACTAGTGGCCTGCACAAACTTCGCATCCTGTGGACGTACATAGTAACTGTGCACAAAATAAAAGCGCGCGTTTTGATCTATGCCTTCCCATAGCGGATGGTTGCCATGCTGCACTTGATTCCACCCCATATGAGGCACCTTCAACTTATTATGCTGCGCATCGCACAAATTGCTGGCGAAGCGCACTACCCTGCCAGGCAGGATGGCCAATCCCGGAATATTGCCTTCTTCACTGTGTTCAAACAGCATTTGCAGGCCGATACAGATACCGAGAAAAGGCTTGGTTCGCGCCGCATGCAGCACTGCCGCACGCAACCCGCGCGCCTCCAGTTCGCGAATACAGTCTGGCATCGCACCTTGGCCAGGGAAAACCACACGCCCCGCCTGTACGACTTCTTGCGGGTCGTCGGTCACCACGATAGACGCAGTTGGCGCAATGGTGCGCAATGCTTGGTGCACCGAGCGTAGATTGCCCATGCCGTAATCAATTATCGCGATATCTACCATAGCTGTAAGTGATTTTTTATGAATCTAGATCCATGGCATGCAACGCTCAATTTCACTGAATACATTATCTCATTTATTACTTTATTAATCGAAGCGCCTTGAGAATCTTTACAATGTACCTTTTGTGGAAGGCATCATGCCTGCCATACGCGAGTCGACCTCCAGCGCCATACGCAAAGCACGGCCGAATGCCTTGAACACAGTTTCCGCCTGGTGGTGAGCATTATTACCAACCAGATTGTCGATATGCAATGTCACCAGCGCATGATTGACGAAACCTTGGAAAAACTCATGGACCAAGTCCACATCAAACTCACCTATGTTGGAACGCACAAAATTCACATTGAACACCAACCCGGGGCGGCCGGAAATATCCAGCACTACGCGCGACAACGCCTCATCTAGCGGCACATAAGCATGGCCGTAACGACGCAATCCCTTTTTGTCCTCTACCGCTTGGCTGAACGCTTGACCAAGAGTGATGCCGATATCCTCGACTGTGTGATGCGCATCAATGTGGAGATCACCCTTGGCAACGATGTCCAAATCAATCATGCCATGACGTGCAACTTGATCGAGCATATGCTCGAGAAAAGGCAAGCCGGTATCGAATTTGACCTTGCCGCTACCATCTAAATCCAGCTTGATGGTGATCTGGGTTTCCAGGGTGTTACGAGTAACTTGCGCACTACGCATAATTTTCCCTAATGGACAGACTAAACAAATTGATGAATACTTTCCTGCAATGCCCGGATGAACTGCTCATTCTCCTGCGGAGTACCCACCGTAACACGCAGACAATCAACCAATAACGGGTGGGATTTGTTCAAATTCTTGATTAGCACACCCCGTTTTTTTAGTCCCTGAAAAATCTTGTCAGCATGCATCACACGGAACAAGATGAAGTTGGCGTCACTCATATAAGGTCGTACATCCGCCACCCCAACCAGCCGCTCATATAACCAAGCACGATCCTGTTTGATCTGCTCAGCCTGCCGTAGCAGCACATCATGATACTGCAACAATTTTTCCGCCACCCGTTGCGTCAGCACGTTTATATTATACGGCAAACGGAGCTTTTCTAACTGTGCTAGCCACGCCTTGCTACCCACCAAAAAGCCCAGACGCAAACCAGCCATGCCAAGCTTGGAAAATGTGCGCATCACCAGCAGATTTGGATAACGCGTCAACATAGGCATCAAGCTAGCATTGGCAAAAGCATAATAGGCTTCATCCACCACCACCAAGCCGGGGGCAGCCTCAATAATTTGAGCAATAGCTTCCGCATCAAACAGATTTCCAGTGGGATTATTTGGATAGGACAAAAATACTAACGCAGGCTGATGCTGCTGCATGGCAGTCAGCATGGCAGGCAAGTCCAACGCAAACTCTTCTGTCAGGGGCACACCGACATACTGCATCCCAGTGAATGCCGCAATCATTTTATACATCACGAATGACGGCTCGACGCTCAATAATGTAGCACCCGGTTTAGCGACCGCCAAGGCTAATAATTGAATGATCTCATCCGACCCATTTCCAAGCAAGACATCCAAGCTCTGTGGCAAGCCGGTCACGGCGCGGATGCTGGCCTTTAGCCGCTGAGCATCGGCATCCGGGTATCGGTTAATGGCGGCGTCCGCCACCAGACGGGCAATCTCCTCACGCAATGACTGTGGCAATGGATAAGGATTCTCCATCGCATCCAATTTGACCATGCCAGTGCTATCGGACACAGGGTAAGCTTGCAGATCAAGCACTGCTTGACGGAGCAAACTTTCAGGTGTTACGGCAAGGTTGGTAGAAGACATGAATTATCGGTGCTGCATGAATTATCGATGCTGTTAGACAGCGGCATTTTATCCTAATCGGACTACATTCTGGTCAATATCCTTTGTGCCTCTGCACAATTTTCAGCTCTACTTGACCGACCAATCGTGATCAAAAAGATAAGCAGTATTAGTGGTGATGTCCACCTTCGCCATGCGTATGGCCATGCTCTAGCTCTTCGGCAGTAGCGGCACGTACATTGGTAACAATACCCACAAAATTTAGCGTTTTGCCAGCGAGCGGGTGATTACCATCTACGGTCACTTCGGTATCAGTTACATCCACTACGGTGTAGAGCGAATATTCGTCATCGTCGCCATCTTCCACCCCACCCTCGAACTGCATGCCGATGGCAATTCCCTCCGGGAACAAATTGCGCGGCTCAACGCGAACCAAGTCATGCTCATACTCTCCAAAAGCATCGTCCGGCTCCATCGTGATTTTAACTTCAGCACCTACGTCCTTGTCCTGTAGCGCTTCTTCCACTGTCGGGAATATGCCGTCATAGCCACCGTGCAGGTAGCTAATGGGGTCTTCTGTTTTTTCCAGCAGGTTGCCGTTTGCATCAAGTAACTCATAGCGCACTGATACAACAGTGTCTTTTGCAATTTTCATTTCAACTCCTTTATCAGATTGAGAACTTCTTCGGCATGGCCGTGTGCGTGAACACTATGTAAAGCATGGCGTAGTAAAGCATGGCGTAACCTGCCCTGCTTGTCGATCACAAAAATGGGGCGGTTGATTGAAATTTTTTATGTTCATCTTCCTCTTTATCTCCGTCCATTTTCTCGTAAAGCATACCGTATTTTATGCAAATTTTATATTCCACATCAGAAAATAATAGTTCTGATAGGCCATATTTATTGCGAAGTTAAATGACCCCCGGCAAAGCCGGGGGCTTATTAGATGAGCCCCTCAAAGGGGCCGATAAAACCGTGAGCCGCCCAAGGCGGCTATACGTCCAGTTTCATCTGGTCGTATCGTTCATCCTCTGCTTCTTGATTTCGAATGTACGCTCTAACCATTGCTTCATCTAATCCTACTGTTGATACGAAGTAGCCTCTTGCCCAGAATGCCTCTCCAGTGAAATTCCTCGCTCGACATCCATACTTCCTTGCTACGGTGATTGCACTCTTGCCTTTGATGTATCCGACCACGTTCGAGACCGCGTACTTCGGCGGTATGCTCAGACATATATGTACGTGATCTGACATCAGATGCCCTTCCACCACTTCCACTTCCACTTCCACTTCCTTGTGCTTCGCCAATTCTCGAAATATCGCACCAAGGCGCTGGCGCAATACTCCAAATATTTTCTTCTTTCGCATCTTCGGGATAAACACCACATGATATTTACAATCCCATCTCGTATGCGCGAGGCTCTGATATTCTTTCATTTGTGAATCTCCTTTGTCTTTTGGTCAAGACTCGGAGATTCACTCCAACCGTCGTATAGGTCAAACCTCGGTGAGTCCCCCGGCAGAGCCGGGGGTTTACCTCAGTGAATTACCAAATCGCCATATGATACATTCGTCAATTATCCTAAATAATTCCCGCACTGAAGGTTGCACTTTTAATGCAAATTCAATCTGGCTTCATTTGAACGGAAGTATTATTGTGTGCATTTGCATGGGTATAATACGAATCATGAAAACCGATTCTTCCATGCTTAGTGGGTTAACAACAAAAGAGTTTTTACGCGATTACTGGCAAAAAAAACCCTTACTCATTCGCCAGGCATTCCCGCAATTCAATGGGTTGCTTGATCAGTTGCAGTTATTCGCCTTGGCTTGCACTGAAGATGTGCAGTCGCGCCTCGTGACCCAACGCCACGGTCAGTGGCAAGTGCAAAATGGTCCATTTAAAGCGACAAAGTTCGATAGCTTGGGAAAGAGTCAGTGGACTGTGCTGGTGCAAGGAGTAAATCAGCACCTGCCAACAGCAGCCGCGCTATTACAGAATTTCAGCTTTATACCGCATGCGCGTTTGGATGATCTAATGGTGAGTTATGCCCCCAAAGGAGGGGGCGTGGGCGCGCATTTCGATTCTTATGATGTGTTTCTTTTGCAAGGCTCGGGGCATCGTCGCTGGCAAATTTCTGCACAACAGGATCGTACACTGGTAGAAGATGCTCCATTGAGAATCCTGCAACGCTTCCAGATGGAACAGGAGTGGGTGCTAGCACCAGGCGATATGCTCTACCTGCCGCCGCATTATGCTCATAACGGCATCGCCGAGAGCGATTGCATGACATATTCCATAGGTTTTCGCACCCCGACCTATCAGGAATTGGCGGAACAGTTTCTGGTGTACTTGCAGGATCGGGTTTGCTTGGACGGCATGTATGCTGATCCAGATCTAAAAGTTCAACGCCATCCCTCAGAAATCGGTACGGATATGCTTCGTCAGGTAGAGCAGATCATCCGGCGGATACAATGGACTAAGCGCGACACTGCCAATTTCATCGGTAGCTATCTCAGTGACCCTAAGCCGCATATATTTTTTGATCCACCTACGAAGCCGCTGAGTCGTGCTCGCTTCAATCACGCGATGCTAACCTGTGGCGTGGCGATGGCTCTGAAAACGCAGATGTTGTGTCATAACGGCGTGGTATTCATTAACGGTACGGCGCACACCGTCGGCAAACACGCTTATCGAGAATTACGTTCTTTCGCCGATGTGCGCCAGCTCGATTCCACTACGGGCCTGTCGGGGGAAGCACTTGAATTGCTTTATCTGTGGTACACAGATGGCTATATTGTACCTATTGCAAACAAGCAGTTGGCGTGACACTTTGAGCGAGGAAGCTATGACTGCCATCACAAATGGAATTGAAATTAGGCCGAATAAATCGCGCCGAGTATGCAGGGGTGGCGTGCACCAGTAACGGCGGTCAAATTGACGGCATCACCTTGTAAACGCTGCTGTGCTAGCCAGGCAAACGCGATAGCTTCAAGCCAATCAACTCCCACGCCTAGAGTGTCAGTCGTTTGAATGCTGCAATCCGGCAAGGAGATGCGCATGTTTCGCACTAAAGCTTGATTATGAGCGCCGCCACCACACAAATAAATCT
>CAZPUT010000016.1:0-22767 GCA_964589845.1 uncultured Candidatus Nitrotoga sp. | reverse complement strand
GCTCGCCACCTAAATTCGCTTACAAAAGTTGCACTTCAGAGTTGAATCCGCCTTTGTAACCATTTCATAAGGAAAAAATCATGAGACGTTTGTCAATTCGCCACCTCCGTATAAGCCTTGTTGCTGGAACCATCGCAGCGATCATGACTATGCAAACGGCAGCTGTTGCTGCGCAGCAGCCGTCAGCAGAAGCGATGGTGATAGAACGATCCAAAATTCTTACTCAGCCGGGTGTTTTTGGCGTATTTACGATGTTTAAACTGAGGCCGGAATGGAGCAAGGTGCCTGCAACGGAGCGAATGGAGAGCGCTGCTGAAGTAGCAAAATTGATCGAAAAGCATAAGGATAATGTGCTGGTTGACCTTTATCTGACTCGCGGTCTGGAAACCAATTCCGACTTTTTCTTCCGTATAAATGCTTATGACCTCGCTAAAGCGCAAACATTCATGCGTGAGTTCCAGTCGACAACCATAGGTAAAAATGCTGAGGTTTTCGATACCCTGGTAGGTGTGACAAAACCGTTGAACTACATCACGAAAGACAGATCACCCGAACTTAATGCCGGCCTCAGTTCAGCATCATATATCGGCGACGCACCTCGCTACGTAATCGTTATCCCCGTGAAGAAAAGCGCCGAGTGGTGGAACTTATCATTTGAACAACGGCTAAAGGAAATGGAGACCCATACCGTGCCAACACTTCCGTATCTCGTCAACGTCAAGCGCAAGCTCTATCACTCCACAGGGCTGGACGATATCGATTTCATAACCTATTTTGAAACTAATGATTTGATTGCTTTCAATAACTTAGCAATCTCTCTCGCCTCAGTACCAGAGAACAAATACCACGTGCGCTGGGGCAATCCAACCACACTTGGTACTATTCTCAGCCCGGAAAATGTTATCAAGGCGCTCTCTGAATAGTTTTCTCAAATCTTGAAGCGAATTCAAGAACCATTACCAATGTACTCGGCAATTTCCTGCTTAGCCTGCGTTCAGGCGCCGTAGCGGCATGGTAAGAAGCACAAGATATTTTCGAAATCAGACGCTTGGGATTAGATTTCCGCCAATAACCTTAGATGTTCTTGGTAAAGGCAAGCCATGGGGGCGATGGGCAAACTAAAAGATAGGTATCGCGAGAAAATAGCATAACTCTTTGACGCAATTACACGAACGATAAAGGCTTGCGGGATTTGAATCCGGCAAGCCTTTATTTAATTTGGTGGCCCGGGGCGGAATCGAACCACCGACACGAGGATCTTCAATCCACTGCTCTACCAACTGAGCTACCAGGCCATGCGAAGGTGCGCATTATAACGACAAAACGTGATTTAAGAAACCTCAGAATTGAGATAACCGCGAATAGGGCGCACCACGTAGCAATGCCAACTTTACTGTTTGCAGATTCCAAAAACAAACCCTGCACAAGGCAGGGTTTGTCAGATTCAGCAGCAAATGAATCGCAACAATTACATCATGCCACCCATACCGCCCATACCACCCATGCCGCCCATACCACCACCACCGCCACCTAAATCAGCGGCAGGCTTGTCTTCATGTAACTCAGCCACCATACATCCAGTAGTCAGCATCAAGCCAGCTATAGAAGCTGCATTTTGCAATGCGATGCGGGTAACCTTGGTAGGGTCAACCACGCCCATTGCCAGCATGTCGCCATACTGTCCAGTCGCAGCGTTGTAGCCATAGTTGCCTTTGCCTTCCAGCACCTTGTTGACCACTACCGAAGGCTCGTCGCCGGCGTTATCCACGATGCAACGTAATGGCGATTCCATGGCGCGCAACACAATGGTAATGCCCGCGTCCTGGTCATGGTTGTCACCCTTCAAGGCTGCTACTACTGCCTTGGCACGCAACAATGCGACGCCGCCGCCGGGAACAATTCCTTCTTCCACTGCTGCACGAGTTGCATGCAGCGCATCTTCCACGCGCGCTTTTTTCTCTTTCATTTCAACTTCAGTTGCAGCGCCAACTTTAATCACTGCCACGCCGCCAGCCAGTTTTGCTTTACGCTCTACCAGTTTTTCTTTGTCATAATCGCTGGTTGCCTCCTCGAACTGCTTGGAGATTTGAGCGATACGGCCCTGGATCGCTTCTTCATTGCCTGCGCCATCAATAAGGATGGTGTTTTCCTTGTTTACTTCGATGCGCTTGGCTTGACCCAAATCCGCCAGAGTAGCTTTTTCAAGCGACAAGCCGACTTCTTCGGCAATCACTGTACCGCCAGTCAGAATAGCGATGTCTTCCAGCATGGACTGACGCCTGCTGCCAAAGCCTGGAGCCTTAACCGCAACTGTCTTCAGAATTCCACGGATGTTGTTCACCACTAGAGTAGCCAGTGCTTCGCCATCTACATCTTCAGCGATAATTAACATCGGACGACCTGCCTTGGCAACTTGCTCCAGCAACGGCAACAGATCACGAATGTTGGAGATTTTTTTGTCGTGTAACAAAATGTAGGGGTTTTCCATCACTACATTTTGCTTCTCTTGGTCATTAATAAAATATGGCGACAGATAGCCACGATCAAACTGCATACCCTCGACCAATTCCAGTTCGTTATCGAGCGATTTACCATCCTCAACGGTAATTACGCCTTCTTTACCTACCTTATCCATCGCGTCAGAAATAATTTTGCCGATATTGGCATCAGAGTTGGCAGAAATTGAGCCAACTTGAGCAATTTCGGTAGAAGTAGTGCATGGCTTGGACAGCTTCTTCAATTCAGCTGCGACAGCATGGACTGCCTTGTCGATGCCACGTTTCAGGTCCATCGGGTTCATACCAGCAGCAACAAATTTCATGCCTTCCAATACGATGGACTGTGCCAGCACAGTGGCGGTAGTCGTGCCGTCACCCGCTACGTCAGAGGTTTTAGAAGCCACTTCCTTGACCATTTGCGCGCCCATGTTCTCGAACTTATCCTTCAGTTCGATTTCCTTGGCGACAGACACACCATCCTTGGTAATTGTGGGCGCGCCATAAGAGCGCTCCAATACTACGTTACGACCTTTCGGGCCAAGAGTTACTTTGACTGCATTGGCTAAAATGTTAACACCTGCAACCATTTTACTGCGTGCACTATCATGGAATTTCACGTCTTTTGCTGCCATGTTTCTTTCTCCTAAAGTTATTTGGTTTCGTCACTTCGGTCATTACCGAAGGTCACCTAATCCTGCCGAAGGGCAGGAAAGACCGTATATCTGGAATTAAGTTTCGATAACGCCGATAATTTGTTCTTCGTGCATCGTTATGTATTCTTGGCCCTCGATTTTAAAAGTCTGAGAGGCGTGTCGGCCAAACAAAACTTTATCGCCAACTTTTACAGTCATTGGGATTAGTTTTCCATCATCACTGTGTTTACCAGGACCTACTGCAACAACTGCGCCTTGATCAGGCTTTTCGGTAGCGGCATCAGGAATCACAATTCCGGACGCAGTCTTGCGTTCTTCTTCCATGCGCTTGATAACGACACGATCGTGCAAAGGACGGACCAACATGTTTTATTCTCCTTAAACAAACAATTAACAAAAAAACGACATCTCTATTAGCACTCGATGCCAGAGAGTGCTAATAATAAGGGCGGAACGCACTTATTTCAAGAGCACATTGAAAATTTATTTAATAAAGGTTACGAAGGAAGGTCACGGTTAACTTGAAGTGCAACATCAAACATTGAATTTTATGACTGCGGGAGATGCAAAATAAATATCAGTCTTTAGTTTCAAACCGATGAGTTTATGTGGCACAGGCGCCGAGCCGTTGTTGAACGTCATCTCTCAGCATTTGCGTTTTGGAGATGGAGTAGTAATGCGGTTGTAGCAGCGTTGCTTACTCAGCTTGCCGGGTACCAAGATTGCCGAGGCAAGCGTGCGACCTCATCTCGGCCAGCGCCATCATGGCCGCTGTTGAGTCTGTGCCATTTTTACTATGCTAAGCGCTCGGGCTAGACGCTTCGGGTGGGGTTCTGGTTTTCAAACTGTCGACTGCGTGAACGGGGGCCGCGTCTCCCTTCATCAAATGAGCGATCGCACTGTATACCATCCGCTGACTCTCAAGCATATTTTTGCCGGCGAACGCAGGCGACGTCACGTTAATGCTGAAGTGTCCGCCGCCGCCGCTCACCTCGGCTTGTGAACTCGGGATTTGCCGTTCGATCGCCTCTTGTAGCGCGTCAATGACGGAGCCTTGAAAATCAGTAGTGTGGCAAGACATGGTTATATCCTTAAAAAATGTGTAAGTTGTATTGAAGGTGTTGAAATATCGAATGGTCAAACGCCGCCAGGCCAGATCGCAGAGGCGAAAGACATTCTAGTTCCAGTAGATATGTTCACAGTCTTGTGAGCGACGTCAGTGTCTTTGGCGAAGGTGCTAATAGATTTATCCGCGCGCGTATAACGCTTCCAGCAATTCCACTTCAAACACCAGTGTCGCATTCGGCGGAATGGTGCGCCCTGCACCACGCGCGCCATAGCCCAGTGATGCTGGAATAGTCAGTTTGCGCACGCCACCGACCTGCATGCCCTGGACGCCTTCATCCCAGCCAGGTATTACCTCTCTCGCGCCGAGAGTGAATTGGAAAGGATCATTTATATCTTTGCTGGAATCGAATTTTGTGCCATCAGTAAGCCAGCCGGTGTAATGTACGGTAACGGTGTGCCCGCCTTGGGCGGTACCTCCGGTGCCTATGGTAATGTCTTCATATTGAAGTCCGGATGGGGTTGTGGTTGTAGTCATTTCATTCCTTGTGAGTTGGTTTAAATTGTGTAATAACCGCTATTTTTGGAATGACGGTTATTGTTGCTTTTCTGCACGTTCTGCTGCTTGTATGGTATTCGCCATCAGCATGGTGATCGTCATTGGACCGACGCCGCCAGGCACAGGGGTAATGTAGCCTGCCACTTCTTTTGCACTTTCAAAATCAACGTCGCCCGCTAACTTTCCATTGGGCAGACGGTTAATGCCGACGTCAATCACGACCGCGCCGGGTTTAATCATATCGCCGGTAATCATCTGGGGCTTGCCAGTAGCGACCACAAGAATATCGGCATCCCGTGTGTGCTTGACAAGATTCACCGTTTTGGAGGTGCAGATGGTAACGGTGGCACTTTTATGCAGCAGCATGAGCGCCATTGGTTTGCCGACAATGTTGCTACGGCCAATTACCACGGCATGTTTGCCTTCGATTTCGATGCCCATTTTTTCCAGCAATTTCATTGTACCAGATGGTGTGCAGGGCGGAAATAAGGTGGTTCCGGTAACCAATGCGCCGACATTCATCGGATGGAATCCGTCTACGTCCTTGTTCGGACTGATGGCTTCCAGCACCTTTTGGCTGTCGATGTGATTGGGCAAGGGTAGCTGTATCAGCAGACCATGGATAGCCGGGTTAGCATTCAGTTCAGCAATTTTCGCCAGCAATGTTGTTTCTTGCGTGTCGGCGGGCAGGGCGATATGTTCGGAGTAGAGCCCGATTTCGGCGCAGGCTTTTACCTTGTTGCCAACATACACCTTTGAGGCAGGGTCTTCACCTACGATGATGACTGCCAAGCCCGGCGTAATGCCATGCGTCTTTAGCGCATCCACACGTACCTTCCACTCGGCGCGTAATTCCTGAGCGATGGCCTTGCCGTCAATGATGCGAGCTGTCATTTTTTTCCTTGAGATTAGAGCGAGTGTCTTTTTGATGCGTTTGATAGTTGGCAACCTCGGTCATGATTTTGAAAAAAATCCTGAATCTGCATCCAGTTTGAATTCATGCAGTGAGTTATTTGTGTGCATTGAAAGACGCGAATTGTAACATTCAGTGAATAGAAAATAAGGGTGAGAAAAAGGGGGCTTAGTGGCAGCCCCCTGAATGGTCTACTGAATCGGATTCATAACAATGGCACGATCATTAGCGCCACAATGTTCATGATTTTGATTAACGGATTGATGGCAGGGCCAGCGGTATCCTTATAAGGGTCGCCGACGGTATCGCCCGTTACCGCTGCCTTGTGGGCTTCGGAGCCTTTGCCGCCGAAGTTGCCTGCCTCGATATATTTTTTGGCGTTATCCCATGCGCCACCACCGTTGGTCATGGAAATTGCCACGAAGATGCCAGTCACGATGGAGCCAACGAGCACGCCGCCCAATGCTTGTGCGCCAAGGGTTAGGCCGACAATTACCGGGACCGCGACCGGCAGCAGTGAGGGCACGATCATTTCCTTGATGGCGGCTCTGGTTAACATATCAACGCAGGTTCCATATTCAGGCTTGCCGGTACCTTCCAGGATGCCGGGAACTTCCTTGAATTGGCGGCGCACTTCTACCACCACAGAACTGGCGGCGCGGCCGACTGCGGCCATGGCTATGGCCGCGAACAAGTAGGGCACCATGCCGCCGATGAAAAGGCCGATGATCACCATGTGATTAGATAAATCGAAAGTCAATCCCGGGTGATTAGCGGAAAGCGCATGGGTGTAATCGGCAAACAGCACCAGTGCTGCGAGGCCGGCGGAGCCGATGGAGTAGCCCTTGGTCACGGCCTTGGTAGTATTGCCTACTGCGTCGAGGGGATCAGTAATGTTGCGGATGTCATTCGGCAGCTTGGCCATTTCGGCAATACCACCAGCGTTGTCGGTGATCGGGCCAAAGGCATCAAGCGCCACGATGATCCCAGCCATAGAGAGCATTGAAGTCGCGGCGATAGCGATACCATACAATCCGGCCAGTTCGTAGGCGCTCCAGATGGCCATGCACACCGCCAATACTGGCGCAGCAGTCGACTTCATCGAGACTCCCAAGCCGGCGATTACATTGGTGCCGTGGCCAGTGGTGGAGGCTTCAGCAATATGTCTTACCGGGCTGAACTCGGTCGCTGTGTAGTATTCGGTGATCCACACCAGCGCGGCCGTCAGCGCCAGCCCAATGAGAGCCGAACCATATAGCGCGTTAACGGAATAAACGCCATTGTCACCCATTAGCCACTGGGTGATGGGATAGAAGGCGATCAGCACCGACACGGCAGCTGCGATTAAGCCGCGGTAGAGCGCGTTCATAATCTTGCCGCCTTCCCGTGCTGCTACGAAATAGGTGCCGATGATGGAAGCGATAATCGAGAATCCGCCCAGCGCCAGCGGGTAGATCACCGCGTTAGAGCCGGCATTGGCCATCAGCAAACCACCCAAAAGCATGGTGGCAATGATGGTCACGACATAGGTCTCAAACAGGTCGGCAGCCATGCCAGCGCAATCGCCGACATTGTCGCCGACATTGTCGGCAATCACCGCCGGGTTGCGCGGGTCATCTTCGGGGATGCCCACTTCGACTTTACCCACCAAGTCTGCGCCTACGTCAGCCCCTTTGGTGAAGATGCCGCCGCCAAGACGGGCAAAGATAGAAATCAGCGAAGCGCCGAAAGCCAAGCCGACCAAGGCATGGGTTGCTTCCATAGGTGTGCTGCCCATTGAAATAGTGAGGAAGGCGTAGTAACCCGCTACACCCAGCAGACCCAAGCCGACTACCAACATGCCAGTGATGGACCCGCCCTTGAAAGCTACGTTCAAAGCTGCGTTGAGGCCGGCATGCGCAGCTTGTGCGGTACGGACGTTGGCGCGCACTGAAACGTTCATACCGATATAGCCGGTTAGACCCGACAAAATCGCGCCGAGGGCGAAGCCAATGGCGGTTTTCCAACCCAGCTCCGGTATAAGCAAAATTACCAAAAACAGAGTTACACCGACAATGCCTATCGTGCTGTATTGCCGGTTCAGGTAGGCAGAAGCGCCTTCCTGTATTGCAGCAGCGATCTCGCGCATTCGATCGTTGCCGGTTGACTGAGCCAAAATCCACCTAACAGAAACCGCTCCGTATATGAGCGCCGTGATTGCACATAACAGCGTAAATATCAGGCCACCAGACATAAGTTTCTCCCTTACGTAATTCGTGATAGCTGCCATTTCAGCAGCCGTTGACTCCTCGATAGCAGGAATAACGGGGTGGTAGATTTTGCTTGTTATTGAGACCTTTTCAAATATTGGATATGTTGTGGCTAATGGTTTATGCGGTGTTTAAGCTATACCTTAAACTCGCCAAGTTTCTTGGGTATCGCTACATTCTTGAGCCGAACATACTGTGGCAAGCCCTCTTTGTAAGGGGGGTAATCTTCGCCCTTGATCAGCGGAGCGAGGTATGCACGGCACTTGTCGGTAATGCCGAAGCCATCCTTGGTAATAAAGTTGCGCGGCATCTTTTTTTCTACATTAGCTACGTTTTTTAGCTGGGCAACGCCAATTTTCCACTTGTAGGGCTTGTCAGCGAGACGAACAACGGTAGGCATGACAGCGTTTTCGCCCTTCAACGCCAGTTGTACTGCAGCCTTACCGAGCGCATAGGCCTGTTCGACGTCGGTCTTGGAAGCGATATGGCGCGCGGCACGTTGCAGGTAATCAGCCACCGCCCAATGGAACTTGTAACCCAGCCCATCCTTCACCATGTTGGCTACCACCGGCGCTACGCCACCCAGCTGAGCGTGACCGAAAGCATCTCGCAGCCCCTGGTCGGAGAGAAATTTGCCGTCTGCACCTTGCACGCCTTCTGACACCACGACTGAGCAATAGCCATGCTGCTTTACCATGGCATCGACTTTGGCCAGAAATTTTTCTTTGTTGAAGGAGATTTCGGGAAACAGAATGACAATCGGCAACTCGCAATTCACATCCGAGGCCAAACCACCGGCAGCGGCTATCCAGCCAGCATGTCTGCCCATCACTTCCACCACGAATACCTTGGTTGAAGTCTTTGCCATGGAAGCAACGTCGAAACTGGCCTCGCGTACCGATACGGCGACGTATTTGGCGACCGAGCCGAAACCAGGGCAACAGTCTGTGATGGGCAAATCATTGTCGACTGTTTTGGGTATATGGATTGCCTGAATGGGGTAACCCATTTTGTCAGCCAACTGTGAAACTTTCAGGCAGGTATCAGCGGAATCACCGCCACCGTTATAAAAGAAATAACCAATGTTGTGTGCCTTGAAGACTTCGATCAGCCGTTCGTACTGCAATCTGTTTTCTTCAATGCCTTTCAGCTTGAAGCGGCAGGAACCGAATGCACCGGACGGTGTGTAGCGCAGTGCCGCAATGGATTTGGCGGAATCCTTGGACGTATCGATCAGGTCTTCAGTCAGCGCGCCGATGATGCCATTACGGCCTGCATAGACTTTGCCGATTTTGTCCTTGTGTGTGCGCGCCGTTTCGATCACGCCGCAAGCCGATGCGTTGATTACTGCGGTTACGCCACCGGACTGGGCATAAAATGCGTTCTTTTTTGTCATGTGGTTGATAACTCCATATGAATTTATTGAATTTTTTAACCATTGATTGGTAATGCAGAAATTTATCTTACACCTGTAGGGGCAAAAAATCTTTTGCCCCTACATTGATGGCGGATTCGGTGAGATTAGATATGGTAGATATCCTCTTCCCATCGTTGGGGATTGGTCTGGATGTATTCCGCGATTTTTAAGTACGCCTCGTCATTGCGGATGATGTGTTCGTAATAATTGCGTTGCCAAACCGCATGAGCATCCGTATTGGAACGAAACCATTTGGTGACACCAATTTTGAATCCCCGAACAATTGATCCAATCGTTCGGGATGTGCCATGTTTTGGTTTTGATTGTAGGGGCAAATAATCATTTGCCCCTACGTCATTTGTCCCTACGGTGATAATGCCATGCACGTGGTTTGGCATGACAATAAACGCATCCAACATGACCCAGGGAAAATGATCGGGTATGGCACACCAACATTTTTCTGCCATCATTCCAGTCTCATTTTGCATCATTTTTCCATCAACGATCTCTCCGAATAACGGCAACCGTTTATGCGTGCAGATGGTAATGAAATACAAACCAGCCTGCGAATAATCATACCCACGTAGGCGGAGAGATTTGCGGTGGTGGATGTCAGAATTGAATGTCGCCATGTTTATCTTTTGTAGGGGCAAAAGATTGTAGGGGCAAAAAATCTTTTGCCCCTACGTGCACCAACGAGTCCCGATAGCGACCAATATTTACCACGTAGCGCGCAGCATTGGCATGCAGGGCTGCGATTTCTTCTTCTTTCAGGCTGCGCATTACTTTGCCGGGCGAACCTACCACCAGCGAATTATCCGGGATTACTTTGCCTTCGGTAATCAGTGTGTTCGCGCCTATCAGGCAGTTGCGCCCGATCACGGCGTGATTAAGGATGGTGCTGTGAATGCCGATCAGGCTGCCGTCACCGATGGTGCAGCCGTGCAGCATCGCCAAGTGGCCGACAGTGACGTTTTTGCCCAAGGTGAGCGGCGCGCCAGGGTCGGTGTGCATTACTACGCCATCCTGAACGTTGCTGTTTTCGCCGATACGGATAGGTTCATTGTCGCCACGTATTACCACGTTGAACCAGATGCTGACATTATTTTCGAGAATGACTGAGCCGATGACGCTGGCATTGGGCGCGATGTAATGCTGTTGCCCATTTAATTCCGGTGTGCGGCCTGACAGGGTGTAAAGCATAAATCAGCCGAGCGCCGCTACACCGGCTTGCGCGATCTGCCCATCCTCAGACGAGCGAACGCCGCTGACGCCGATTCCGCCGATAATCTGGTTTTCATGCATGATCGGCACACCGCCTTCGGCAGGGAGGGCGCCCGGCAGGGCGAGATGAATCAGGCGACCGCCCATTACCGCGTCTTCGGTAACTTTGGTTGGCCGTTGAAAGGCAACCGCTGCCCGCGCTTTCTGGATGGCAATTTCCACGCTGCCAAACTGGGTGCCGTGGTTGCGTTGAAGATAGAGCAGATGACCACCGTCATCCACGATAGCGATCACGACTCGCCAGGAATTGCGCAGTGCCTCGGTCTCGGCAGCCGCAGCAATTTTTTTGGCATCGTCAAGCGTGAGGACGGGTTTGTTGATCATGGCTGATGTGCTGCCAATGCGTTGAATATCCGATCACGTATGCTATCCACGCTGCCGATGCCGGGAATGTTGATGCAGTGCGGTGGGTGAGTACCATTGCATTTACCCTTGGCTGATCCACTTTTTTCCCAAGCCAAGTAGTACTCGACGAGTGGCTTGGTCTGTTCGTGATAGACCTCAAGACGTTTTCTGACGGTGTCTGCGCGGTCATCCGGTCGTTGTATCAAGTCTTCACCGGTGATGTCATCCTTGCCGGGTACCTTGGGTGGATTGAATATTATATGGTAGGTACGCCCCGAAGCGGGATGGGCGAGACGGCCATCCATGCGCTGGATGATGTCGCTATCCGGAACCTCGATTTCCACCACGAAGTCAATGTCGATGCCGGCGTCCTTTAGGGCTTGGGCTTGTGGAATGGTGCGCGGAAAACCATCCAGCATGAAGCCATTGGCGCAGTCTGCTTCTTTGATGCGTTCTTTCACAAGGTTGATGATGATGTCGTCAGATACCAATCCACCTGCATCCATTACCTTTTTGGCTGCTTGTCCTAACGGGGTATCCGCCTTGACTGCCGCGCGCAACATATCTCCGGTTGATATTTGAGGGATATTGAATTTCTCTTTAATCAAGTTGGCTTGGGTGCCTTTACCGGCACCAGGTGCGCCTAGCAGTATAAGTCTCATGATGGTGCTCCGTTTATTTGGTCGTTGATTATACGCTTGCTGTCAAACAGCTTGCGGGCAGCGTGCAGGTCTTGTTCGGTATCTACTCCACTGGGGGGGCCGTCTGCGCTAACGGTAACTCCGATCTTGTAACCGTGCCACAACGCGCGCAACTGTTCCAGTGACTCAACTTGTTCGATGGCAGCAGGGGCGAGTTTGAGAAAAGACCGCAGAAAACCGGCACGGTAAGCATAGATACCAATGTGGCGTAATACCGGGAGATTTTCCGGTAGCGCTGCGCCAGATGTGAGCGCATCGCGCGGATAAGGAATAGACGCACGGCTGAAATACAGGGCATTGCTGTGCTTATCCAGCACCACTTTGACAATGTTGGGATTGCGCATGGCCTCTTCATCATGGGTGGGATGGCAGGCGGTGGTCATGGCGCATTCTGGGTGGTCGTGCAGGTGTTGTGCTACGGCACTGATTAGTGAGGATGGCATAAGGGGTTCGTCGCCCTGTACGTTGACCACAATAGTATCGTCGGGCCAGCCAAGTTGTTCCACTACTTCGGCAATACGGTCGGTGCCACTGGTGTGGTGAGCGTGGGTCAGGCAGGCCTTAAAGCCATATTCATGCACGGCAGCTATGATGGATTGATGATCAGTGGCAATCCAGATTTGCTGCGCGCCACTTTGCGCGGATTGCTCGGCAACTCGCACCACCATCGGCTTGCCGGCAATCGGCAATAACGCCTTACCCGGCAGGCGGGTGGAGGCGAAGCGTGCCGGAATGACGACGTGAAAAGCTATCATCGGAGCAGTTGGATTTCTTCCGGGGTAAGTTTGCGCGCCTCATCTGCCAGCATTACGGGAATGTCATCCTGTATAGGGAATGCCAGACGATCGGCCTTACAAATTAATTCTTGCTCGGTCTTGCGATAAATCAACGGGGATTTGCACAATGGGCAAACCAGGATTTCAAGCAGTTTGGCGTCCATCAGAAGTAACCTTTTCTAGAATTTGTTGGGTAAGCAAGGAATCCAGCTGCGCATCCACGCGCAGCACCCAGCATTTTTCGTTGGCGAACGTGGTGCATTTTACCGCATCTTTTTCCGTCATAAGTATTGCGTCTGCATCAGTGTAGTCCAGATCGGCGGGAGTGAAGTTATGGTGGTCGGGGAAAGGATGTGCTTGTGCCTTCAGCCCCAGACGGTTCAGATGCGTGAAAAAACGCTGCGGGTGGCCGATCCCGGCAATGGCGTGCAGACGTTGGCCGTAAAAATCGGCAACTTGAGCAGACGTATTCGGATTAAGCAGGTTGTAAAAACTTTCGCCATGTAATTGCATGCTGTGTTGGCCTTTGGTGGCCATTCCCCCATTAATGACTACGGCATCCACCTCAGTCAGGCGTGAAAGTGGTTCACGCAACGGGCCGGCCGGGAGCAGGAAGCCATTGCCAAAACGACGTATACCATCGATTACCGTGATTTCAAAATCGCGCTGCAAGCGGTAATGTTGCAGGCCATCATCACTAAGCACGATATCGCATTCGGGGTAAACCTGTAACAGCGCGCGAGCTGCACCAACGCGGTCACGCCCGATCCAAACTGGGCACAGCTTGCGTTGTGCCATCAACACTGCTTCATCGCCGGCCTCATCGGGATTGCTTGACGCATGCACGGCCAGCGGGGATATGTTGGCCCCACCGTGGCCACGGCTGATGATACCGGGATGCCAGCCACTATCGATTAATTGTTGCGCCAGCCATAGTGTAAGCGGTGTTTTTCCGCTGCCGCCAACGGTAATATTTCCCACCACGATGACAGGTACCGGCAGCTTCACGCTAGTTAATATGTCATTACGGTAAAGCGCACGTCGGGTTGCCGCCAGCATGCGGAATATGAAACTGACAGGCAACAGGATGAAGTGGAGTGGAGTGGTGCGATACCAGTGTTGCTCTAGCCACTGCATCCTTTAGTCTGGCCGCCCGTTATTTTCGGCTGGTGGTGAAAGTAATACGGCCATAACCTGCGAGACGCGCTGCTTCCATGATGTTAATCACGGCTTGGTGCGGCGCCTTGGCATCAGCGTTGATAACGATGGTCGGATCCTTTTGCTCGCCTGCGGCTGTGCGTAGCATTTGCGACATGTTCTGTACGCTATTAAAAGTTGTAGCCGCATTATTGATGGCGTAGTGCTCTGAAGCATCGACTGACACATTGATTTGTTTTGCTTGCGAAGTCGTTTCATCGCCACTGGCCTGCGGCAGGTTAATCTGCAGTTCGGAGAATTTGGCGTATGTGGTCGACACCATTAGAAAAATTATGATTACCAGGAATATATCTATCATTGGAATCAGGTTGATTTCTGGTTCCTCACGCATGCGGCCGCGTTGAAAATTCATGGCTTAACCTCGACGTGCGCCATGTACGATTTCAATTAGCTTGATTGCTTGCTGCTCCATCTCAATGGTCAGGCCGTCTACCTTAGCGCGGAAATAGCGATAAAAAATCATGCTGGGGATAGCCACCATCAGGCCGAATGCCGTGTTATACAGGGCTATCGAGATGCCATGGGCGAGTGCAGCAGGGGCGTTCTCTGCGGTATTTTGCACACCGAAAATCTCAATCATTCCCACCATCGTGCCGAACAAACCTAGCAGTGGGCTTATTGAAGCGATTGTGCCTAATGTAGTGAGAAAGCGTCCAAGCTCGTGTGCGGCGACGCGCCCGGCTTCCTCGACAGATTCTTTCATCACTGCGGATGGACTTTTAATGTTCTTAAGGCCAGCGGCGAAGATACGACCGAGCGGGGACTCTGCCTCCAAACGGGAAAGCATGGCATCGCTGACCCCGCGCTGCTTAAGTTCATGAACCACTTCGTTGAATAGCTCTGCGGGTGCAATTTTTTTGTTGCGCAGGGACATTAAGCGTTCTGCAATTAATGCAACGGCAATCACAGATGCAATTATCAAAAACCAAATCGGCCAACCAGCCGCCTCTACAATAGCAAACACTAAATTTCTCCAAATATGCTTAAATTAATAAAGCGGAACTGTATCTGGTCGCACTTGTTTGAGCAAGATTTCTCCAGTTACTTTAATCTTAATGTTCCTGATAGGCTGTGTCATTATTGTTTTATATGCTTAGTAACATCATTAAATACGGATGCCGTGAAGGTTTTTTTATAAAAAAAATTGTGGATTATTCAAGAATATCAATATGATTTTTAAGTTAATTGAAGATGGAAAAATTCATGTATTCAGTGTGCAAGAGCTCAACATGGCAGCTAAGCAGATATTGGAAAATGGGTTGCCGCTGCTATGGGTACGTGGTGAGATTTCCAATTTTGTCTGTGCTACTTCTAAACATTGGTATTTTTCCCTGAAAGATGAGCAAGCGCAGGTGCGCTGCGTGATGTTCCGCCACAAAAGTCAATACCTTGATTGGCTACCAAAAAATGGCATGCAAGTGGAGGTGTTGGCTTTGGCCACGTTGTATGAAGCTCGAGGTGAATTTCAATTGACGCTGGAGCAGTTACGACCAGCGGGACTGGGTGCTTTGTATGATGCGTTTGAGCGCCTCAAACGCAAACTGGAAGCCGAGGGGTTGTTTGATGCAGCGCGAAAACGGCCGCTGCCGTTCCTTCCTGCACAAATTGGCATTATCACCTCGCCGCAGGCAGCAGCATTACGCGATGTATTGATTACCTTGGCTAAGCGTATGCCAAGTATTTCTGTCGTGCTGTATCCCACACCGGTACAAGGGGAGGGAGCGGCGCAAAAGATCGCGCAAGCCATTCGATTGGCTAATGAGCGCGCGGAGTGCGACGTGCTGATGTTATGTCGCGGTGGTGGCAGCATCGAAGATTTATGGGCGTTTAACGAAGAAATAGTGGCGCGTGCCAT
This sequence comes from uncultured Candidatus Nitrotoga sp., assembly GCA_964589845.1. Classification (GTDB taxonomy): domain Bacteria; phylum Pseudomonadota; class Gammaproteobacteria; order Burkholderiales; family Gallionellaceae; genus Nitrotoga. The sequence goes on along the minus strand of CAZPUT010000016.1, from coordinate 7,234 downwards.
TTTCGCCAGTCGCATTCTGGTGGTGAGCGGCATTGGGCACGAAACTGATTTTACTATCGCTGATTTTGTCGCTGATCAGCGTGCTGCTACACCCACTGCGGCTGCGCAACTGGTTGTGCCGGAGCGACAGGAGTTGCTGCAACGCGTGTACCATTTTGGGCAGCGATTGGCGCGTGGCAAGCAGCGTCAATTCGAACGTGTGATGCAGCAGCTCGACTATTTACAGCGTCGCTTGGTACATCCCGCGCAGCGAGTGCAGCAACAAACTCAGCACCTTAACCATCTGCAGCAACGCATGCAGTCCGTGCTAGTTTATATTTTACAGCGCCAGCAATGGCGTTGGCAGTCTTTGCAGCAGCGTTTACGTGCGGTGTGCCCAAACATTGAGCAGCTTGGTGTACGGCAGACGATGTTGGCTCGTCGCCTGCTGGAAGTCATGCAACGCACACTGGAACGCCACAATGCCGGCCTGGGCGCATTGCAGCAACATCTCGGCCATCTCGATCCGCAGGAGGTGCTGGCGCGCGGCTACAGTATGGTGCGTGATGCACGTGGTGCAATTATTTTAGACAGCGCGGATTTACATGTAGGTGAGCGCCTTGATATCACTTTCGCGCATGGTTGGGCGCGTGTGGAATTAACAGAGAAGGGGGAGTCTTTACCCAATCTAGACATGAGTGTGAACGAGAGATAGGGATGCTGAGTTGTCATAACTCAGAGGATTTAACGTTGGAGAAAGCGGGCATTGTTAATTTCGCTAACTTGATGAAATAGCTGCAGGTTGATCAGGTATAAGGTTTTAGAGTAGAATTGCGTTTCTTTTGCAAACTAGTTGGAGAAATAGCTATGGCTCGCGTCTGTCAAGTAACGGGGAAACGCCCGATGGTGGGAAACAATGTATCTCACGCCAATAATAGAACAAAGCGTCGTTTCCTGCCGAATTTGCAGCGTCGTCGTTTGTGGGTTGAAACTGAAAATCGCTGGGTATCTTTGCGTCTGACAAATGCCGGGTTGCGTACCATCGATAAGAATGGAATCGATGCGGTGTTGTTTGAAATGCGCGCACGCGGCGAAAACGTTTAAGGAGTAACGAAAAATGCGTGAAAAAATTAAGCTTGAATCCAGCGCCGGCACTGGTCATTTCTATACGACGGACAAAAATAAACGTACTACGCCGGAAAAGCTTGAGATCAAGAAGTTTGATCCAGTGGTACGCAAACATGTGATGTACAAGGAAACCAAGCTGAAGTAGGCTGTTCGCTTTGTTCGAATGCATGAAAAAAACCCGCTTAAGCGGGTTTTTTGTTTAGGTTCACAAAATAAGTATGCTAAGCGTAGCAACGCAGTCGTTGGGAAAATTCCTGTAACGCCGCAATCCCGCTGTTTTCCGCTCGATGACACCAGTCTTCCAATTGTTTTACTAATTGCTCCTTGGTAGCTGTAGAGCTTTGCCAGATGGCGGCTAGCTCTTGGCGTAGGGTATAGGTTGTCCGTAGAATACCGCTGGCTTTAATTACCTCACTTAGTTTCGTTTTTTGTTGTTCGGTTAAAACGTTTTCATCCAAGTGCAGCCAGTGTTTGATACGCGCCACATCAATTTTATCTGAGGCTTGTAGTTTGAGCCGAGCTATTTCCGTCGAGTAGGTTTTTTTCAGTAATTGGGCATATCTGGCTGTGACTTCGTAGCGGTTGGCGATAACGGCATGCAGGGTCTCCATGTCACATGAAGTCTTGGCTTGGTCCAGGCGTACTCGTGGGGCACGTCTCTTTACTTGTGCTAGACCGAACGTTTCCAGGAGGCGAATGTAAAGCCACCCGATGTCGAGTTCATACCATTTGTTGGAAAGTTTGGCGGAGGAGGCATAAGCGTGGTGGTTGTTGTGTAGCTCTTCACCGCCGATGAAGATACCCCACGGCACGATGTTGGTGGAAGCATCCTCCGTCTGGAAGTTGCGATAACCCCAATAGTGCCCCAGGCCGTTGACAATACCGGCTGCATTAATAGGTATCCATGCCATTTGCACAGCCCAGATGGTTAGGCCAAGTGGGCCAAACAAAAGTACGTTGATGATCAGCATCAGTGTGATGCCGAGCTCGCTACGTTTGCTGTAAAGATTGTTCTCCAGCCAGTCGTTCGGTGTACCGTGGCCGTATTTGTCTAGTGTTTCCTGATTTTGGGCTTCTTTGCGGTAAAGAGCAGCGCCTTCCAATAACACTTTCTTTATACCCAGAATAACCGGGCTATGTGGGTCTTCCTCTGTCTCGCATTTAGCATGGTGTTTGCGATGGATGGCGACCCATTCTTTTGTAACGATAGCGGTGGTTAGCCATAACCAGAAACGGAAAAAATGACTGGGAATAGCATGCAGATTCAGTGCGCGATGTGCCTGATGGCGGTGCAAAAAAATGGTAACAGATGCGATGGTAATATGGGTTAATGTCAGTGAAACAACTACATAACCCCACCAAGGTAAATCAATAAAACCTGAAAACATCTACCATCTCCTGAAATATCAGTTACAAATTATAATTAACTATCTTAGCATAATTAAGAACATGTCAAGCTGCGGCCGCCCAGGTTTTTGCTTGTTCATAATCGGTAAAAACGCGTATATCGGCATCCACGAATATGCGCGATAGCCAAGCCTGCCACGTAATCCACTGGTCGTCAGTAATAACTGCAATCTTGCTGAAGGCATGCAAGTGTTCGCGGTTGAAAAATTTGATTTCCTCCCATGCTACATCTACCGTGTAACTGATCATGTCGCGTAGGTCGAACAACAGGTTGACCGTGCCGGGTGATTTAAGCATGTAGAGTGCGTGTTCCTCGAATTGCTTGAAATCGGCCAAGGTGAATTCGCCCAGTACAGCAATGTTGAGTAGGGTGGGGGTTTGTTCTATTGTGATCATATTAAGTCTTTTCTTCGTTAGTTATGCGCCGCCGTGCTTGGGTGCCAGTTTCAAGCTTAACACACCGCCTGCGATGATGAGTCCCATGCCTATCCATCCCATCAGTGGTAATGCCTCGCCCCACAAAATCATGCCGAATATGCTGGCGAATATTACGGTGCTGTAGGACAAGCTACCTGCCACTAGCATTTTCCCGGTACGGTAGGCACGGGTCATGGCTAGTTGTGCTAGCGTGGCAGTGCTGCCGAGCCCGAGCAAGATGAATAAACCAGGCATAGTGATTGAGTGAACAGTCCCGAACAACATGCCGACGCCACTGGTAATAGCGGCAATCAGACTGAAATAGAACACCACACGCCATTCCGGTTCACCACTTAAGCCAAGTTGTTTGACATTGAGGTAGGCGATGCCGGCCAAGAGGCCAGAAAGCAGCCCGATAAGACCGGGGATGAGTTGATTTTGGGCCAACGTGGGATGCAGTAACAATATCACGCCACAAAACCCCAGCAGGATGGCGCTGGAGAGAGCCGGACGAAAATGCTCCTTGAATGCCAGTATGGTCAGGATAGAGAGGTAGAGTGGTGCGGTGTAATTAAGCGTTACTGCGGTGGCCAGTGGCAACACGGTGATACAGTAAAAATATAGCATCAGCGCGATGGTGCCAGAAACGCCTCGCCACAAGTGCTGCTTCAAGTGATTAGTTGACAACGACAGCCCTTGCTGGTGGATGACGGCGTAGATCATCAATAGCCCAAGGAAAGAGCGATAGAATACTAGCTCAATATGAGAAAAATATTCTGCACCGAGTTTGACAAACACCCCCATCCAGCCGAACAAAAACCCGGCGACTAGCATCCATAGTGCGCCCATTCCAACAGATTACTTCAGCGGATTGTCAAAAATAACGCTAACCCCGCGCCGAAGGAAATATAGCTGTTTAACTAAATTTGAGCTCCGCCTGCAAGGGTATGATAATTCGCGGTATTTTATAGTGGCGATTAAGATGATCATTCTCCTAAATGCGGATCAAGCTGGCGCCGCAGAAACTCATGGAAATGCAGCAGGCCGTCTTCGGTCGGAGATTGATACGGTCCAGTATCTTCGATTCCATGCTGGTACAGCCATTTGCGCCCCTGATGCATTTTCAGGCAGATGGTATCGTCCTCAAGCGCAGTTTCGCGGTAGGCAGCCTTTTCCGCTTCGACAAAATCGCGCTCGAATAGCACTATGTCTTCGGGGTAGTAAAACTCCATAATGTTAGTGCAGGCATCGACACCGCGCGGAATGACAGTGCTGACCACTAATGTATTTGGATACCACTCTACCATGATGTTAGGGTAATAAGTCAGCCAGATCGCGCCGTATTTGGGTAGCATGCCGTTGTTATAACGCAGCACCTGTTCCTGCCATTTGCCATAGGCGGCACTGCCAGCTTTGCGCAGGCCATGGTTGATGCCTACAGTTTGCACGCTGTACCAGTCGCCGAATTCCCAACTCAGATCGTCGCAATTGACGAATTTACCCAGGCCGGGATGGAACGGCGCAACATGGTAGTCCTCTTGGTATACCTCAATGAAAGTCTTCCAATTGAAAGCATACTCATCTATCTCTACACGATCTAGTTGATAATTGGAAAAATCCAGTTCCTTTAGCGCAGGGATATCCGCCAGATCCTTAGCAATATCGCGTTTACCTGCGAACAGTAATCCATTCCAGTGTTGCAACGGAGTCTTATTGAGATGCCGGCAGGGATTCTGCGGGAAGCGCGGTGCACCCAACAGCTTGCCATCCAGTTGGTACGTCCAGCGATGCAGCGGGCACACAATGTTTTTCGCGCTGCCACGCCCTTCAAGCATGATGGCCTGACGATGGCGGCATATATTGGAGAGCAGTTCCACCCCATTATTATTTCGCACCAACATCTTGGCATTATCCATCCAGTTCAGAACATGATAATCGCCGAGGTTTGGTACCAAAAGTTCGTGCCCGATATAGCCAGGGCCGTTGTCAAAGAGTATACGTTGCTCAATCTCCAAAATTTTTGGATCGAAATACCAGTGTAATGGCGGTTGTGTGAGAGCTTGGGTGAGCTGACAGATCTTGGCGATCTCGGACATACCAACATCTTCCTTGCAAAAAATGAATAGTTACGGGCAAAAAAGCAGATTGTCCCTTAAAATTACGGGGGGAGGCAACAATAACCGACATTCAGTGGTGAGTAAATAAGTTATCCAGGCGTGCAGTGCATGATTTGTCGGTTTATTCAGCCTTTAGGAGTTGATGGCGGACTCCGATTATTAACTTGCGCCAAGGTACGGTATTCACTAAGTCGGCGCGCCGCGATGGCCCATGTGCTATCGCTCGGCCATCTGTCTGCGTAAGCCGTAGTCAGCGCGCCCGCTCTTTACCAAAAGTTTATTAACTACTATATACAATTGCACTACTTGTTCTAAAAATGTCAAAGTGTAAATTCGTTTTGACATTTCTCATGTGACTCCTTGTTTTTTTGAGCGCATTATGTAGTCGTTGGATTTCATTTTTTAGCTTGCATCAAATTAACAGGCTGCATCTGGAGTTTTTGTAGTTGAATTTCCGAAATAACTTTAAAAAATTCAGATATATTCGATGAATAAAATCAGCTGAAAAGAGAACGCGCTCAACCAGAAATTTACTGCGCTCGGTTCATGGAATCAGATTGGTGCTCAGTGGATGTCTTGACGCTTCGGGCTACGTTTTGTTGTGCTCATTGCCTTGAGATAGGCGATTATTTCTTTTGTGACTTTCGCTCTATTAGGGATCTCTTGTGCAAGTCCCGGCATCAGCGTGTTGTGTCGGATACTTGATGGGTTCTCGATCCAGCGTGTCAGGTATTCAGGCTTGATGTATTCGACCACACTCGTCGGGTAGTTGAGCTCAGGTGCCTTGCCGCCGCCTTCACCATTGATCATATGGCATGCCATGCAATATTTGCGAAAGTGCAAAAAACCACGCCGCACTTCTGCGGATGCCTTGGCTGGCGGGGAAAGGTTTGGAAAGCGAGTCGCAAATGTTGTGAGTTCGATACTTTTCACTTGGTAAGGCATGTCAGATGCGCCATCCTCAAGCAGCACTTTTGATTTCAGGTTGTCCCAGATTAAGTAAAGCGGCCCGAGTTGTACTACTTCGTTATTCTGTAGTATGTTGGTCATCGTAAATGGCGAGTCGTCATCGTGAGCAAAGGCGAAATAGGCATCATGGGAGAGGAACTTTGTTACCGGAATGCTCGCTTGATATCCGTCCATGGAAATGAACACGATCTCCTCAGCTTTCTGCCACTCTTTGCCAAATGTCTTGTTAAAAAGCGCTCGGGCAGGATAAGCCTTATAGATTTGGTCTTTTTTCTCGTGGATCTCGAAAATTTTTAACGAAACTGCTGGAACTACAGTAGTAAGATCGCTTAAAGTCAGAGTCTTGACGAGTTGAACTTTGGTCTTGAACTCAATGCCGATATTACTTTGTGAAAACGCTGGTGCAGGTAAACAAACGTTGCTGCAAATTGCGACGAGAGTCAGAAAAATATTTCGGAAATTTCTTGAGATTTGATTACTCATGGTATGCCTCCATAGCGGGCGGTAAATGTTCTTGAAAAAATGGCATCATAGGATGATACAAATTTTTGACAAAAAACTAATGATAGTTTTTCACATTTTATGAGCGTTAGCGAACTGAAAGGTAAGCAACGAAGTGTTATTTTGGTAACTCTTATTTTTATCACAGAGGTGAGGTAAAGTCATGAAAATCAAAAGTGCGACAATTTGTTTTATGGTCAGTATATTGCTTATACCGAGTGTGGGCTTCACCGCCGATCCAAAAATGGAACATCCAGATCCCACGACAATAGTCAAGGACTCGGATATAACAAGTAAAATAAAAGCCCGACTGAACGCTGATAGGCATTTGGGCAAATTTAAGAGTATTAAAGTTGATACAGATAACAATGGCGTTGTATGGTTGAACGGTACTGCTCACCTTTTATCAGAAGAGGAAAAAGCCATTGAAATTGCTCGGGGTACCGAAGGTGTAGTTACAGTCAAAAGCAATATTAAAATCAAGAATGGACATCCCATCAGTGAGTGATGTAGTAGGTGGCGCCTCATAAAATGTAAAAAATTGTAGGCTAAGATTTCGCCCATCCGAACCATTGCTCGGTTGAGACACTACCGCTGATTTGACTGAACAGGTGATCTATTACATCCATTACCCCCTCGGGTGATGCTGCGCATGCAGTTGCTTCAACCGTTCGCGTGCGACATGCGTGTAAATTTGTGTGGTAGAAATATCGGCA
>CAZPUT010000015.1:0-23229 GCA_964589845.1 uncultured Candidatus Nitrotoga sp. | reverse complement strand
GGCCTGATTCACGGTGTTCAGTGCGCATGCTATTGGGATACGGGAGGGGATGACAAGGATTTTAAATGGAATAACTACATCAGCCGTTATCATTCCCGCCATCTTGATTTGATGGATTTGCTTGCATTGTATACAGGCCGTGCCAACGCTCCGCTGGACGATCTGGCCAAGCTAATCGGATTTCCCGGCAAACTGGGTATGGATGGTAGCAAGGTGTGGGATGCTTATCAGCAGGGCAAGCTGAATGAAATCCGCAATTACTGCGAGACCGATGTGGTCAATACTTATTTGGTCTATGCGCGCTTCCAGTTGATGCGTGGTCAATTCACCCATGCCCGTTACGAGCAGGAATGTGAATTGGTGCGCAATACCTTGAGCAAACACCCCGAATCGCACTGGATGGAATATCTCGCTGCCTGGCCTATCGTAAAGACATAACCATGGTCAAGCTTCGTCGGATCTGGCTTGCGCTGGGGGCGGGTTGGGTGGCCACGGTCATGTATCTTTCTCTCATGCCTCATCCACCGGAACCGATGCATTTTTTATATGCTGACAAGCTTGAGCACGCACTGGCATACGGTTTTCTGATGCTATGGTTCTGTCAGGTCTATCAACAACGGGCGCCTCGTATTTTTATAGCGAGTCTGCTGGTCGCCTTGGGTATCGGAATAGAATATTTGCAAGGCATGACTGCTTACCGGGTTTTTGATTATGCCGACATGCTGGCAAATGGTGCTGGCGTGCTATTGAGCTTGATCCCTATAAGCATAGGATTGGGCCAGATTGGCGTCATGCTGGAAACTAAATTTTTTAAAATTGCAGAGTGAGATGACTGATAAATCTGGACACGCAAACAGCGTTGTTGTTGAATCGCTAGACTATGAAGGTCGCGGCATTGCGCATGCAGATGGCAAAGTAATTTTTATCGAAGGTGCGCTGACGGGTGAACGTGTCACCTATTCATCCTATCGTAAAAAGCCCAGCTTCGAGATCGCGCAACTCGGCCAGGTTATCAAGCAAACTTTCATGCGCGTCCAGCCGAAATGTAAGCACTTCGGCGTGTGCGGAGGGTGTTCCATGCAGCATATGGATGCACGTGCACAGGTTGCCGCCAAGCAGCGCATTCTGGAAGACAACCTATGGCACATCGGCAAGGTCAAGGCACAGACTATGTTGCTGCCGATCTACGGGCAATCGTGGGGCTACCGGCAGCGAGCGCGGCTTTCGGTGCGCCATGTATTGAAGAAGGGCAAGACGCTGGTAGGCTTTCGCGAAAAGCGTGGCGGCTATGTGGCGGACATGCAGCATTGTGAAATCCTGACACCTAAAATTGCCAAGCTATTGCCGCTGTTGGGACAGTTGAATGAATGCTTTACAACTCGCGATGCGTTGCCGCAAATCGAAGTGGCGGTCGGCGAGCATGTGGAAGTGCTGGTGCTGCGCATTTTACAGGCGCTTTCGCCGGCTGACGAAGAGGCAATTAAACTGTTCGCCGATACCCATGCGGTACAGTTTTGGCTGCAAACAAAAGGGCCGGAAACGGCAGTGCCGTTTTACCCGCTGGACGCAGCGCCGCTAACATACAGCCTGCCAGAGTTCGGGATTGCCATGCCGTTTGCGCCGACTGAATTTACCCAGGTCAATGCGGATATGAATCGCGTCATGGTAAGCCGTGCCATGCGTTTACTAAATCCTCAGCCGAATGAACGCATCGCTGATTTATTCTGCGGGCTGGGCAACTTCACGCTACCCATAGCGCGCAGCGGTGCTCAAGTAGTGGGCATCGAAGGCAGCGCGGCGCTGGTGCAGCGTGCCATCCAGAATGCCGCGTTTAATGGCTTGACGGGCAACACCCAATTCAGCGCGATGAATTTGTTTGAAATAGACGAAACAGCATTGGCGCAGTTAGGCCATTTCGACAAAATGCTGATTGACCCTCCACGCGACGGCGCGTTTGAACTGGTCAAGGCGCTGGGTACTGATGCGCCGAGTCGCATCGTGTATGTCTCATGCAACCCGGCAACGCTGGCGCGTGATGCAGAGATATTAGTGCATCAGAAGGGGTATGACCTCAAGGCGGCAGGCGTGATGAACATGTTTCCGCACACCTCTCATGTCGAGTCCATCGCGCTGTTTGAAAAGACGCAGGCATAGCACATGCTTCTTGATGCTCCTAAAGAACTGCGCTCGGCTGCGCTTCATTGGTTGGCAGAGCCGGATCCTGTTCTGAAATCCGCTGGCGTAATCGCCCTGGCCCAAGCTTGGAAAAAAGGCGAAATTTCCCTGGAGGTCGATGCTTCCCTGGCAACGCTGCAACCCATCCCCGGTCACCCGCTGCTTCCAGAGCTGGTTTCATACCTGTCTGTACCACGCAGGTCCATGCGCACTGAAGAAGGCCGTGCTGCGCTGATTCACGCGCTGACGCATATCGAATTCAATGCGATCAACCTGGCCCTGGATGCTATCTGGCGTTTCCCGAAAATGCCGCGCGAATATTATATTGACTGGCTAAAGGTCGCAGCCGAAGAAGCGCGACATTTTTCTCTGCTTTCTGCCCATCTGGTTACGAAAGGTTATGCCTACGGCGACTTTGCAGCGCACAACGGTCTTTGGGACATGGTCGAAAAAACCACGGATGATATCCTCGCCCGCATGGCACTGGTTCCGCGCACTATGGAAGCGCGCGGCCTGGATGCCTCCCCGCCTCTGCGAGCCAAGCTTGCGCAAGCAGGCGAAATTGCGGCCGCTGAAATTATCGACATCATTCTGGCAGATGAAATTGGCCACGTATTGATAGGCAATCGTTGGTATAACTGGATTTGCAAAACACGCGGCCTCGAGCCTGTTGCGACCTATGCCTCGCTTGCACAAATTTACAAGGCACCGACGCTGCGCGGTCCTTTTAATATTGAAGCACGACGGGCGGCGGGGTTTAGTGAAAGCGAGCTGATGGCTTTGATGGCTGTTAAATGACGGCTACTGAGTTGTTTTAGATAATATCAGTTATGGACATGCTGCCTTGAGATCAGCCATTACACCGTTCACCAGCGATTGGCAAAAATGGGCGTTGGTAAAACGCACGCTTTTTGGATCGGCCAGAAAGCGCTGAATTTCCGCCTGATAGCGCGCGTGACTGACGGCGTCGATTGATTGCAAAAATTGCAACATCTCAGCAGGACTATTAAAGCGATCGCCATCGATATAACAGCCTTCTGGAACAAGCGCTGTTCTGTGAGTGCTACCGATATAAATCGGTATGCAGCCGCTGGTAAAGCAATCAAAAATTTTCTCAGTCAAATAACCCGGGCTGCCACGTGAATTCTCGTAACAGATTGAGAATTTGGCGCGATCCAAAACTTCTGATTTTGTATAGACCGTCCCGCGATAACTCGGAAATGGTCGGCTGGGAGCAATGCTGGCACGCCATTCATTCACACGCTTGATAAGATGTCCTATCAGGCCATGGCGCACCGCCGGGATGTCCCAACCCTTGCCATAAAGCGCAAAGAGTTCAGGAGCCTGTGCTTCGAAGAAACGAATAATTTCAATGCGATTACCATGCAAGCTACGTGGATGAGGATGTAGCAGCGCTTTGTTTGACGCAATCATCACACAAAATAAATCACGCTCGGCAAAGCTCGGCACTGGCCGCAGACTTAAATCATTAGGGTAGTCCAGGCGCAAGATTTGTTTGCCATCGATTAGCGTTTCATTCGATGTAAATACCTTACGGTAGCGACGCAACTGTGCCATCTCGCTATTGAGAGGCCGAATAATCGGGTCTTCGTATAAATATGCGTAGGCTGGACATTTTGGCAAGCGGCGCCGCGCGTTGATATGCAGCTCGAATACTACTTCGCGGCCAATGTTCATATCGGCGGTTGAAAGTTCGATCCCGGATTCCAGAAACAGTTCGCGCAACTGGCGGTACGGCAAATGGAACTCGCCTCCATTGGAGCCTGCGCCGGGCTTGAAAATCTCGTTCCGCTTATGTCTGCCAGCCACGATTGATGCGTACTTCATGCGTTGTCAATTTCTGCAGTGGCATGCACGGTTTGTCGCGGAGAAGCAAATGATCGGTCGAGTTCAGTCTCCGCCGCAGGTCGCGCGGCGAGCTTGACGATGCCATTAGCGGTCCAGTCGATACCACTCTTCCTCACTTCACGCACATATGCCTTGTTACGCTGCACAATGTTAGCGTCGGCATAACCACGTAAATGTTCAATATGCAGTAGACAAGTGCTGTAACGAATATGCTGCCCGACAATACCGTGGTTGTTCAGGCGCACGCCCATCTCCACATCCTCGGCGCCATATCTTAATGACTCGTCAAAACCGTTAACTGCAATCAAGTCGCGCCGCCAAGCCGAGCTGTTAGCGCCATTCCAGGTGCGCTTGACCGGCGTGAGCCACTCAAGCTTGCGCGCTAACATCATCGGCAATACTGCAGCCTTGAGCAACACGCTGAGCTTTCGCAGTCCTATCTGCGCGACGATCCAGTTCAGCCGAAAAACCTCGCCACAGTCAATGCCTTGCTCCGACAGTTCCGACGTTGACCTGTCTGGCAGGCGGATCATCCCGCCGGAAAGAAAGGCACCCTTGGTGCGGCGTGCAATGTGGCAGGCAATAAAATCGGGGCGAGCGACGCAGTCACCATCGATGAAGATGAGGTAATCCGCTTGCGACGAGTCGATTGCTTTATTCAAGATAGTATTTTTACGAAATCCGTCATCTGGCTGCCAAATATGGCGCAGCAGAATCGGACTGAGGCGGTGGTTCCAACTCTCAAGTAGCGCATGCGTCGGTTTGCCGGAACCATCGTCTGCCACACATACGCTGAAGTCGGCGTCGCGCTGGCCGGCCAGTGCTAGCAGCACATAGTTCAATGCCATCGGATTGTTATATGTTGAAACGATTACTTCGGTACGCACGTTAGTCGCAGTCGGGTTACTCATGTCAATGCCATTCGATCATGGCGTGGATTTGAAACGGTTTGGGCAACAATGAAGTAGATATGGATGAAAGTTCAGCCCAGGGAAAAAAGATACACGTTTCATGGGAAACTCATTCAGTCCAGTGTTCAGATATCCACGGAGCGGCCTGCACGTAACGGAATCTTCGGTTACGCCGTCCAACCAGCGCGTCGGGCGGGTTGATTTCGCCATGAAAAATCAGGATGCGCGCGCCCTCTGGGATCGTTGGGGCACGCCAGTAGTTGCAAGGCCAACGCGGGATACAATGATATTTGAAACTACGGCACCATGCGTCAGGCCAATAGCTCATCTTACCTTGGCGATGCAACCAGTCAGAGAGAAATGCCTGCTCATGCCGGAAGTTACGTCGGACATCAGCCTGTTTGGCCCGGAATTCGGCCAGTAAATCAGCATGCGCGCCAAGGCGAAAGCGGTAAACTGACGAATTGCCGGTGATGCGCCAACGTCGCTTCCAATCGTGGATGATCAAAAACTCGCCTGGTTGCTCAAAAAAGCAGTCAATGTCATCGACGATCACTACATCAAGGTCGAGAAACAGTGCGGTTCCCTGTAATCCGTATAGGTCGGCCTCGAAGGTAGTAAGCTTTTTCCAGCCGCGCTCAGGAATACCTTCTGGCAAAGCCAAATCAGGAATGGGCAAGCACTGCACTTCGGTGCGCACACCTTCGTTTCGATCAGTTAAACAGACGAAGCGGAACGGGCCACGCAAATGTCGTGTCACCATCGCATATAACCTGTTGACATATTCAGGGCCGTACTTAACGCCCCATTTCATACACAAAATAACGCGCTCGTCCGTGCCGACATAGGGCTTTGCCACTGAATTTTCAGATTTTTGCGTCATACTTTTGTACATGGTTACGCATCACACCGGCCAGCGGAATAGCAAGCAAAATCATAAATGGCATGCCGAATACAGCATCCCGCAAGACAGCATTAAACATACCACCAACCATGATTGCCACCCCCAGCATACCCAGCCACATACCAGGGGCACCACCAATTTTCCATGCAACAGTCAATTGGGTCAGCCATATCCACAACAAGGCAGCAAGTCCGATCAATCCAATTTCGGCAGCATAAAACAGGTAATCGTTGTGCGGGGTGCGCGTTCCTTCACTAGGTAAACCTTTTGAATATTTTTGATACTGGGATGGAAAAGTCGCTATCCCGTGCCCCGTCCATGGCTTCTCGGCAATAATTTTTGAGGTGACGCTAAACATTTCCAATCGAATACCTTCACCACTTATTTGTTGGCCTTGAGAAAAGGCATTAATATCATTTACCGTACCAATAACGCGCAGACGCAAATCCGATGCAGATAGCCAGGCAACCGCAAGCATCAATACAAAACCAAGCATCCAGAGCATACTACGCCAGGACATTGTGAGATATTTCAAAAAAAACAATAGACACAACAATACAAATATCAGACTGGCAGTGCGCGATTTGGCGAGGAACAGCAGCGCGATTACAACATATAAAAATGCTACCATCCTCAACCAAAGCCATCGACGATCAGCGAGTGACGCCATTTCATAAAGCATCCAACCAGCAGCGATTGCCAGCAAGATACCCAGCGAAATAGACTTGTTTCCTTGATAAGCCAGATAATTTGAGAAGATTCCTATCTTGGGGAGTATCTGTAATAGGTTAAGGTAATACAACGTTGCGGCATAGAACGCGCCAACAAAAAAAACCGTGATTGCCCGTCTTTGCCAATCGCCTGACCCAACGCTAATAAAAAATAACAAGAAAATATAAATTTGATAGTGGGCAAAGCCAGACCAGAAGGAATCTTGAGGCCGCTCCATTAAAATTGCGGCACAGCATGTTATTGCTGACAAACCAATAACAGGCCAAAAAATTGGACTCGCTTTGACTGTCAACCATTTCGTCCGGTAATCTCCTGAATATAACAAGCTAAACAGAAACAATAAGATACCAGCGTAAATTATACCGACTGGAAAAAATAACGTCAGCGGTAGAAGAGATAGAATCGTTTGGGGCAATAAATTTCGCCGGAATACAGAATTCATGATTTCATGGATGTTTGGATTCAAATTTTATCTGTTTAACAATGTCCTGTAATGCCTGCAATGGATCGGCGGCGCGGGTGATGGGACGGCCAATTACCAGATAGTCCGCACCTTGTTCCAGCGCAGCACATGGCGTCATGATGCGCAATTGATCATCGGCAGCAGCATCGGCCGGACGGATACCAGGCGTAACCAAACAGAACTCGCTGCCACAGTGCTGGCGCAGCAATGCAGCCTCCCGCGCAGAACATACGACACCATCCAGCCCGCTATCGCGCGCAAGTCTAGCCAAACGCAGCACCATATCGGCGGGAGGTGCTGTAATCCCCAGATCAGCCAAATCTTCCTCTGCCATACTAGTAAGTAACGTCACGGCAATCAGCTTAGGCGATTTGGTATACAGACTCATTGCCTCGCGCGCCGCTTCCATCATCTTGCGTCCACCCAGCGCATGCACGTTGACCATCCATACTCCTAATTCAGCGGCAGCTTTACATGCCTGCGCCGTAGTATTGGGAATGTCATGAAATTTCAGATCAAGGAATATTTCAAAACCACGCTGCATTAGCTGTTCGATCAATCGTGACCTTGCTGCGGTGAACAATTCTATGCCCACCTTGAGGCGACACAGCGCAGGCTCCAGTCGTGCCACCAATTCCAGCGCAGGTTGTGCATCGGAGTAATCAAGCGCGACAATTATTTTAGGATCACTCATATTTTTAGTCCATTTTCTTCGCTTCTGCGCGGCGAATAGGTTTCCCAACCATGACATGCCGGACAATGCCAGTAAAACTGGCGCGCCTTAAAACCGCAATTGGCGCAACGGTACATTGCTAGTGTCCGCGTGCGTTGATGCACCAAATTCTTCACCATCTCCACATCCGCGCGGTGTTCGATTGATACTCCCAGTAACTGCGCTTCCAGCAGTTTATCCAGACCAAGTAATGTAGGGTTGCGCTGTAGTTCATCACGCACCAGCCTGTACGCCGCTTTAGCACCATCACGTTGCAGGATGGCATCAAACAACACGTTCATTAAATCCAACGAGGGGTTTTTAATCAGATAGCCCTGTAACATGTCTATGCCTGCATCTACCCGCCCAGCCTGACGGTAAGCCTGTAGCAGACGTTCAGCCACCAAGGGCAGATACTGCTGGCTCTGTTGTTCGATGCGCTGCCAGATTTCAATGGCATTTGAAAAATGCTGCGCAGTATATTCCATGTCGCCCAGCATCATGGTGGCACGAACCGATTGAGGATTAGCTTCAAGCGCCTGCTCCAAATGGCTGCACGCGGCATCGATTTTCTGTTGCGTCAATTCTGCGGCAGCCAGTTCGCAATAGAAAAATGCACCCTCCTTGCCATGCGGTTGACCGCTTAACACAGTCAGGCGCTGCGTTACGTCAATCGCCTTGAACCAATCCTTTTCCTTTTGATACAATTCGAGAAGAAAATTTAGCGCAGCATTGGCATAAGAGGTAGTTTGTAATTTAATGAACAACTCTTCAGCACGATTTAATATTCCGGCAGTAAGGTAATCTTGTGCCAGTTCAAATAACGCTTGTTGCTTCTTGTCTTCATCCAAGTCAACGCGCTCAATTAAATTCAGATGCATGCGAATGGCGCGATCTACCTCGCCACGGCGTCGAAACAAACTTCCTAGCGCAAAGTGCAGTTCAATCGTCTGTGGATCAACCTTGACTACCTCAATAAACGCCTCAATAGCTTTATCCTGTTGCTCATTGAGCAAGAAATTCAATCCCTGAAAATAGGATCGGGGCAAAGCGCTGGATTCGAACAACATTTGCCTGATATCTATGCGCGCAGCCAACCAGCCCATCCCGAAAAACAGCGGGAAAACCAACAACATCCACAGTTCAAATTCCATAAACGACAGATTAGGTTATAAAGATAATATATGATTAATTAGCCGGGTGTTTTATAAATCAAGGGATCATTTCACAGAATTTTATTTGTCAGGGAAACTTGGAAGGAAGGCAATACATGCCTCACCCAGAATATCCCTGGATCCTGCATAGTAATAATTCTCAATTAAAAAAACCGCCTAATCTCCTCTCGCCATAAATAAATGTTAAATTGTCTTAGCGAATATCAATTCGTTAAATATCTGAATTAATATCGTCAACACTGGCAAGTTTGTTTTTTAAACGCAACTCGCGTTTTAGAATGGCAATTTCCCTGCGCTGTCGAAAAATATTGCCCAGCACGGCGAGCACACCTACACTTACACCCACGGCGAAAAACAGCAACAAAATGAGTATCAGTGATGTTTGCCATTCATGGCCAAAAAAATAGTGCAACACCACGGGTTGATCATTCTTCATGGCAAAACCAAAAAGAATTAGAAACAACACTGCACGCAACAACCAAATCATATAGCGCATAATCCACCTGCAATAATTTTTTCGCTGCGACAATAGCGTGAATGGGCAAAAAATTGACGGCACTATCTTGCGACAGGCCGCCAATTTTATTACTGCAAAATAATGATTACAACTTGACTATCCTGAATTCTCCAAAAAGCTCAGGACTGACATCAGGAAGATGTGTAATCGACCCGCTCACGCAACTCTTTCCCCGCCTTGAAATGCGGCACATACTTGGCTGGAACCTGCACCTTATCACCAGACTTTGGATTGCGCCCTATCCGCGGTGGACGATAGTTCAGCGCAAAGCTGCCGAAACCGCGGATTTCAATACGTCCTCCCCGCGCCAAGGTTCCCGCCATGGCATCAAGGATCACTTTAACTGCCAGATCGGCATCCTTGGCCAATAGTTGCGGATAACGCTCCGCCAACTTTGCGATAAGATCAGAACGGGTCATTCTTATCACTCCTTATTGTGCGTCAATCTTGCTGGTGTCCATCTTAGCCTTGAGCAAGGCACCCAAATTGGTCGTTCCAGCCGTAGATGTGTTGTCTACCGCAGGTGGTGGAGCAGACTTCTGCGTTACCGCCACTTCATCGGCCTTGTCCAAGGCCTTGATCGATAAGTTAATGCCACGATTCTTGCGATCTACGTTAATAATCACAGCCTTCACTGTATCGCCTTCCTTCAAATGATTACGTATATCCTCGACACGGTCAGCAGACACCTCAGAAGCCTTGAGGAAGCCCTCAACATCACCATCCAGGGTAATAGTTGCGCCTTTGGCGTCAATTGCCTTAACCACACCATTTACTACACTGCCCTTATCATGTGTTGCGATATAACCATTAAAGAGGTCGCCATCCATTTGTTTGACGCCTAACGAAATACGCTCACGTTCTACATCAATTGCCAGCACCACGGCCTCAAGTTCATCACCTTTTTTGTAATTGCGCACAGCTTCTTCGCCAGGCACGGACCAGGAAAGGTCAGACAAATGTACCAAACCATCAATCCCACCTTCCAAACCGATGAAAATGCCGAAATCTGTAATCGACTTGATCTGGCCTTTTACCTTATCGCCTTTTTTATGATTCAAGGCAAAATCGTCCCATGGGTTGGATTTGCACTGTTTCATACCAAGAGAGATACGTCGGCGCTGCTCATCAATTTCCAGAATGATGACCTCAACTTCATCACCTAATTGCACCACCTTGGAAGGATGCACGTTCTTGTTAGTCCAATCCATTTCGGACACGTGCACCAGGCCTTCAATGCCCTGTTCGATTTCCACGAACGCGCCATAATCAGTCAGGTTTGTCACTTTACCAAACAGCCGCGTACCTTGTGGATAACGACGTTCCAAGCCAGTCCATGGGTCATCACCCATCTGCTTGATACCGAGAGAAACACGGTTTTTCTCTTGATCAAATTTAAGAATCTTGGCTTCCACTTCATCGCCTACTGCCAGTACTTCAGAAGGATGTTTGACGCGACGCCAAGCCAAGTCGGTAATGTGAAGCAGGCCATCAATACCGCCCAGGTCCACAAACGCGCCATAGTCGGTAATGTTCTTTACAATACCTTTAACAATTGCGCCTTCCTTGAGGTTTTCCATCATGGCCTGACGGTCTGCTCCATGGCTTGCTTCCAGCACCGCACGGCGCGAAACAACCACATTGTTACGCTTACGATCCAACTTGATAATCTTGAGTTCCATGGTCTTGTTTTCGTACGGCGCGGTATCCTTGACCGGTCGGATATCCACCAGCGAACCAGGCAAGAATGCGCGTATGCCATTAACCATGGCTGTCAAGCCACCTTTAACTTTACCACTGACATAACCCTCAACGATTCTGCCTTCTTTCATCGCTTCTTCCAACTCGATCCATGCAGCGAGGCGCTTGGCCTTTTCGCGCGACAGCTTGGTTTCACCGTAACCATTTTCCAACGATTCAATCGCCACAGTGACGAAATCGCCAGCCTTTACTTCAAGCTCGCCTGCGGCGTTGAAGAATTCCTCGACGGGGATAAAGCTTTCAGACTTCAGACCGGCATTCACCACCACCACATTATGATCAATGCGCACAACATGCGCAGTGACCAACTCGCCCGCGCGCATTTCCTTGCGCGTCAGACTTTCTTCGAACAGGGAGGCAAAACTTTCCAGATCATTTTCAACTACAGCAGCGTTAGCATTCATTTATAAGGATATCCAAGACAAACCCGTTTTTGGCGGGGCTGATTAAAAAACCCGAACGATAGGTTCGTTGCGGGGCTATAAGAACGTATATCAATCACTTTCATGTCGAACTCATGCGCGGGATCTAATGCATGGAATGGTAACGTGCCAGCACTTCCTGCACAGCCTGCTCGATAGTCAAGTCGGTAGTGTCGAGCAAACTGGCTCCGGGCATCTGTTGCAATGGAGCCACACTACGCTGGCTATCCCTCTCATCGCGCGCACGAATATTTTCTAAAAGGTCGACAATACTAGCACCTATTCCTTTACCCATCAACTGTTTATAGCGCCGTTCAGCGCGAACCTCTGTACTGGCAGTCAGAAATATTTTCAAAGCTGCATCAGGAAACACCACTGACGCCATATCGCGGCCATCTGCGACCAACCCCGGTGCCAGACGGAAAGCATGTTGCTTGCCCAATAATGCGGTACGCACCGCTGGCAATGTCGCCACTCTGGACGCCGCAATTGCTGATTGCTCGGAACGTAACTCATCATTCACCTGCACACCATCCAGCCAGGAATCCATTCCCTCGAAGCGTATATCCATACGCGCCGCCAGATCAACTAATTGGTCTTCCGCATCCAAAGCTACTCCGTTCTGATGTGCAGCTAGCGCCAACAGGCGGTACAAAGCACCGCTATCCAGATAATGAAATCCAAGCTGCACTGCAACCAATTGCGCCACGGTGCCCTTGCCGGAAGCAGAAGGGCCATCAATGGCAATGACTGGCACAGCCTTAACCACGCTGGCAAAACTTTCAAAGTAATCCGGAAAGGTTTTGGCTACGCATTGAGGATCGTTGATACGCACTCCCGTCTGACTAAATGCGGCAAGCGAGAAACACATTGCCATGCGATGGTCATCGTAGGTATCGATTGAGCATTGAGAAGCCAAGATCGAGGAATCAGGAGGCATGATGCGAATGAAATCCGCGCCCTCTTCCACCGTTGCGCCAAGTTTTCGCAATTCAGCGGCCATCGCAGCGATACGATCGGTTTCCTTAACACGCCAGCTGGCGATATTCCGCAGCGTGGTTACACCGTCGGCAAACAATGCACACACCGCCAGCGTCATCGCCGCATCGGGGATGTGATTGCAATCCAAGTCTATGCCTTTCATTCTGCCGTTTTCCGGTGCACGCGCTTCCATCCAGTTCGGTCCCATTGCGATGCGCGCGCCCATCAGCTGTAATGCTTCGGCAAAGCGCACATCGCCCTGAATACTATCGTGACCTACACCCTCAACTCGCACTGGGCCGCCACCAATGGCACCCGCAGCCAAAAAATACGAAGCGGATGAGGCATCTCCCTCGACATGAATCAAACCCGGCGCGACATAGCGGCTGGCGGCCGGAACAGTAAACGAACTCCAGCCGTCTCGCTCAACCTGCACACCAAAACGCGCCATCATCGCCAGCGTGATTTCGACATAAGGCTTGGAAATCAGCTCGCCTTTCACCTCCACCGTGGTTGCACTATTCATTAATGGCAGCGCCATCAATAATGCGCTGAGAAACTGGCTGGAAACATCACCGCGTACCGCAATGCGGCTGCCGCTAAGTAGCGTCGCAGGATGTATTTCAAGCGGCGGAAAACCTTCCGTACCTAGATATCGAATATCCGCACCTAACCCACGCAACGCATCCACCAAATCGGCGATTGGACGCTCGTGCATACGCGGCACGCCGGACAGCTGATAATGCCCTCCCGCCAATGCCAACGCAGCTGTCAAAGGACGAAACGCAGTACCCGCATTGCCGAGAAACAGCTGGGCGTCCTTAACTGGAAAATCACCAGCACACCCTTGCACACGATAAGCATGGCCTCCCAATGCTTCCACTGATACGCCCAAAGTGCGCAATCCATTCAGCATGTGCTCTGTATCATCCGAATGCAAAAGATCACGGATTTCAGTAACACCATGAGACAACGCTGAGAGCAACAGCATGCGGTTGGAAATACTTTTTGAACCAGGAAGACGCACAGTACCTTGGGCGCTCAGCATGGGAGGAAGATCAATAAATTTTTGATTTGTCATTTCAAAGTAAATTGTGAATAGTGTTAGTCAATAAGCTGTAAATATAAATATATTCCAACTGAACTCACCTGCATAAATATTTATATCATGGCCAAATAGCCACAGGCGAAATTTTGCTGTAGTCATTCCAGCGAGTATTTTTAACTGTTGTTTCCATCAAGGTGACCTCTTCATCCGGCGCTCCACCACCGTCCTCATTATCACTAAGGCCCACCCCGTAAATCAGCCCGCCTCTTTCGGTAATGATAAAACGGTTGTGCATTTGTGCTTTCTCGTAAATATGCAATTGCATCTTCACTCCTGAAGGCAACATGGAAACGCTCTGCTGGAAACGTCGAATCAGTTCGTCGTTTGCGATCTCATCGCTGCGATGTATTTCCACAATGGCTTTGCTGCCAGGCAAGAGCGAACATATCTGCTCTAATGGTCGCTGGTAGCGAGGCTTGGTAGGGTCAAAATGCGGATCAACCAGCTTAATTATTTTAGCGTGCCGAATCAAAAAATCAGCACAGCCTATCAGGGCTTGAGCCGTTCGAGGAATAGCGCACTGTCGGGCGGTTTTGAAGCGCGGGTTTTCTTCATCAAGTTCATCTTTAAGCAGTACATCCGGGTGGTCTACAGCAGTAGCCGAGATAATTGCATCAAAGGGTTTGCGTGCATGCTCTACTAATGCCCGATCAATCCACGTCTGAGAACCTTCGCCACTCGGTCGACCCGTATCAAAAACGATATCATTTCCAAATTTATTCAAGCGTTCCACAATTCTAGAAAACTCGACTTTACCCTTATGCTCGCGCAAGGCCGAATCACAAACCAGCTTTCTCCACTTCTTTGGAAATGCGGAAATAACCCGCCCCTGGCTCACGCCGAACTTCTCAGTGAAGTAGCAGAACTCGCGATAAGATGAAGTGATGGCGTCCGGATCCAATGCAAATTCTTTGATCATCAGAACAGCTCTCCGGCTCGTTCATCAAAAAATCCTTTAGGCCAGCTTTCCGTAAATTCACCTGCTTCATCTACGGGCAAAGATTTAATCTGAACCCCATTTTCTCCGCGACCCACATAATAAACCCCGATCATTTCTGGAGAAACAGACGGAAAGCCCGACGGTAAATTTCCTTCCGATGTTTCGCGAATACGGCGCAGCAAACGCAGAATCAAATGCTCGCTGTGCGTTTCAATCAAAAAACTCATATCGTGGCGGAGCACACTGTAGATTAGCAGGTCACCCAGGCCCACCTGCACCGAAGGGTGAATATGAAGCTCCGGCTGCTCGATAGTCACCAGGCTTGCTGAAGGCTCCAGCGCAGCCACCACCACTGGCAGCACTTGCGAGATGCCGATTCCGACATCTCGAGACTGCATTTCCAGACCGGATTTAGTATCGATCAAACCAATGCGAGGCTTGGTCAGCAAGGCTTCGATCGCTTTATTCAACATCCACTTTCGCTGCGGATTCAATTCTTCAGAGCCAATCAGATCCAGCCACTCCGAGCGCACTTCGCGCACCCAGCGGCGCTCAATTGCATAACCGGTATTGAGCTTGTCTTCGTCCGCCATCCAGCGACTGACATCGTCGATCAGGCTTTGCTGTCCAGTCAGCAAAGCTTCCCATCCAGCCAAACCGTCTGCCCAGCCGGCCTCGTCCTTGGTCAGGCTGGCATCGAAATCGCGTGCGGGCACATGGCGAATGGGTCCGACATAGCGCATTTTGCGCAATTCATCGCGCACCAGCAAACCGGGGCCGACAATCAGAGACGAAATAAAGGCGGTGAACTCCCGAGCGATATAAACATTCTCCGCCCCGATTACATCTGGCGCCGGGATATGCAGCAGCTCGCCCAATCGGGGCAACGCGCTATCAAATCCGGAAAGCCACTCGCGCAACCCCTCGCCGGTCTTTTCCATGCCCGCGTTCGTTACCGTCTCGATAATGTGCGGCCATATCGTATAGTGAGTTTCAATGTTGGGGGCTACGGAGTCGCCGGACGCGACCGAACTCGCATTCGATCGCAAATAATATTCTAGATTACTGTCCAGATCTTCCTGCGTGAACTGGCGCATAAATATGGGATTGATCTCGTTAATGCTGATGCTGACGTCCCGACCATCATCCGTAGCATTAATTTCGGCCAGCCATTCGCCATTGGCACCGACTTGATAGCCGATCACCACAGCTTTATCGCGTAGATGACTCCAGGCAATCACCAACTTCACGCTTACCGACTCAACGCGATTCCGTGTTTCATGCAACAGGTTGTAAAAAGCCCATACCTTGGAATCATCTGTTTGCCAATCGTCAAAGGCTTCCGGCACCAAATCGGGCAGCCCTTTGCCACCTAAAGACAGCTCGATCTGAATGGCAATATGGCGGGTTGTATCACGCAGATGAACGAGATTGCGAAACCCTCCCAGATCAACAAAATTTCCACCCTGCATAGTGCGGTCTGGGTTGGCGTTGTTACGCTCCAGCACTTCACGCACATACTGTAGCGCTTGCATGATGGTGCTTTTACCAACGCTGTTTGCACCGAAAAGTAGGGTAATCGGTTTTAGGTCAATCCGAATTTCGGAACCAATCCCTTTAAAATTCTCAATATAAATTTTGGTCAGGCCCGTCTGACTAACTGTGGTCGGTGCACTCATATTTTATTTATCCTCATTGCTCAGACTGCCTCAGACGATGTAAAGACAGATACGGCAAGACTGTTGAAAAGAGAATTTGATTGAACCAGCTCGTTTGCGAGCTTTCCCCTAATGGAAATCATCTTATTATGAATTTGCGTATAACGTTTCTGAGCAGCAATTGGAAGAATTGGCCCTTCCCAAAAAGTAGAGTGCAAAAAATTGTCTGCCAGGTTGAGTGTGGCACGGCGTTTTTTACAGATAGCATCAGCTTTGTCGAGGATTAAAACGATACGCCGTTGCTCTTCAAGGGGCAGAAGCGGGATATCCATATCAGCCAGCATTTCAGTTGCACGCCCGTTCTTCATCCATTCTTTGCCGCTAACCTCAATATTATTCGCCTTTGAGAGTACAAATTGCAGTATGTAATTCCTGTCAATATCAGGGGATTCGACAATAATCGCCGTTAAATCTTTATCGATGGCAACCGGCACATCGTTGATGACAACATTTTTGAAAGTCATGCTCGCTGGCACTAGTATGCTTCCGACTGGCAATAAATTAGATGCCGACTCTTTCAGGCCAAACTCTGTAATCCTTTCCAACGAATCATTAATGCGTGCGCCGCGAACATCCTTCGCAGTAACCCAAGGAATCAACCCATTCCAACAGGCAGAGTTTGATCGGTCTAGCGACCCTCCACAAACGATTCGTGCCATATCTCCCAGCCTAACGAACTTCATCGAAGCATAGCCTCCAACTCAGCCATATCTCGTTGAATTTCGGCCTCAAGCATTTGCATGTGCGCCAGAATCACCTTGGGTTCCTCGCTCTTTACTTCCTGATGCCTGGTTTCCCTGTAGCGGTTTATTGAAAGCTCGAAATTTTGAGCTCGAATGTCCGTGGCAGATACCTTAAAAGCTTTTGCAGTTCGATCAGTAAAATCACTCTCGCCATTACGCCAGCGACGATATTGGGTCAACACGTCGGACAGATCATTGTCGGCATTTTCTTGGCCATTATCTTGCTGCGAGAGTCCATCGGCTTGCGCGTCATAAAAAAATACATCCTGAGTGCGCCCACCCTTGGTGAACAATAAAATAGCGGTAGAAAGTCCTGCAAAAGATCTAAATACGCCGGATGGCAGTGAGATCACCGCATCCAGCTGGTTATGATCAAGCAAATACTCACGTATGGCCAAATGGGCTCTACTTGCGCCGAACAGAGCCCCATCGGGCACTATGGTTGCGGAACGGCCACCACTCTTGAGCATGCGCAGAATAAGGACGATGAATAGCAACTCGGACTTTCTAGTTTGGGCAATTTTGAGTAAAGAAGAATGCACGTCTTCTGCCAGCGTGCCCTTAAACGGCGGGTTGGAGAGAATGATATCCAGTCCACCTTTATCGCCATCGGCAATGGCCGGGAATTTTTCCGGGAATGCTTTTGAAAGCGTGTCCATGTAGTGAAGGTCCGGATTTTCTACTCCGTGCAACATCAAATTCATGGCAGCCAAACGCAGCATAGTGGCATCGAAATCAAAACCGTGGAACATGCTGTGCTGAACGTGCTCCTGATGAAGTTCAAGCGGGTCACTGGAGTAGCTTTTGCTGCCATCTTCCCGTGTTTCGACGAACGCCGGTGCAGAGTAAGTCTTGCGCAGGTATTCCATTACTTCCACCAAAAAACCAGCCGTGCCGCAAGCCGGGTCACCAATAGTTTCAGACGGCTTGGGGTCTACAAGTTCCACCATGAGCTTGATGATGTGATGCGGCGTGCGGAACTGGCCATGTATGCCTGCCGTGGTGAGCTTGCCCAGCAAATACTCATATAAGTCGCCCTGGGTGTCGCTATTGCCCAGCGGCAACTTTTCGACCTGCTCCACCACCAAGACTAGCAGGCTGGCCTTGGAGATTTGGAGCGAGACGTTTTTCATGTATTCGCCAAATGTGAACTTTTTGCCGCCGAGAATGCGCAGATGGGGAAAAACCTCGTCGCGCACGAACTTAAGCATGGCCTCGCCATCACTCATCCGGCCCCAGTTTTGCCAGCGCAGTGTTTGCTGATCGACCCGAAAAAGATGATGCGGGGATTCGCCGGAGCGTAAGGTATCTCTCTCATGTTGTGCTTCTTCCATATCCAGCAGACGGGCGAAAATCAAAAAGGATATCTGTTCGATTATTATGAGCGAGTTGGAAATTCCTCCCGTAACAAAATCCAGCCAGAGTCGGTCTATGTCACTTTTGACTTGGTTATTAATCATGCTTATTCCAATGGTACATTTTCGTGTGCGGGTAATTCAGGCAGGTGCTCTAATTCGAGCTCTGCCTTGGCCAGCAGATTCTCAGGGAAAGTTTCTTTCACTGCGACGCCAAGTTTTTTGAAGTCGTTTGCCTGTTTGATCAGATTATCTTTCCCGGAATAGAGTTGACTCATTGCAGTATTAAATGAATCCTTGGCCTTGTCGAGTTGCTTGCCGACTCCTTCCATGGAGCCCAAGAAGGTATTAAGTTTTTTGTATACCTTGGCGGCACGATCCGCAAGTTCCGCAGTATGAGCGTTTTGTTCTTCAAATCTCCAGAGTTGACGCACGATATTGAGGCTGGTAAGCAAAGTAGTCGGCGTCGCAACCAGCACATTCTGTTCAATAGCTTTTTGAAATAACGTTTCATCTGCGCGCAGCGCTTCCACAAAAGCGGATTCAATGGGAATGAACATGAAGACCATCTCAGGGGAGTTCAGGCCGGGCAGCTCGAAATAATTGCGATCTGACAGTTCCTTAATTCGGCTGGAAATAGCAGCAACGTGCTCTTTCAGCGCCAATTGCCGCTCAACTTCACCTTCTGCATTAACATACCGAGTATAGGCATTGAGGGATACCTTGGAATCGATGACTAGATGTTTCTCTTGCGGAAGATAGATTATTACGTCTGGGCGGCTTCTGCCCATCTCGGTATTGAAGCTGACTTCGCGACGATATTCTTTACCGGATCTCAATCCTGAACGATCCAGGATATTTTCCAATACCATTTCTCCCCAATTCCCCTGCATCTTTGATTGGCCTTTAAGTGCTGTTGCCAGACCATGAGCCTCCTCGGTAATCTGCCGGTTTAAATCTTTCAACTGATTTAGCTCGGCCTTTAGCGTTGCTTGTTGCTTTGTATCCTCAAGATGAATATCTTCAACCTTGGCTTTGAATTCATTAAGTTGAGTCTTCAATGGCCCAAGCAACTCGCCGATGTTCGTTTTATTCTGCTCAGTAAAACGCTTGCTTTTATCTTCCAGAATTTCACCGGCCAGGGATTTGAACTGATTCGTAAGTTGCTCGCGAGCATCATTCAATAATTGCAATTTTTCTGGTGACTGCTTGCGTTCCGCTTCCAGAGTCGCAGTAAGCCTAGACACCTGCACACTTAAATTCTTGATCTCATCATTTGCCTTTACAAGATCAGCCTCAAGTGTAGGAACACGAACCGCACGTTCGGCCAACTGTGCACGCTCCTCTCTCGCTGCATCAAGCTGATCGCGTTCGCTTTTTGCCCGCAATTCGGCAGCAGAAATGCGGCTACGCAGAATCAACAAAACAACACCTGCGCCGATTAATAATCCAATAATCAGCGAAGCAAAACTATACATTGGTAGATCCATGAATACTAATTTCCTTACCCTTACGAGTATTAAATACCATGACCCGATGGGCGTAGTTTTTCAATCATGGCCATTCGGGATTACGCTTGTTGCATCAACAAAATATTGCACATCCTACCAACCTGAATTTTTCATAAAATGGTGAATCACAAAGTAACCATTTTGTGTAATTCTAGTTAGTTAGCGCATTGTTTGGCAATTATTTTTGAATTGTTTAGAATACCGACCTCACTTTGCATAAGTAAAGACCATTAAGTATTGCAAGAAACAAATTTTTTGCGAAATGCAACATTAATTATTAAGCAGGCAATAGTACTAAGTGTACTTTGCCTATAAGGAGACAGAGTGGAAAAGATTGAAAAGGATGTTGCTAAAGACTATTGGGAAAACCAGGCTAAAACCCATAAAGGCTCACATTTGGCATCTTGGAGCGATAACTTTATGATTGAACTTGAAATCGATGCCGTAGGAGAGCACATTTCGAGTGGGGATCATGTTCTTGATGTAGGTTGCGCGAATGGATATTCCGCGTTCCAACAATTGGAACGACACAAAGATGTTGGTTCGATTACAGGTGTTGATTTTGCTGAAAACATGATCAAACAGGCCAATATGCTGAAAAAAGCTCAGTGGGTAGGCGATATTATTAAATTTGAAGTAGGTGACATTAATTCCCTGCAATTTCCTGATGATACTTTTGATGTAGCTTATGCCACACGAGTGGTTACCCTTATGTCTACATGGGAAGAGCAACAAATTGCTATCAATGAATGTCTGCGGGTTGTTAAGCCAGGCGGCAAGGTGATTTTTTCCGAGCCTTTTTTGGAGCCATTTACATTGCTCAATGCAATGAGGCAACTTAAGGATATGGCCCCACTGATCGAGCATGACTCAAATCGATTCTTTAAAAAAGCTGTATTAGAGGAATTTCTCACGCAAAAGGGTTTGGCGTTCAAGGTAAATGATTTTTCATCAATTTATTACCTAGGATCAAGATTTTTGAGAGAGTTGGTAACAGACCCGGCATCGTACCCTGGCTTCAATCCGATCAACCGCATTTTTTATGATATCGAGAAAGACTTTTCTGGCGGCGGCTTTGGCATTCAGCAGGCTTATATTGTTACCAAATAAAAGCATATTGCATGACTCAAACCAGAATAGAGCACGACACATTCGGCCCCATAGAGGTTGCAGCAGATCGGCTGTGGGGCGCGCAAACGCAGCGTTCGCTTGAACACTTCCATATTTCTTCCGAGCGCATGCCGGAGGAACTCATCCTTGCACTCGCTATGGTCAAGCGCGCTTGCGCGCTGGTCAACCGCGATTTGAATCTGCTCAGCGCTGCCAAGGCGGATGCTATTGTGCGGGCGGCGGACGAAATACTGGTTGGCCAGCATACGCAAGAGTTTCCACTTTCTGTTTGGCAGACGGGTTCGGGTACTCAGACCAATATGAACCTGAACGAGGTGCTCGCTAACCGTGCGTCTGAACTGCTCGGCGGAAAATGGGGAAAAGACCGGCTGGTACATCCCAATGATGATGTGAATCTCGGTCAATCATCTAATGACATTTTCCCCACTGCAATGCACGTCGCAGCCAGCCTCAGCATCACTCAATCCCTGCTTCCTGCGCTGCGCAAACTGCGCTCGACATTAGAAGAGAAATCCCGCAATTTTAACGGCATCGTCAAGATTGGGCGCACGCACTTGCAAGATGCTACTCCGCTAACGCTTGGGCAGGAATTTTCTGCTTATGTGGCGCAGTTGGATTATGCAGAGTCCATGATTAAAGCTACCCTGCCCTCGCTTTGCGAACTTGCGGCGGGGGGTACTGCAGTTGGTACCGGACTTAACACACACGTCGAATTCGGAGAGCGCGTTGCTGCGGAACTGGCTCATAGCACCGGTTTGCCCTATAAAAGCGCAGCCAACAAGTTTGCGGCTCTGGCCGCACATGATGCTCTAGTGGCTGCACATGGCATGCTGAAAACACTCGCTGCCGCTCTTATGAAAATTGCCAACGATATCCGCTGGATGGCTTCGGGGCCACGCTCTGGCCTTGGGGAGATCAGCATTCCTGAGAATGAACCGGGAAGCTCGATCATGCCGGGCAAGGTTAATCCCACACAGTGCGAAGCACTCACCATGCTGTGTTGTCAAGTATTTGGTAATGACGTTGCAATCAATATAGGTGGCGCTTCGGGAAATTTTGAACTCAATGTTTACAAGCCGCTTATCGTTCACAATTTCCAACAAAGCGTGCGCCTACTTGCTGACGGAATGGAAAGCTTCGAGACACACTGCGTGGTCGGCATCCAGGCCAACCACGAGCGTATTGCGGAACTGCTGGAACGCTCGCTAATGCTGGTGACCGCCTTAACTCCGCATATCGGCTACGATCGGGCCGCCGAAATCGCCAAGCAAGCACACCGGGATGGCGGCACGCTAAAACAGACGGCATTAGCTCTAGGCTACGTTACAGAAGAAGAATTCGACTGCTGGGTGCAGCCAACGAAGATGACTTGATTTATCTAAAATCGCTTAAGGGCACCTCTAAAAATTCATATTTCGTCGCTCCCGCGAAGGCGGGAGTCCAGTCAAATCAACAAGCTGGATTCCCGCCTTCCCCCCGCCTTCGCGAGGGTGACAAGGAATGACGAATTTTTAGAGGTGCCCTTAATGTACCCAACCCTCGGGCAGCTCAAAACCCATAAGGTGCAATTTCACATTTCCCCCTTCCCCTACTCGTCCACCATATGTTGATCAGGATACAGCACATCGGTAAAGCCAAACTGGCTTAGATCACGGATACGCATGGGATACAGAATCCCGTCCAGATGATCGCACTCATGCTGCACCACGCGAGCATGAAAACCGCTTACCGCGCGGTCTATCAATATGCCATATTCATCGCGCCCCTGGTAATGGATGGATTGAAAACGCGGTACCAGCCCGCGCAGTCCCGGCACGCTCAAGCAGCCTTCCCATCCTTCCACCTTATCCGGATTTAATGTCAGATCTACTACACTTAATGGATTACCTGATTTTGTTAACGGCGTGATAATGGGGTTGATCAATACCGTTTCTGGCACTATTTCGGCATCGGGATAGCGTGGATTGAACCGTACACCGAAGATCACTACACGCAAATTTACGCCTATCTGAGGTGCTGCCAGTCCCGCGCCGTCCAGCGCCTGCATGGTGTCGCGCATGTCGACCAGCAACGCGTGCAGTCCCGGAGTATCGAAATCAAT
>CAZPUT010000014.1:0-23751 GCA_964589845.1 uncultured Candidatus Nitrotoga sp. | reverse complement strand
GTGGTTTCCCACAGCTGCTCTGGATTCATTTCTCCCAACCCTTTATAACGCTGAATACTAACTCCACGTTTTGCCTCTTCCAGCAACCATTCGATGGTCTGTTTGAAATCGGCTACAGGTTTGCGCTGTTCCCCACGCTTGATGTATGCACCTTTACTCAACAATCCATCCAAGGCGTGTGCTGTTTGCTTAAGTTGGGTGTAATCACCGCTTAGCAAAAAGCTCGGCTCAACGTAGCTTATGGAATAATTACCATGCAAATATTTTTCCAACCGCAAACGGTTTTCATCATTAGCTGGATTAATCTCCGCTTTCACAATTATTTCCGGGCCACATACCAGTTGCAGATTTATCGCGCTTTGTTCTGCTTGCTCTGCGCTACCCAATTGAATATCTGGCTGCTTGAGCATCGCATGCAGGGCTTCCTTCGCGATAACCCGAGATAAGCGATCTATTATGGCTTCCGCAAGGAAATACTCTTTTGCCAGATACTCGAGGGTTTCAATTTTCAATGCTGGTGAATCTTGGTCTGTATGTAGCTCGGCATTAACAAGGGCTGAACGAAGCATAAATGTTTTCATTTCATGATCATCTTTTAAATAACGTTCTTCCTTCCCTTGTTTGACTTTATATAGTGGCGGTTGTGCAATATAAACATGTCCGCGCTCGACCAACTCTGGCATTTGGCGGTAGAAAAACGTTAATAACAAGGTACGTATATGTGAACCATCTACATCAGCGTCTGTCATGATGATGATACGGTGATAACGCAACTTGTCCGGGTTGTATTCATCCCGGCCAATGCCGGTACCCAAAACCGTGATCAGCGTGGCAATTTCCTGTGATGAGATAATTTTTTCAAAACGTGCTCTTTCAACATTTAAAATTTTACCTTTAAGCGGCAAAATGGCTTGAAATTTACGGTCGCGTCCTTGTTTTGCCGAGCCTCCGGCAGAGTCACCCTCAACTAGATATAACTCTGATTGTGCAGGGTCTTTTTCTTGGCAGTCGGCTAATTTACCCGGCAACCCCATACCATCCAGCACCCCTTTACGCCGAGTCAATTCACGTGCTTTACGTGCTGCTTCCCTGGCACGCGCAGCATCTACAATTTTCCCGACAATTACTTTTGCGTCATTTGGGTTTTCTAGTAGAAATGCCATTAATTGTTGACTAACTACTTCTTCGACAACAGGGCGAATTTCAGAAGAAACCAACTTATCCTTGGTTTGCGAAGAAAACTTGGGGTCAGGAAGCTTTACCGAAAGTATCGCAGTTAATCCTTCACGCATATCATCGCCTGTTGTTTCAACTTTTGCCTTTTTAGCAATCTCTTCAGATTCAATGTATTGATTCAAGGTACGAGTCATTGCTGTGCGCATAGCTGTCAAATGCGTACCACCATCGCGCTGCGGGATATTATTAGTAAAGCACTGCACAGTTTCCTGATAGGAGTCATTCCATTGCATGGCGATTTCGGCTGTTATTCCATCTCTTTCAACGAGCGTATAAAAGATATTTTTATGAAGCACATTCTTGTTTCTATTCATGTATTCTACAAAACCTTTTACGCCTCCTGTGAATGCAAAAAGCTCTTCTTTACCGTTTCGCTTGTCTATCAAAGAAACCTTTACACCGTTATTTAAAAATGAAAGTTCGCGTAGCCGTTTAGCCAATATATCGAAATGAAATTCGACTAGTCCGAACACTTCCTTACTGGGTAGAAAATGAACTTCTGTTCCGCGTTTCTTTGTCTCGCCTATTACCTTAAGGGGTGCAACTGGTTCTCCCAAATGAAATTCCATGAAATGGATTTTATTGTCTCTGTAGATTGTTAATCGTAACCATTCGGACAAGGCATTCACTACTGAAACCCCCACTCCATGCAAGCCACCTGAAACCTTATAAGAGTTTCCGTCAAACTTACCGCCGGCATGTAACACTGTCATGATTACCTCTGCTGCAGAACGATTTTCTTCCTCATGAATATCTGTCGGAATACCACGTCCATTATCAGTCACGCTAATCGAATTATCCGGATGAATAATCACTGATATCTCGTTGCAATGACCTGCTAATGCTTCATCCACGGCATTATCAACTGCCTCAAAAACCATGTGGTGTAAGCCACTGCCATCATTAGTGTCGCCAATATACATACCTGGACGTTTTCTAACTGCTTCTAATCCCTTGAGAACTTTAATGCTGGTGGAATTATATTCATTCATTTTTATCTTTCATTTGTTTCACGTGAAACATTAAAAATGCATCCGTAAATATTACTTACTTCGAATGACATTTTTTTAAATGGGCGGACACCTTAAAATATTTTTCTATGAGTTATTAAACTTGCGTTTCTTAATTTTAAGAACAAATTAATTTAAAACTAATTTGTTCTTAAATACGCATTGGCATAACAACGTACTTAAATTCTTCATTATCTGGAATGGTGATCAAAATACTACTATTTGCATCGCCAAATGAGAATATTACTGTTTGCGTTGCAGCATTATCTAATCCCTCCATTAAATAATTGACATTAAAACCGACATCAAGCGCAATTCCTTGATAGACTATTTCCATATCTTCCTGCGCTTCTTCTTGCTCGCTATTATTACTTATAATGCGTAGATTTTTTTCTGTGAGAACAAAACGTACTCCCCTGAATTTTTCATTAGATAATATTGCTGCGCGTTGCAATGCTTGTAATATTTCGATTCTATTTAACGTTAGTTGATTAGTATAATTGGGAATAACTCGTTCATAATCTGGAAATTTCCCATCAATGACCTTAGAAGTTAAAATAATATCTGAAAAAGTCATGCGGACTTGATTTTCTGCTAACTCAAATGTAATTTTCTCTTCTGTCTCAGCTAAAAGTTTAATTAGTTCATTAATTGTTTTTCTCGGCAGGATGATCTCGCGTTTTGCATATTCTTGATCTAGCTTGGTAATAACATAAGCAAGGCGATGTCCATCTGTTGCTATTAGTTTTAAAAAGTTCCCCTCAATAACTAATAAAACACCATTTAAATAATATCGAATATCCTGCTGTGCCATGGCATATTGAACCATACCCAACAACTTTTTAAGCTTTCCTTGTTCAATTTGAACTTTTACGGCTTGTTCTAATTGCTCCAAAATTTTTGGGAAATCTTGAGCAGGTAAAGTTTGTAAAGTAAATTTACTTTTATTTACTTTTACTATAAGACGATTCTCATGAATATCTAATGTAACCAGACTTCCTTCAGGTAAAACCTTAAGAATTTCTTGTAATTTCTTAGCTGCTACAGTGATTGCTGTATCGTAACTTGTTTGATTTACATCAGTAAACTGTGTTGCAATTTGAATTTCAAGATCTGTCGCTACAAAGCGTACATTTGATCCAGTTTTTTCAATTAGTACATTTGACAAAACTGGGATAGGTTGCTTACGTTCTACTATCCCAATGATTTTCTGAAGGGGATTTAGTAAACTTTCTTTTTTTATATTTTTAATAAACATTCTTATATATCCTTAATAATAACAATAATAGATATTATATATAGTGAATAACTTGGTATTTTTATTTGTTTATAACATATTAGGGTTTATAAAAAGATGTGGATAAATAATGTTTTTGACGATGTAATTTTTGTGTATAGTTTAAATAAAATTATTTTTCAGGATAGTTATACACAAAAATAAATTCGATATTAACTAAGTGTATTAGTTTCGTAATGTTTGATTAAGTAAATTGAAATCCGCATTCAGAGGGGAATTCAAATTGCGTAAGCTTTCAATTGTCTTACATGCGTACATAACCGTTGTATGGTCGCGTCCTCCAAAAGCGGCTCCAATTTCCGGTAAGCTTAATTGTGTTAATTCTCTTGCTAAACACATTGCAATTTGTCTAGGTCTGGCAATTAAGCGCGTACGTTTCTTGGAAAGAAGATCAGCAACCTTGATACGGTAAAAGTCAGCCACTGTTTTTTGTATATTCTCTATGGAAATTTGTTTATTTTGAGAAGCCAGTAAATCTTTAAGCGCTTCTTTTGCAAGCTCTACAGAAATGCTGCGTTTGTGAAATCTAGAGTAAGCATCAATACGTTTAAGCGCGCCTTCTAATTCACGGATATTGGAACGAATGTGCTTGGCAATAAAAAAAGCAACATCTTCATTTATTGGATTATTAGAAATGACAGCTTTTTGTAACAAGATTGCTACTCGCATTTCCAATCCAGGCGGTTCAACAGCTACTGTTAATCCCCAGCTGAATCGAGAAGTAAGTCGTGGCGTCATTCCAGAAATTTCTTTAGGGAAGGAATCGCATGTAATTACAACTTGTTTATGTCCATCAATCAATGAATTGAGAGTATAGAAAAACTCTTGTTGGGTTCCAGTTTTATCAGCGATGAATTGAATATCGTCAATCAATAGCAAATCTAATGAGTTGTAAAATTGTTTGAATTCATCAAATTTTTTAGTTTGAAAAGCGCGGACTACATCTGAAATATAATTAGTAGCATGAACATAGCAAACTTTTGCCTGTGCATTTTCAAGTTTTATATGATTGCCAATAGCCTGAATTAAATGAGTTTTTCCTAATCCGACGCCACCGTAAATAAATAATGGGTTGTACGTTGTGCCGGGAGTTTCAGCAACTTGTATTGCTGCTGCATGAGCCAATTGGTTTGCTTTACCAGTAACAAAGTTTTCAAAAGATAACAACGGATTAAGTTTGTTTTGATTCGTGTGCTTATTGAGTGTGAGCTGGGAGACAGTCGTGACAACATTGGTTAAAGCAACTGGTAATTTTGATGGGAGCAAATTAAGAGGTTTTTCTCCTATGCGAAATTCGAAACTTGGCGGGCATGAAAGAAATAATTCAGCTTGCTTGGAAATTTCTGGTAAAAATCGCTCCTGCACAAGCTTCAATGTAAAACTATTCGGTGCAGTCAAGGTAATCAAATCACCTTGAATTTCAAAAATCAGAGGTTTAATCCAAGAATTAAATTGTAGTGAGGTAAGTGTACCTTCAAAAAAAAGAAGACAGGAATTCCATAATGTTTTGTCTCGCATAATTTCCAGATGACAATGCAAAAAAACCTTTGAACATTCTACTACATGCAAGGCAAAAGTTATTCATAGCAGATAAACTATTAAGGAAATTTTTGAAATTTCCCATCGACCGCGTTTGCGGGCTGATTTGAGTCAAGGCTAATTACGTGTCGCAACTTCGAACAATTTATCTGTTTGTTATATAAAATATAAACTCAGATTGTCCATTAAAGCAGCACAACATCGAAAAGTATTGAAGATTTATAATTAGAGACCATTAGCAATCTTATTGATTATAATGGAATCGTACATCCAATGGACAATATGGGATAAAATAAGCTTGACATAGGCCCTCGTAAATAATGTAATAGCGGGTTTTCAAGTATTAATTATTAATTAGGGGTATTAACAATGAAACGTACATATCAACCGTCCGTCACTAAAAGGAAGCGGACTCATGGATTTCTGGTTCGCATGAGAACCAAGGGTGGGAGAGCAGTAATAGCCGCTCGTAGAGCTAAAGGCCGTGTGCGCCTTGCCGTTTAATGCCAAACAAACTTTACCGGCATGCCGCCGGATTAAACAACCGATTGAGTTTGAGTTGGCGCTTCGTGCCGATTGTTTGAGTAATAAATGGTTTACAGTTTATATACGAAAAAATGAGAGTGGCTATTCCCGTCTTGGGTTAATAGCCAGCAAAAGAAGCATGCCAAAGGCAGTATCTAGAAATTTTGCAAAGCGAATGATTCGAAATATATTTCGGCTTAATTTCTCAGTCGCATACTCGGTGGATGTAGTGGTGCGGGCCAAGCGGCAATTTAATTCTGAAACTTCGGCTGAAGGACGGTTGGCCTTGTTACAGTTATTCCAATCTGTCCGCATGTGATGCGACAACTCTTAATCAGGTTGATAGGTTTCTATCAATATTTACTGAGTCCGCTCATGCCATCGACTTGTCGCTTTACTCCAAGTTGTTCTCAATATGCTCGTGAGGCTATCTCTATACATGGTGCTTGGTGTGGTACTTGGTTGAGCATAAAGCGGGTGATTCGTTGCAACCCCTGGAATCCAGGTGGTTATGACCCCGCCCCATAGATTTACATAGGCGAAACCATATGGATTTTCACAAGCTTTTCAGGCTGTTCTTTTTTTTGGCGTTCGCAATATCAATAATGTTGTTGTGGGAAAGTTGGCAGCGTACACAGCAACCAATAGCGCGAACAGTGCCTGCTATCGCTCCGAAAGCTGTTGTGCCAACTACAGGTAGTGCACTCGATAGAGCGGCTACGGTTAGCCCTGAGGCAATTGCGGTTGCGACCCAACAAAAGGCTCAAGCCGGGCAAAGGATTACTGTAAAAACAGATTATCTAACCGCAGAAATTAATACTGTCGGCGGGGATTTGCGTCGCTTGGAGTTTTTGCAGCAGCGAGATAGCAAAAACAAGAACAAACCGTTCGTATTGCTGCAGGAACAAGGAGTGCATACCTATATCGCCCAGACGGGTTTACTTGGTACTGGATTACCCACGCACAATACGACATTCACGGCTCAGGCTAGCGAATATCTGTTAACAGAAGGTAAAGACACAATCGAGGTGCGATTACTTGCTACAAATGTTGTTGGTGCAAAAGTAACAAAATATTATGTGTTCCATCGAGGTGGCTACTTGGTAGATGTGGGTTACGAAATCGAAAACATTGGAACCAGTCCGCTTTCCCCATCTGCGTATTTCCAGTTGGTGCGCGACAAATCCACACCTGAAGGTGCATCAATGTTTTTGCCCACTTACACGGGCACGGCCGTTTATACAGACAAGGAAAAATTTCAGAAGGTGGGTTTTCCCGATATCGAGAAGGGAAATGCCAAGCATTCTCAAAATGCTGACAATGGTTGGGTAGGTATGTTGCAACATTATTTTGTAGCGGCATGGTTACCTAAGGATAAGATACAGCGAGAGTTTTACACGAGGAAACTGGAAAACGAGCTTTATTCGGTAGGCGTCATTTTGCCAGTAGCGGCCATTGCACCAGGTCAGAGTGCAAAGATTAGCGTGCCACTTTATGCTGGACCGGCGCAAACCTCGCTGGATGAAATTGCACCTGGGTTGGGGTTAACAGTAGATTATGGCTGGCTGACGATCATTTCCACCCCATTGTTCTGGTTGCTTTCCTACCTGTATGGCTGGGTATACAACTGGGGTGTGGCCATTATTTTGTTGACGTTCTTTATTAAGTTGTTATTTTTCCCATTGTCTGCGGCCAGTTATCGCTCCATGGGGAAAATGCGTGTAGTGGCCCCCAAGCTGGAGAAAATCAAGCAGCAATATGGAGATGACCGCGAGCGCCTGCATAAAGCGATGATGGAGTTGTATAAGACGGAGAAAATTAATCCACTTGGGGGTTGTTTGCCAATGATCGTTCAAATACCAGTATTTATTGCTCTATACTGGGCTATTCTTGCGAGTGTCGAATTACGTTATGCCCCGTTTTTCGGCTGGATTACCGATTTGTCGGTGCCTGATCCCTATTATGTTTTACCGTTAATCATGGGCTCCACCATGATAATTCAAAGTAAGTTAAACCCTGTTCCACCCGATCCGTTGCAAGCCAAGCTTATGAAAACATTGCCCATTGTATTTAGTGTAGTGTTTTTCTTCTTTCCGGCCGGGTTGGTGCTGTACTCCATTGTAAACAATATACTTTCTATTGTTCAGCAGTGGTACATTACGCGTGGACTGGAGGCTAATGTCAAAGGCGCTACTAAAGCCTGATGTTATTGCCGCAATTGCTACTCCTCATGGACAGGGTGGTATCGGCGTGGTCAGGCTCTCCGGGCATGACCTTAGCCTATTGGCACAAACCCTATTAGGGAACGTACCTGTGCCGCGGCGCGCGACTTACGCTTCTTTTCTGGATGCGCAGGGTCAGGTTATGGATCAGGGTATCGTTCTGTTCTTTCCCGCCCCACACTCCTACACTGGCGAGGACATTTTAGAATTGCAGGGGCACGGCGGCACAGCCATACTGCAATTGGTGTTGCAGCGCTGTCTTGAAATCGGAGCTCGCCTCGCCCAGCCGGGCGAATTTACGCAACGTGCGTTCCTTAATGAAAA
This sequence comes from uncultured Candidatus Nitrotoga sp., assembly GCA_964589845.1. Lineage (GTDB taxonomy): Bacteria > Pseudomonadota > Gammaproteobacteria > Burkholderiales > Gallionellaceae > Nitrotoga. The sequence continues at coordinate 15,598 of CAZPUT010000014.1, read as the reverse complement.
ACTTGATTTGGCGCAAGCAGAAAGTGTAGCCGACCTGATAGCTGCTACCACCAGTCAGGCTGCACGCAGTGCCATGCGTTCGCTACAAGGTGAGTTTTCCCAAGCGATCCATCGCTTAGTGGACGGATTAGTTTTGTTACGCATGTTGGTCGAAGCTATGTTGGATTTTCCGGAAGAAGAGATTGATGCTACAGATGCCACGCAACGTGATACACGACTAGTCGCATTATGTGCAGAATTAAAAAAGATTTTAAGTTTGGCACAACAGGGGAGTCTGTTGCGAGAAGGCGCGCATATCGTGTTGGTTGGACAACCTAATGTTGGCAAGTCGAGCCTACTCAACCGATTGAGTGGGGAGGATGTCGCGTTAGTTAGCGAATTCCCAGGCACCACGCGCGATCTCATTAGCCAGTCTATTCAGATCAGTGGTGTGCCATTGCATATTATAGATACGGCTGGATTACGTGAGTCTGAGGATGTAGTGGAGCAAATGGGGATTGAGCGTACATATGGAGCGTTAAAAAAAGCTGATGCTATCCTGATCCTATTGGATGCCAGCCACGGTATGACTGAGGATGATCAGAAAATTTTAGATGAGTTGCCGCGTGAAATTCCGCGATTACATGTCTTTAATAAAGTTGATTTGCTTGCTCAGCATGCCTATGTAAAAGAGCAAAATGACGAATGTCACATTTATCTATCTGCCAAAACAGGCGAGGGGCTTGAGTTCCTGCGTAATAAGTTGCTGTCATTGCTTGGCTGGCATCAAGAAGCAGGCATATTTATGGCACGTGAACGTCATGTTCATGCGTTATTGGGCGCGCGTGATCATCTGCAGCGGGCTGCAGATGAAGTAAAACGTCCAGAACTTTGCGCGGAAGAATTGCGACTTGCTCAAGAGGGACTAAACTCTATTACAGGTGAGTTTAGTTCGGATGATTTGCTCGGTGAAATATTCAGCCGGTTTTGTATCGGAAAATAAACGTTAAAAATTTACATCTTAAGTGTGGCGTAATTTATTAAGGTATATTATTTTTTTTGCTTGGCCTCTGCCAGCCCGGCAGAGTAATTTGTTTTGCACGTGACAGGGTTAATTCACCTACCGGTGCATCGCTCGTAATGGTGGAGCCCGCGCCTATGGTGGCACCCCGTCCAATTTTTACTGGTGCGACCAGTTGTGTATTTGAGCCGATAAAAACATCATCCTCGATGATAGTGCGATGTTTGTTTGCGCCATCATAATTGCAGGTAATTGTGCCTGCGCCTATGTTGACGCGGCTACCGATGCTGCTGTCGCCAATATAGCTTAAGTGGTTAGCCTTGCTACTTGCGGCAATTTCGCTGTTTTTCACCTCGACAAAGTTTCCAATGTGCACCTCGTTATGTAATTTGCTGCCGGGTCGCAGGCGGGCATAAGGACCAATACGGCAGTTGTCGCCGATCTTCACTTGATCAATATGGCTAAATGGTTCGATGTAGGTATTGGCGCCAATGCGAGTGTTTTTTATTACGCTGTAAGCGCCTACTCGCACGCCATTTCCTAGGTAAACATCGCCTTCGAAGATGCAGCCAACATCAATTTCAACATCACGACCGCATACCAGTTTGCCGCGCACATCGAGGCGTGCAGGATCAGCCAAGGTAACACCCTTCACCAATAACTGGTGTGCCTGTTCATGTTGCCAGATACGTTCCAGTTCGGCCAGTTGTGCTTTGCTGTTGACACCTGCGACTTCCCACTCATGAGCAGGTTGTACCGTATGCACTTCAATCCCCTGCGCCACGGCCATGCCGACTATGTCAGTCAGGTAGTACTCACATTGTGCATTTTCATTGCGCAATTTCGATAGCCAGTTACGTAGCAGATGGGTTGGAACGGCAAGGATGCCAGTATTCACTTCGCATATGGCGCGCTGCTCGGCAGTGGCATCCTTCTCCTCCACAATGCAGTTTACGTTGCCTGCGCTATCTCGCACGATACGTCCATAACCGGCGGGTTTGTTAAGGTGAATGGTGAGCAGAGTGAGTGCTTGCTGCGTAACCAACATTTTTTCCAAAGTTCCCGGCTGAATGAGCGGCACGTCGCCATACAGCACCAGCGTAAACGAGTCATCACTTAAGTGTGGAAGTGCTTGTTGTACCGCATGACCAGTTCCGAGCTGGGGCTCCTGCAAAACAAAGCTAGCCTTATACTTCGTCATCGCCTGCGGCACCGCTTCTCCTCCATGGCCATATACTACGCAGGTTATACCGGTAGCAATTTGGGCGGCGGTATCGATTACGTGTTGCAATAGAGGACGACCAGCCAAGGAATGCAGCACCTTTGGCTTATCAGAGTGCATGCGCTGTCCCCTGCCAGCAGCAAGAATAACGATATTGAGCGTAGTCATGTTATATGCGATATAAAATTTGATTATGAAGTATAAACAAAAAAACGGCCTAAGCCGCTTTCATTGTAAATCACATTAATCCAGTAGACTTAGTGTGGTTGTTGCTTACGCATTTTCTGAATTGCTTGCAACTGAGCAAGCGCCTCAGATAGCTCGGCTTGCGCGGTAGCGTAGTCAATATCAGAAGCGCGGTTCTTCATTGCTTCTTCCGCTGCACGCTTAGATTCGAGTGAGCGCGCTTCATCCAAGTCTGCACCGCGAATGGCGGTATCAGCTAATATCGTAACTACGCTGGGCTGAACTTCCAACATTCCACCAGAAACGTAAATCAGCACAAATTCGCTTTGATCCGGCAGTTTGAGGCGTACCGAACCTGGTTTAATGCGCGTTAGCAGCGGTGCATGGCGTGGGTAAATCCCTAGTTCGCCCATTTCACCTGGAACGACAACCATTTCTACAAGGCCAGAGAAAATAGACTCTTCTGCGCTCACCACATCAACATGAACTGTCATTGCCATAAATTTCCTTATTACTACGACACTTGGCCAAATTACAGCGTTAAATCTTACTGAAGAGTTTTGGCTTTTTCAATCGCTTCATCAATAGTGCCGACCATATAGAATGCCTGCTCGGGCAAGTGGTCGTAATCGCCATTAACAATGCCTTTAAAGCCCTTGATGGTCTCTTTTAAAGTCACATACTTCCCGGGGCTGCCGGTAAACACTTCGGCTACATGAAAAGGTTGAGATAAGAAACGTTGAATCTTACGCGCACGGGCTACCGCCAGCTTGTCTTCGGGCGCCAGTTCGTCCATGCCCAGAATCGCGATAATGTCGCGCAATTCCTTGTAGCGTTGTAATGTCTGCTGCACGCTACGGGCAACATTATAATGTTCTTCACCTACTACCAAGGGGTCAAGCTGGCGTGAGGTTGAGTCCAACGGATCTACAGCGGGGTAAATACCCAATGAAGCGATGTCGCGTGACAGTACCACAGTGGAATCTAAGTGAAGGAAGGTAGTCGCAGGGGAGGGGTCGGTCAAGTCATCTGCCGGTACATACACAGCTTGGATCGAGGTAATCGAGCCGGTTTTAGTTGATGTAATACGTTCTTGCAAACGCCCCATTTCTTCTGCCAGCGTTGGCTGGTAACCTACCGCTGAAGGCATACGCCCGAGTAAAGCAGAAACTTCGGTACCCGCTAGCGTAAAACGATAAATGTTATCTACGAAGAATAGGACATCGCGGCCTTCATCGCGGAAATACTCCGCCATAGTCAGCCCAGATAACGCCACGCGTAGACGATTGCCTGGGGGCTCGTTCATCTGGCCGAATACCATTGCTACTTTGGACTCTGGCAGATTGTCTAACTGGATTACACCCGCTTCAGACATTTCATGATAGAAGTCATTTCCTTCGCGGGTACGCTCACCCACGCCGGCAAACACGGATAAACCAGAATGTTGCTTGGCAATGTTATTAATGAGTTCCAGCATATTCACGGTCTTGCCAACACCTGCACCACCGAATAGACCCACTTTGCCGCCCTTAGCAAAGGGGCACACCAAGTCAATTACCTTAATCCCGGTTTCCAATAAGTCGACCGATGGAGACAGTTCATCGAACTTTGGTGCTTTCTGGTGAATGGAGCGACGCTCCTCGCACTTAATTTCACCCACCTCATCGATAGGTCGTCCCAATACATCCATGATGCGGCCCAAAGTACCATGGCCAACTGGCACAGTAATCTGGTTACCCGTATTGACCACTCCCATTCCGCGACGCAGGCCGTCGGAGGAACCCATCGCAATGGTGCGGACCACGCCGTCACCAATCTGCTGCTGTACTTCCAAGGTCAGGCCCTTTTCAGCGACAGAGCTTCCATCGTCCTGTACTACCAGCGCATCGTAGACTTTAGGTATATGATCACGCGGAAACTCAACGTCCACCACCGCACCAATACACTGAACAATTTTTCCTTGACTCATCTTGAGGTTCCCCACTTTATATTGATTCTGTACTCGTTGTCGCAAACAGTAGAGCACATCTCTAATTCAAATTCTATCGCGATATGATTTTGCTAAAAAAATTTACATATACCATTAGTTATTTGCACAGAATAAAGACCCAGCCAATTGCATGCACTAACTTACAGCTGCTGCGCCACCTACAATTTCTGATATTTCCTTGGTAATCGCTGCTTGACGCGCTTTATTGTAAATCAGCTTAAGTTCGCCTATTACTTCCTTCGCATTATCGGATGCAGCCTTCATGGCCACCATGCGTGCACTCTGTTCGGACGCCTGATTTTCGGTGACCGCGTTATAAACCAATGATTCAATATAGCGCACCAGCAATTCATCCACTACGACCTTGGCATCAGGTTCATAAATGTAATCCCATGTACTGTCATTCGCAGGTTCAAGACTTTCACTCGAGAGCGGTAGTAATTGCTCCATTCTTGGCTCTTGCTTCATGGTGTTAACGAAACCGTTATAACTAATGTAAATCGCATCAATCTCGCCGGCATTGTAAGCATCCAGCATCACCTTGACCGCTCCAATTAGTTTCTCGATGTGCGGAATGTCTCCCAGTCCGATCATATGCGATTTAACTTTTGCACCGATACGGGACATAAAGCCAAATCCTTTATTACCAATAGCGCATATGCTGATGCCTTTGTTCTCGCCTTCCCATTCCTTCATCCGCGCTACCACCAGACGCAGGATGTTGGTGTTGAGACCACCGCACAATCCTTTGTCAGAGGTGATAATAATCACAGCTACATTCTTGATGACATCGCGTTTGACCAGAAATGGATGCTTATATTCCGGATTAGCGCGCGATAAATGCGCTGCAACCTGACGAATTTTTTCCGCATAAGGGCGAGCGGCACGCATACGTTCCTGAGCCTTACGCATCTTGGAAGCTGCCACCATTTCCATGGCTCGAGTAATCTTGCGCGTATTTTCTACGCTCTTGATTTTAGTTCGTATTTCTTTGCTGCCAGCCATTATCTTGTCCCCAGCTTAGTAAACTGCAGTGGACTTGAATTTATCAATTGCAGCAATCAAGATTTTTTCGTTGTCGGCAGACAAATCCTTGCTGGATTCGATGGCCTCCTCTAAGGTCTTGTATTGGGATTTTACGAACGCGTGCAGCCCGATTTCGAATGCCAGAACCTTGTTTATCGGCACATCATCGAAGGAGCCCTTGTTGATCGCGAACAGCGTGATTGCCATTTCTGCAACGGATAAGGGTGCATATTGCGGCTGCTTCATCAATTCCATTACCAAACGGCCACGTTCCAGTTGTTTGCGAGTGGCTTCATCCAAATCAGAAGCGAATTGCGCGAATGCGGCCAATTCACGGTACTGTGCCAACGCCAAACGAACGCCGCCACCTAGTTTTTTGATGACCTTGGTCTGCGCCGCGCCGCCCACGCGAGATACTGAAATGCCGGCGTTGATCGCAGGACGGATACCCGCATTAAATAAATCCGTTTCCAGGAAAATCTGACCGTCAGTAATGGAAATTACGTTGGTGGGCACAAAAGCGGACACGTCACCTGCAGCAGTTTCAATCACCGGCAGCGCAGTCAGCGAGCCAGTCTTGCCTTTAACCGCGCCATTGGTAAACTTTTCAACATATTCTTCATTCACTCGGGCACTGCGCTCCAGCAAACGGGAGTGCAAGTAGAAAACGTCTCCAGGATAGGCTTCTCGGCCCGGTGGTCGACGTAACAGCAATGATATTTGGCGATAAGCCCAAGCTTGTTTGGTTAAGTCGTCATAAACAATCAGCGCATCTTGGCCACGATCGCGATAGTACTCGCCCATTGTGCAACCGGCGTATGGCGCCAGAAATTGCATCGCCGCAGAATCAGAGGCGGTTGCCACAACCACAATGGTGTATTCCATCGCGCCGTGCTCTTCCAGCTTGCGCACTACGTTGGCGACAGTAGAAGCTTTTTGGCCGATCGCAACGTAGATACAGGTCATGTTCTGACCCTTCTGGTTGATGATGGCATCTACTGCTACTGCAGTCTTTCCGGTCTGGCGATCACCAATGATCAGTTCGCGCTGTCCGCGACCAACCGGAACCATGGAGTCAATGGCCTTGAGGCCGGTCTGCACTGGTTGTGACACCGACTTGCGGTCAATTACACCAGGCGCAACCTTCTCTATCTTGTCGGTCATCTTGGCGTTGACCGGACCCTTGCCGTCAATAGGTTGACCAAGAGCATTCACAACGCGACCGATTAGTTCAGGGCCGACAGGCACTTCCAGAATTCGGCCAGTGCACTTGACGGTGTCCCCCTCGGTAATATGCTCATAGTCACCCAGCACCACTGAGCCAACGGAGTCGCGCTCTAGATTGAGAGCCAGACCGAAGGTATTGCCGGGAAACTCCAGCATTTCGCCCTGCATCACGTCGGATAGGCCGTGAATACGTACGATACCATCGGTTACGCTAACCACCGTACCTTCCGTGCGCGCTTGGGATAATGCCTCGAAATTCTCGATGCGGCTACGAATCAAATTACTAATTTCAGAAGGGTTGAGCTTCATCTACTTTTCCTTAATTTCAATATATCTGTCATCAAGCCAAGGCGTTGGCTAACTCGGAAAGGTGTGTGCGCGCAGAACCATCTATCACCTTGTCACCGGCGCGAATAATTACTCCGCCTAATAATTTGCGGTCAGTTGCACAGCTAAGCCTGATCTCACGTCCCATGCGTTTTTTTAGCGCAGCAGTAATTTTTTGCTTTTGCGCTTCGCTCAAATCGAAGGCGGAAGTCACCACAACGTCCACATTTTTTTCTGCATCAGCTCGCATTATCTCGAACAGCATTACGATTTCAGGCAACAAAATGAGACGCTGGCCTTCTATCAGCAACTTGATAAAGTTACGTTGTATTTCGCTTGCCTTGCCGCCGGAAAGTGCCAGCATTAACTCGACTAGTTGACTTTTGATTATGCGCGGGCTGGTAATAATAGCGCGAACTTCTGGGTTAATCACTGCTTGAGCTAGAGATTGCAGTATGTCCGACCAACTCTTTAATTCGCCAAGCTCGCGCGCTTCATCGAATGCAGCTTGAGCATAGGGGCGTGCGACAGTAATAGCTTCAGCCATAATATTTAAATTTCCGCGACTAGCTTATCAAGTAAGTCGTTATGCGCCTTGGCATCAATCTCACGGCCAAGAATTTTGCTTGCGCCAGCCAATGCTATAGCAGACACCTGTGTACGCAATTGCTCTTTGGCGCGGAACACCTCCTGCTCAATTTCAGCTTTAGCCGCCGTAACAATGCGCTCACCTTCGATCTTGGCTTGTGCTTTAGCTTCTTCGACGATTTCGCCTGCCCGCTTGTCACCTAGCGCAATGAGTTCAGCTACTTTTTCCTTTGCTTCGCGGAGAAGTTCAGTGGAGCGCTTGGCAGCCAACGCCAAGTCATTCTTGCCCCGCTCCGCCGCAGCCAAACCATCTGCAATCCGCTTATTGCGAGCATCCAGCGCTGCCATGATGGGTGGCCACACAAACTTCATGCAAAACCATACGAACAATGCAAACATGATCGTTTGGCCGATAAGGGTCGCATTAATGTTCATGCAAAAACCTTTCCTTGATTAAATGCACGCACGCAGGCTTACTGACCTGCCACTGCGAAAAGAACATACATGGCAATACCGACCGCAATCATCGGAACAGCATCGACCAAGCCCATGACCACGAAGAACTGGGTACGCAGCATCGGAATTAGTTCAGGTTGACGAGCGGCGCCCTCAAGGAAGCGGCCACCCAGAATGCCAATACCTACTGCGGCACCCAAAGCTCCGAGCCCCATCATGATTGCGCCGGCGATATAAAGCAGTGCTTGTGCCGTATCCATTTGTTTCTTCTCCTGTCAGTAAAAGTTAAGTGTTTAAGAAAATAAATTCATCATTTTTTAATGATGTTCCTGATGCGCCATGTCCAAATAAACGATAGTCAACGTCATGAAAATAAAGGCTTGCAGTGTGACAATCAGGATATGGAAAATAGCCCATCCTAAAGATAGAATAACCTGTGAACCGAACAACAGCGTACTGGCAAAAGAAAAGCTCATCCAGGATGCGCCCATGATAGCAATCAAGATGAATATCATTTCGCCTGCATACATATTCCCGAACAAACGCAATGCCAATGAAACCGGCTTGGCAATCAGGTTGACCCCTTCCAGAAACAGATTAACTGGCAAACCAAATTTACCAAACGGTTGCAGCGTCAATTCACCGACAAAGCCACCCAGACCCTTAACCTTAATACTGTAAAAAAGTACCAGCAGGAATACGCCAATGGCCATGCCTATTGTAGCGTTTGGATCCGTGGTAGGAACCAGCTTAAAATGACCAATGCCCAGTGGTTGGGTAATCAACGAAATATAGTCGATAGGTACCAGATCCATAAGGTTCATCAGGAAAATCCAGGCAAAAATGGACAGTGCCAACGGAGCAACCAAGGCGCTGCGCCCGTTAAATGAGCCGCGCACGCTACTGTCAATAAATTCGACCACCCATTCCACGAAGTTCTGCATGCCACTTGGTACGTCGGTGCTTATGCTCTTTGCTACTCTGCTGAAAAGAAATAAGAACATTAGTCCTAGCAACAGCGACACCAAAATGGTATCCATGTTGATTGCCCAGAACCCCATTGCCTTAGCCTCCTCGGCTGTGTGCGCACAATGGAAATGACCCTCCTGAAAGGAGCAGGTCAGGTTTTGAAGATGGTGCTTAATATAAGCGGATGTTGTCAGGCCTTCAGTGCTCATAAACTTTACACAAAAATTAATGCTACCCAGTAAACCATCAACGTTGCAATATATGCCATAAACAGCGGCAACACATGCACTTCCTTAAATTGCGTGAAGACCAAAGAGAACAATAGAATTGTAAACACCAGCTTGTAAGCTTCAGCGCGATAATGCGCCACAATTATTGTTTTTGGTTCGCTGCCTAGCGGCGCGAACATTTTTTTAGCGTAAACCAAGCTGGTTAGAAAGCCTACCGCTCCTCCAACAAAAGCCGAGGCTGCGGCAACTGCGTTCAGGTACATCAGCATCAAAAATGCCATCGCTACGGTTACAGCTAGCTGAATCAATATAATTCGGCGAACCGCACTGCCCACAAGCGCCCCTAACTTCTTCGAAGCCCGGCATTCTACTCAATCTCGCTTGCCGACGTCAACGATTTATTTTCAGGGAGTTATTTCCAGCGTGCGATCAACTCAGCCAAATGGTCATGACTGGTGTAATTGATAACCAGCTTGCCCGTGCCTTTTTTACCGGCCTTGATTTGTACGTTGGTACCGAGACGCTGGGCAATGTCTTCTTGCAATTGCAGGATATCGCGGCTGGGTTTGACCTTTTTGTGTTGCGGTATGGGACTCAGCAAATCCTGCACCAGTTTTTCTGCCTCGCGCACTGACAGCCCGTCCGCTACAATTTTGGTGGCGGCAGTGATCTGCTGTGCGGCATCCAGCGGCAGTAGCGCTCGGGCGTGGCCCATATCGAGGCCGCCCCCCGTCAACATGCCCTGTACTAACTGTGGTAGCTTGAGCAGCCGCAACAGGTTGCTGGTCGCGCTACGCGAACGTCCCACCGCATCGGCCGCCGCCATGTGTGTCATCTTGAATTCATCTATCAGGCGCTGAATACCGACGGCTTCTTCTAATGGATTGAGATCCTCACGTTGAATGTTCTCGATCAATGCCATGGCCAGTGCAGCGTTGTCCGCCACCTTGCGCACCAATACCGGCACCTGGGCCAGACCAGCCAGCTGAGCGGCACGCCAGCGGCGTTCCCCAGCAATAATTTCGTGGCTACCATTGGGTAACAAACGCGCCAGGATTGGCTGCATTACGCCCTGCACTTTGATCGAAGCGGCCAGTTCATTGAGTGAGGCTTCGTCCATATGGCTGCGCGGCTGATATTTACCGGGTATGAGATCCTCAACCTTCATTTCACTCAATACGTCACCCTGCTCTTTGCCGTTGCCAGACAGTAAGACGTCCAAGCCGCGCCCCAATCCTTTGTTTGGTTTTGCCAAGTCAATTCCTTCTAGATTAAGCCAGTGTGGATTGTGCCGCCTTATTGAGCAATTCGCCTGCCAGAGCCAGGTAGGCCTGAGCACCTTTTGAAGATTTGTCATGGTGAAGTACTGGCACACCGTAGCTAGGCGCTTCCGCCAAACGCACATTACGCGGGATGATAGTACGGTAAACTTTCTCGCCAAAGTGTTGTTGCAATTGTTCCGATACCTGCAAAGCCAATGTATTACGTGGATCGAACATGGTGCGCAGCAAACCCTCGATTTCAAGATCCGGATTAAGGTGTGCTCGCACCTTTCGGATGGTGTTGACTAAATCGCTAAGCCCTTCCAGGGCATAATACTCGCATTGCACTGGAATCATGACTGACCTTGCGGCGCACAGCCCGTTGAGGGTAAGCAGATTTAAAGCGGGAGGACAGTCAATCAATGCATAATCATATTCGGCCGTCACGGCCTGCAGAACTTGCTTAAGCCGGGTTTCACGCTGTGGTAAATCAACCAGTTCAATTTCGGCACCGGCCAGATCACGGTTCGCCGGTAGCACGTCATACTTTCCGGCTTCCGAATGAAGCCGGACTTCATCCAGGGTTTTGCTTCCCAGCAACACGTGGTAAATGGTTGCCGTCAAATCACGCTTGTTAATACCGCTGCCCATTGTGGCATTACCTTGGGGATCAAGATCAATCAGCAATACACGCTGCTTCACGGCTGCCAGACTTGCAGCCAGATTAATTGTGGTGGTAGTTTTGCCCACCCCCCCTTTTTGATTGGTAATCGCTAGTATCTTGGTCATATTCAAGTAAATTTCAACATGATCAGGCAACGCGCGGCGGCTAGCCCCGGCACCTGCAACGGAATAACTTGCTCCACTCGGACATCGTTCGGCAACCGTTCCAGCTCCTGCTGCGAAACGCCCTTCATGGCAACCCAGCGCCCTTCTTGATCCAGCAAATGACGCGTTAGCATAACAAATTTTGCAGTCTCTGCGAAAGCTCGGGAAATGATGCCATCGAATTTCTCCTTCGCCTGCCAGGTTTCAACACGTGTGCAGTAAATGCTTACGTTGCGCAATTCCAGTTCTATTTTCGCTTGCTGCACAAAACTGGTTTTCTTGCTGTTACTATCCAGAAGGACGAATGTCCATTCCGGACGCATTAGCGCCAGTATCAAGCCGGGCAAACCTGCACCGCAACCCACGTCTAGCCAACGGCCAGGCCATAAATGTGGCAACACGGCAAGGCTGTCGAGTAAATGACCCATTACCATCTGCTCCGGTTGACGAATTGCCGTGAGGTTATAAACCCGGTTCCATTTTTGCAATAATTCAAGGTAAGTCAACAGCTTGCGCTGTGCTTCTGGCGTGACATCCAGCCCCAGTTGCGTGATACCAAGCGCCAGATCTTTGGCCTGGTTCACGCGCTTTTCTGCACTTTCTCGCCTTCTGGTGGTTCTTTAACTTCTGGAGCCATTGCAATACTCCGAAAACCGCGTTTCAGGTGGACCAATAACAGGGAGACCGCCGCCGGTGTTATTCCGGAAATACGTGCCGCCTCTCCTACTGTCTCTGGCATATGCTGATTAAGTTTTTGCTGCACCTCAATTGACAGGCCAAGCACTGTACGATAATCCATTACTTCAGGTAACCGCGTGTTTTCATTGTGCTCATTGCGCGCTATCTCGTCGCGCTGCCGCTCAATGTAGCCGTGATATTTGGCTTGAATTTCCACCTGTTCTGCCACTTTTTCATCGGCCACCGGCTCACCCGCTCCAGGTAAAGTCATCAGGCTGGTATAGCTCACATCGGGACGGCGCAAAAGTTCATGCAGCGCATATTCGCGCTCTATCCCTTTGCCCAGCACGCGTTCAGCGTCTTCCTGTGGCAACAGCTTTGGATTAACCCAGATGGATTTCAGCCGTTCTTGTTCGCATGTAATTGCATCACGCTTCAACTCAAACGCCGCCCACTGGATATCATCTACCACACCCAGACGGCGACCGATTTCAGTTAAACGCAGGTCTGCGTTATCTTCGCGCAGTTGCAGGCGATACTCGGCCCGACTGGTAAACATACGGTATGGTTCAGACACGCCACGCGTAATCAAGTCGTCTACCAAAACGCCCAGATAGGCCTCATCGCGACGCGGGCACCAACTCTCCTTGCCAAGCGCACGCAATGCGGCATTAATGCCCGCCAGTAAACCTTGGGCGGCCGCTTCTTCGTACCCTGTTGTGCCATTAATTTGCCCGGCAAAGAACAGGTCAGTGATAGCTTTGGTTTCCAATGAATGCTTTAAACCGCGCGGATCAAAATAATCATATTCAATTGCATAGCCAGGGCGCGTGATATGCGCATTCTCCAAGCCTTTGATTGAACGTACTAATGCTAGCTGTACATCGAAAGACAGGCTGGTGGAAATCCCGTTTGGATATATTTCGTGAGTGGTCAATCCTTCTGGTTCCAGAAAAATCTGGTGTGACTCTTTGTCGGCAAAGCGCGTGATCTTGTCTTCGATAGACGGGCAATAGCGTGGCCCCACACCCTCGATTACCCCGGTGAACATTGGTGAACGATCTAACCCGCCGCGGATAATATCGTGTGTGCGTTGATTGGTATGGGTAATCCAGCAAGACAATTGCTGCGGATGCTGTTGTGCCCGACCCATGAATGAAAATACCGGCACCGGCATATCGCCAGGTTGTTCGGTCATCACGGAATAATCAATGCTGCGCCCATCAATGCGCGGTGGCGTGCCCGTCTTCAGTCGGCCCATGGGTAAATCAAGTTCGCGCAAACATTGCGCCAAACTGAAAGATGGCGGATCGCCCGCCCGTCCTGCTTGGTAAGAGGTTTGTCCAATGTGAATTAGGCCAGAAAGGAAAGTCCCGGTTGTTAGCACAACGGTTTTTGCAGCGAAACGCAAGCCCAGCTGGGTAGAAACCCCGCATACCTTATTATTTTCCACCAGTAAATCGTCCACCGCCTGCTGAAATAACCAAAGGTTAGGGGTGTTTTCTAATCGATTGCGAATAGCCTGCTTGTATAGCGCACGATCAGCCTGAGCGCGCGTAGCCCTTACTGCTGGACCTTTAGATGAGTTGAGGATTCGAAATTGGATTCCTGATTCATCCGTGGCCGCCGCCATAACACCACCTAAGGCATCTATTTCCTTGACTAGATGTCCCTTTCCGATGCCGCCAATGGATGGGTTGCACGACATTATCCCAAGCGTTTCAATGTTATGCGTGAGTAACAAAGTAGTGCAACCCATGCGCGCACTGGCAAGCGCAGCCTCTGTCCCGGCGTGGCCACCGCCCACAACAATTACATCGAATTTTTTCGGAAAATCCATCTTTGTACTCTTCAGCGGTTGATTGCAGAAACGGTAATTTGCTTGACGAAACGGAGGTGCACATCATACATCAAAATGTTAGGAGGCAGAAAACCCTCCCACTAATTGTTTCACGTGAAACAATTAGTGCTCAATTTTTAAGCGGTCAAGGCGACCATGCAGTATGTTCCCGAACGCAGCAGGATTGCAGGGCATGGAAATCTTGAACGTCACGGCGCATAATCCGCCGAACATCATGATCGGGAGGGGCAAGCAATGTTTGATAATTTTTTAAAATTGATTCCGACACAAATTTCGACGGCTTGGCTGGCGCCGGTATTTGCGATTGCCTTGGCGTGCTGGAAATTCTTTCGGGAGCAAAAGCGGTTGGAAGAAACCGTGGAAGTCGAAAAAACAAAAGTGGTCAAGCTGGAGGCGGCGCTGGAACAGCAGAAACGCTCTAACGAGTTATTGCATCAAGGTTTGCTGGAAATGCAGCAGCATAAGGAACAGCTCGACACATTGCTGGCTGATGCGCGCAGTCAGATTCGCGCAGTGGCCGATTCCATTATTATTCGCAATCCCTATTCTGATCAAGCTTTGGTGTTTTTGATTGCACATGGCCCCGCTGCTCAGAGTGTGGTCAAAATGCAAATTGATTTGCATGGCAGTCAAGCCGGGGAAGTGTACCTGTCACGCAAGACTTCAATTTATTCGCCCTCGATGGTGAATAAGGCACATGAAAAACGGCTGGATACCAAATCCGGTTTTCAATCGAATAATATTCTTACCAAGCCTTTGTTAAAATTTGGCAGCGAGTTGGTTGGTGTGGTGCAGTTTCTCAATGAGGATAGTAATACACCATTTACGGTAGAGGATGAGAAAAAGATCGAGCCGATCTGCGTTAAGTTGGCGTTGGCGGTTTCAAACATCATTGCTGATCCGATCAATCTAGTGCATTTGGGCGTCGTGCTTGATCCGCACATCAATCAAGCCACGATTCTGTTTACCGATATCACCAATTCCGACTTGCTGTTTCAACAACTGGCGGTGGCGGATGCGACCGCGTTGGTGGATGAATATCTGGAGCGTTTGGGTGCAATTGGCGTACAGCACGGTGCACGCATCGATAAATATCTGGGTGATGGCATGATGCTGAGCTTTGAAACAGCAGGTGTTGAAAACGCCCCGAAAGCGCTGAGAGCGGCGCTCGAAATGCAGCGTGAGTTTTCAGAGATCAAACAGGAATGGCAACGCTTGAATTATAAGCTGGATTTGCTGGATCACCGGATAGGCATTGCTAGCGGTCCGGTTTACGGACGTCGCATGGGTTACAGTGGTACCAGTATATTTACGATCATGGGTGCACCTGTCAATTTGGCTGCGCATCTGTGTGATCAGGCGCGTACGGCAAGTGAGCGTATCCTGATTAGTGAAGATACCGAACAAAAATTACGTCACGCCATGCCATCCGGCTGGTATTTGGAACGCTTTGCGTTACCGCACTATGCAGCGTATCAAGTCAGCAACAATGCGGCCGGGCAAACGGCCAAAGCAGTTGTATTACCGTGAATTCCTCTATCGAATATCTTGGGTAGGAACCGTTGTTGCTTAAATAACGAGTCTTGCATGTGGCATCCGGGCGCAACTTATTGGAACGAGCGTCATTAAACTCTTATGGAATTTTGAATGTTAGTCGATCTTGCCCGGAACTTTCGGTGTGGTGCATGCCACGTCTGCGTTCTGAGCCCGGTGGCGCAGAGCATGGTCGATCAGTACCAAGGCCAGCA
>CAZPUT010000013.1:0-24383 GCA_964589845.1 uncultured Candidatus Nitrotoga sp. | reverse complement strand
GTCAGCCCCTTGGTATCGCGTCCGGCCAGCAGCTTGCCCACCCGTTCGCGCATCGCGTTGGCGGCTTTGTTGGTGAAGGTGATGGCGGCAATGTTGCGCGGCGCATAGCCGCATTGCTCGATCAGATAAGCCAGCTTATGGGTGATGACGCCAGTCTTGCCGCTGCCTGCGCCGGCCAGCACCAGCAGCGGGCCGTCCAGATACTTTACGGCTTCGCGTTGTGCGGGATTGAGTTTGCTCAGCATAATGACAATGTGATGGTGCCCGGGACCGGAATCGAACCGGTACAGAGATTTCTCCCCGAGGGATTTTAAGTCCCTTGTGTCTACCAATTTCACCACCCGGGCGAGATGGGGTAAGGCTGGAATGCGGCAGCCGACAGGCTCACCGCGCAGCGCCGCATTATACAGAGATGCTCATTACAGTGGCGAGAACGTGGATGTTTAAAGCTGCTTGCATGGCGTGTTCTGGCCGTTTTCTTGACACGGTTGGCAATATCCATATAATGCGGACTTCAGTTTTGCGGGAATAGCTCAGTTGGTAGAGCGATACCTTGCCAAGGTATAGGTCGTGAGTTCGAGTCTCATTTCCCGCTCCATTTACTGGGAAAGCGCCTAGCTTTCCCATATTTTTTCCCTCAGCAATTCGCAGTATGGCGGGGTGGCAGAGTGGTCATGCAGCGGCCTGCAAAGCCGTGTACGCCGGTTCGATTCCGACCCCCGCCTCCATCTTCAAGTGTACTTTACCCCAATTTTTATCCGTGGATTTTTTTTGCTCTGTTATAATTTGCACCTTCGGGGCGTAGCGCAGCCTGGTAGCGTACTTGGCTGGGGGCCAAGTGGTCGGAGGTTCGAATCCTCTCGCCCCGACCAGTATAATCAATGGGTTAGATCATAAATGATCTAACCCATTTTCTTTTTATACGTTTCATGGATACACTAGAGAATTGCTAGGCGATTGAACCTGCTTCATTAGTTCTCGCTGCAACTGCATCGAACTCTTTAATTTCCCAACTCCCTCATCAAACCCCACAATATCGCAACCCCCACCGTACCCTTATCCTTCAATTTCTTGATGGTTCTTGCTTAAGCTATACATCAAGTTTTAGTCAAACGGTCAGTGTTTTTTTTATTTTTTTAAAAGTTGGGCGGCTAAAGATTTTTTAATATGATTACGCGCTGCACCTGACCGCTATGTTTGTAAGTTCACGATGCGTTACACTGAGTCACCGTTAGCTTCTGCACAATGAGGGGATAAATGAAACCACTGTTACTTACTATATTTACTGTGCTATTGCTGACTGTTAGTACTGCGTGGGCGGAGCCATACGAAGATTACAGTGTTGCTCATGAAGCATATAAGAGAGGTGACTACACAGAGGCTCTCAGATTGTACCGTTTGTATGATTCTCAGGGGAATACAGATTATCAGAACATTATTGGCGTGATGTATCTAATGGGACTAGGCGTCAAGCAGGACTATGATCAGGCTCTTGTCTGGTTCAGAAAAGCAGCAGCGCACGGGGATGCAGATGCACAATTGAATCTTGGCGACATGTATATCGAAGGTAAAGGCGTTGTGCAAAACGACATGGAGGCACTCAAGTGGTGGCGCCTGGCAGCAGTTCAAAAAGTTGCAATTGCACAATACAATCTTGGTGTGATGTATGACAGTGGGCAAGGAGTTAAGAAGGATTACACAGCAGCACTCGATATGTATCGATTAGCTGCAACACAAGGTTATGCAAAGGCGCAATACAATCTTGGTGTGATGTATGACAGCGGGCAGGGCGTTGCGCAGGACTACATAGTAGCACTCAATTTTTATCGTTTAGCTGCAGCGCAAGGATATGCAAAGGCGCAATACAATCTTGGCTTGATGTATGACAACGGGCAGGGCGTTGCGCAGGACTACACAGTCGCACTCAATTGGTATCGTTTAGCTGCAACGCAAGGGTATGCAGATGCACAATTGAATCTTGGAGTGATGTATGACAATGGATACGGTGTTACGCAGAACTACGCAGAGGCAGTCAAGTGGTGGCGCCTGGCAGCAGTTCAAAGGGTTGCAATTGCACAATGTAATCTTGGCTTGATGTATGAAAATGGGCACGGTGTTACGCAGGACTACGCAGAAGCACTTGGATGGTATAGCCTGGCAGCAGCGCAAGGTTATGCAGATGCACAATTGAATCTTGGCGACTTGTATTACGATGGGAAAGGCATAACGCGGGACTATGCAGAAGCACTCAATTGGTATCGTTTAGCTGCAGCACAAGGATATGCAAAGGCGCAATACAATCTTGGTGTGATGTATGACATCGGGCAGGGCGTTGTGCAGGACTACAGAGAGGCATTCAGATGGTATCTCCTGGCAGTAGCGCAAGGTTATGCAGATGCACAATATAATCTTGGTGTGATGTATGACAAACATAAAGGCATTGCGCAGGACTACGCAGAAGCACTCAGGTGGTATCGATTAGCAGCAGCTCAGGGGAATGTAAGTGCGCTAAACAACCTTGGCGTCATGTATGACAATGGGCATGGTGTTGAGCTGGACTATATTCTCGCGCACATGTGGTTCAATCTTGGCGCTACATTGGGCGATGCAAATGCGCTGAGGAATCGCAACCTCGTTGTACAAAAAATGTCAACGCAGCAAATTACAAAAGCACAGAAAATGGCAAGTGACTGTCAGCAAAAAAACTTCAAAGGATGCGATTGAAAAATCTATCAGGGCAAGGTTTGTAACGGCAAAATGCCGTTGAAAAATCAATGGGTGACCCTATTGATTCTGCACATCCTCAATTACTTTCAGAAAATCATCTCCATAACGGGCTAACTTGGCTAAGCCGACCCCGCTAATTTTTCCTAAGTCGGTGAGATTGCCAGGACGATGGTTGAGAATTTCCAGCAAAGTGCTGTCGTGAAAAATTACATAAGGCGGTACGCCTTGTTCGCGAGCGAGTTCCATGCGCTTGGCTTTAAGCGCCAGCCACAGCGGGTCTTCATTTGCACCGGCAAATGCTTCACGCATTCTTGCGCCGCGTTCAACCTTGCTGATTTTGTTTTTAGCTGGTTCAGCATCGCGCCGCAACCACACTTCGGATTCACCGCGTAGCACCGGGCGCGCTTGTTCGGTAAGACGCAATCCGCCATAAGCTTCCATATCCACATTGAGCAAACCAGCAGCAACCAACTGGCGATAGACGCTGCTCCATTGAGTTTGCGCGAGCGACTGGCCGATCCCAAAAGTACTCAGTTGCTGGTGCCGAAATTTTTCGACCTGTGCAGTGGCCTTGCCCAGTAGCACATCGATCAAATAGCCAACGCCGAAGCGCTGCCCAGTGCGGTAAACACACGACAATGCCATACGTGCCGCCTGAGTCGCGTCCCAGGTATCCATCGGCTCCAGGCAATTGTCGCACTGCGCACAGTTGCCAGGATGCTCCTCTCCAAAGTAACGCAAGATAATTTGGTGGCGGCAAGCAGTGGATTCACAAAACCCCAGCAGAGCGTCAAGTTTATGCATCTCTAACCGTTTGCGCTCCTCGGGCGCATCGCCGGATGCCAGCATCTGACGCATGGAAACTACATCGCCCAAACCGTAAGTCATCCATGCATCTGCGGGCAAGCCGTCGCGTCCGGCACGGCCAGTTTCCTGATAATAGCCTTCCATGCTCTTGGGCAGATCAAGGTGAGCGACAAAGCGCACGTTGGGCTTGTCGATGCCCATGCCGAAAGCGACAGTGGCAACTATGATGACGCCCTCCTTGCGCAGGAATGAACGTTGATTCTCGCTACGCACGGTCGCATCCAGCCCGGCATGATAAGGCAATGCATTCCAGCCGCGCTCCTGAAGCCACGCGGCAGTTTCATCCACTTTTTTACGCGACAGGCAATATACGATGCCAGCATCGTTAGCATGCTCCGTTTCCAGAAAGGTCAGCAGCTGCTGCCGGGCATTGGCTTTCAGCGTTATCCGGTAACGGATGTTGGGACGGTCGAAGCTGGAAACAAATTGGCGTGCCTGTTCCAGCGCCAGCCGCTCGACAATCTCGCCTCGCGTTGGCGCATCTGCCGTTGCTGTCAGCGCGATGCGTGGCACGTCCGGAAAGCGTTCATGCAATACCGTCAGACCGCGATACTCTGGACGGAAATCATGGCCCCATTGCGATACGCAATGCGCCTCGTCAATGGCAAACAACGCTATGCCATGCTCGGCTTGCACCTGTTCCAGCATCGACAAAAATCCAGACATCAGCAACCGCTCTGGAGCCACATACAAGAGATCTAAATCACCCCGCAACAAACGGCTCGACACGGTGCGCCCCGTGTTCGCATCCAGGCTGGAGTTAAGAAAAGCGGCGCGTACACCAAGCTGGTTAAGTGCGTCCACCTGATCCTGCATCAACGCAATCAACGGTGACACTACGATGCCCACCCCACGCCGCATCAATGCCGGAAGCTGGTAGCACAACGACTTGCCGCCGCCAGTTGGCATTAATACCAGCGCATCACCACCAGCAACAACATATTCAACTATAGATTGCTGTTCACCACGAAAGGACGTATAGCCGAAAACATCGTGGAGAATTTGTTGGGCGGTAGGAGTAGTCATAAAAAGAAAGGTATCACACTAGAGGTTACTCTGCCCCGGCGCATATGCTTTCTACAGAATTATTCACAGTGAACAGATATTTATGTCGTTACTTACTACTTGTAAGATGACATGTTTACCTTTGCGGGCAAGCAAGTAAAATCCACCGGTGACTTTGAGCTCATCACCTGGTTGGTTATCAAGTAATATTGTGCCAGCGGGAATATTGCGGATTAATTATTGCTATTGTGTGAATCTGAAGGAGAAGAGTAATGAATAACATTATTGAAGCAATCGACAAAGAGGCCAGCGCACTGCCGCCGGAATTCCAGCGGGAAGTGCTCGATTTTATCGGTTATTTACACACAAAGAGTGAACGCAAATCTGATCCGGCGTGGCTGGAGCGGGCTTGGGGCGCTGCCCCCGATTTCCCGGACAGACCGCAATCACCTCCGGTATCCGATATGCAGGGGTTGTGATGCGCTACCTTCTCGACACAAATGTCTGCATCGAAATATTACGGGGGCGGAATTTGGCGCTAAAAGCGCGCCTTGCAACCAAAAGCTTGAATGAATTGGTGCTGTGCAGCATTGTCTGGGCGGAGTTGCAATGCGGCGCTCGTCTTGCGCAAAATCCATCGCAAGAGTTGGCAAAGCTGCAAGATGCTTTTGGACATTGGCCGCGCCTGCCTTTCGATGATTTGGCAGCCGAAGGTTATGGAGAAATTCGCGCACATCTCCAACGCGCGGGCAGCCTGATTGGTGGAAATGACTTGCTGATTGCGGCAATTGCCCAAACAAATGGCATGAACCTGGTGACGCATAACACCAGCGAATTCACCCGCGTGCCCAACTTGCCCGTTGCAGACTGGCAGGTGTGAGCATGAAAAAGCGGGAATGCTTAATTTGGTTACTTATTTCTTGCAAAATGACATGCCTACCCTTCACGGTGTATGCAAACTCCTGCGTATAGGAAATTAAATTTGATGTCCGGTTCACCTTATACTACGGAGAGCGGCGCGGCATCACGCGGCAGCGGGCGGATTATCTTGCCAAGGTGGAAGCAGGGGCAGAAGTAATTCCACTGCGCGCATAATACGGTTAAGAAATTACTTGCCAGTAGCCGTTATGTGCCAGAATCTGCCAGTGACGCCCACCATCCAGTTTGCTCATCAGGAAAAAAGGCAGCGGCTGTTACGATTTAGACTTTCTCCACCACTCTTGCGAGCGCTCACACGCTGCACTGATTATTTCCTGACGTGTAGCTTCTCGTTTCCAATTACCCGGATCGCCGCACGCACAAGTCAATGCCTGGAGTTCTTGCTTGAGCAAATAGCATGGTTTTAAATAAACTATTGACAGCGCTATAGCGTACTACTATACTACGTCCAGTTGCATACTAATTAACTATTCGATTGGAGCCGCACATGCCTACTATTTCCATTCCCATTGACTCAGAAATTATCGGTGAACTGTATTTGCGAACCGGTGACCCTAAAATTGACTCCGCTGGCTGGATTGAAACCATCGTGCGAGACTACTTGGAGCAAACATCTGACGACGGCAATTGGTCTGATGCCTATTATGCTTATCGCGAACGCCAGTCCGGCTCCGAGGATTTCGCTAAAGAATTCGGCGATCCAAAGGGTGGCTACCATTGGGCACCTCTGTTCTTGCCAAATGGCACACTCATCCGAATGGAATACAAGAAGGAAGTCTCATATGCAGCAGTCAAGAACAATAAGATTGATTTCAAAGGAGTGAGTTACTCACCCTCCGAGCTGGCCAGATTCATCGCTAAAGGTACGGATGCTAAAGGTACAAACCGTAACGCTTGGCGTGATTTGCTGATAAAGAGATCAGGCGATACCGACTGGTGCCTTGCCGATGAACTGCGTCGTCGCATATTGAAGATAAGTTCGATATGAATACATCACATGCGAAGATCAGGGCGCAACAGCGCTGCATCCCGCCACTGATAAATCAATGGCTCGATCAGTTTGGCGAAGAAGAATATGACGGGCATGGCGGCGTAACTCTGTTTTTCAGCCGCTCCAGCATTCGGGCTATGGAGCGAGAATTTGGCGCTGCACCAGTACGCAAGTTAGCTGAATATCTCCACGCTTATAAGGTTGAAAGCAGTCATGATGGGCATACCATCACCATCGGGCATCGGATAAAACATGTCCACAGAAGATAACTACTATGTCAGAAATATCAATGAAAGGTTTGTAATCCAATGGACATCAATCGCTTCCTCATGTTTTTGCAAGATCCAGCAATGGAGCAAAAAGACTTGGTGACGATGCGCGAGAATGCATTAGCCAAAAACGCTATTGACCACATACATGTGGCAGAGCGCGTACTTAATCAGCGTTTTCCGAATTGGCGAATTGTACGAAGCCGCAGAGGTGGCAGTAAGCCCACGGTCGCAATGTTTCTGAGCAAGAAAATTCACTTTGAAAGCGAGAAGGAGGCCTATGTTTGGCTCATGGAGCGCTTTACGCAACATTACCCAAAGCCATTTGATGAAATCAACTGGGAAACAGTTTTTGTAGCCAAGGGTAAACGAACACTATACTTTGCAAAAAATCTAAGTAAATTATTCCGTTCCACACCTGACCATGTTGCAGACACCAACAAGTATCATCGCTTAGCGAACGGATGGTATGCGAAACTCGTGCTAAGTGAATCTCAAAAAATCGATTTATTAAACAAATTTGCGGCAGTGGCAAATCTAAAAATCGGAATTGATTGGGACTGGAACGATCTCGGCCAACAGGATGTGGATATAGACATTTGATAAGATTCTGAGTGAGCTTGGTAGATAAGCCATTATCCAATTGCTAGATCATGGGGTTACTTAGGTGAAATGATGATGTTTGAAACACTTTTATTTAAATTTGTTGCGACATGGCTGCTGGGCATTGTTGCATTTGAGAGTCTTTCCAAAACGTAGTTGAGAGACCTGGTTGCCTCTGGTGGCAGGAGCCTATTACGCGCGCCAGCGTATGCTTTTTGAAATGAAACGCAGAAAATAATATTTCTGCTTCGGAGAAACTTGAAGAGCAGTTATGCGTGAGGGCAAAGCTAGAGCAGCCGACCACAACGTGAGGTTTTAGATGGAAATCGATACTCTGGTCTTAGAAGCAAAAAACGTAGGGGTGCTTCACTCCCATCTGGATGAAAACATCATCATTTACCATCCGGTTGGATTGCATGTCAAAACACTTGCTGAAAAAAACTTGATCGACGTAATTATTGTCGATTCTGAAGATGGATGGTCTCAGTTAGGAATGATGCGAAGGTTTCTTTCGGCAGATTTGGGTTTGCGTGAGAGAGATTTAGTGAAGTACATTCTGGATGGATGTCCAACAACCTTTGAGAGAAATATATCTAGTTTGGCGGACTGGAATCGCTATGAAGCGGCGGATGTTACATTAATTTCCATTCCTTCTTTTAAGCAAGACAGTCTGTTAAAAGGGGTCATTCTTGCACCTTATGAATATAGCCATTGTTATAGTAAATACGCTATACCCCAGCACGGAAAACCGTATCGGGACTTTTTTTACAACGTAACTTATGAGGCTATTTCATATGCGTTTAAGGTATGGGGTGCAGTAAATATTGGTTTAGCTCAACTCAATACCTACAGCCGAATTAAAAATGGGGGGGATATAGCGAAATGTCAGGTCGAAGCTTTAGTTCACTTCTGCAATGAAAATAAAGGAATCCAAAGCTTCACTTTGATAGGTGATTTCTGGGAAAGCTCCTCGTTAGAAATGGTACGTCAGTTTAGCAATATGGATAATATTGGCTCTCATCGTATGGTAAGTGCTCGAACTGAAAATAGAATAGGAGTTGATTTTACTTATGTTGATTGGAGCCACGGCCAAAATATTTCTCCAAACTTGTAAAGTTCACTTAATTGGCAAGTTAAATCTCTGCTTTTGGTGTCATCGAATATCTGGTTTGTGTCGATAGCCGCCATTCAAAACTTGTTAAATATAATGGCGAGTCCGTAGGCGAGCTTTTGCACTCGCAATCATACAAAGCCAAAGCATAATAGCTTTGCTCAGTTTAAAATTCCTACACTTTGATTGATTTCTGAATTAAAAAATACTGGAGAGTTTTATGTCACAAGGTTTGTGTACATCATGCGGCTATGTAGGTGAGACGGAAACTATAACTAAAGGCAGCACCGATACCGAAATCATCCTCTGGTTTTGTTTTTTGATTCCGGGCTTGATTTATTCAATTTGGCGTTTCCGTTCGCGGTATGAAGAATGCCCAATCTGTGATCAGGCAACAATCATTCCGGCTGATTCTCCCGAAGCTCAGCAGATCATTCGCGAGAACCGTGCAAAACAGGTTGCCGCGATTCCGGAATTCAGGCCGCCATCGAAAGCAGCTATTGGAGCCGGCAGGGTGGTTGGGCGTTTCGTCGGTCGTTTACTCAAATGACTCTAAAAAATACCGAGAGCTTGTGAGGAAAGCACGGTGATTGTCAGGCTAGTTGTCGCCATCGCCGAGCAGTCCGAGCGGAAGAATGTGGGCAATCTCTTTGCCGGGCATGGTGGCAAGCTTACCGATGCGGGCAAACAAGTGAAATCCGCAAGTGATTTTGAGCTCATCACCTGGCTGGTCATCAAGTAAACTGTGCAAACAGTACCCCATTAACGAATAGGAGCAAACAAATGAGACCCGAAAATTCACCACCTTCCCCAAGATCTATTATTCGCACCATCGTCGAGAACCAGCCAGAGGATGCTTCTTACGATGAAATCATGCGCGAGTTAGCGTTTGACCGTATGGTAGAACGCGGCTTGCAGGATGTGCGCGCTAACCGCGTAGTGAGCAACAACGAAGCCGCACAGAAAATCCGGTCATGGCGGAATTAAAGTGGGCGACCGAAGCGCTGGATTGGCTTGAAGAAATCTATCGCTACATCGCCCAAGATAATCCCGGAGCTGCTGCGCAGGTGGTGGATGGCATATACGAAAAGGCGCAAGTGCTGCTTCAGCATCCAGACATCGGCACCAGAATGCGTCAAGTCGAAGAAGGGGATGTGCGTTTTATCTTGTATGGTCATTACCGCATTGCTTACCTGCGGCACAACAACAATGAGCTTATCCATGTGATTGGCGTGTTTCATGGCGCGCTCGACATAGATAAATACCTGCCATGACTGGCCTCACCGTTTAATCCCTGAGTACAAGAGCCAGCATGTCATCCGCAACTACACGACGCGAACAAGTCCAAGCAGCACTCAAGACGTTTGCGGACAAGTCAGTCCAGAAAGCAGCTACGAACCTGCTCAATGCGCTCGGCTACGTCAGCGAGAAGACCGCCGACCTCGGCAGCAGCGCGGCAACCTTGCTAGTCAACATCGAACGGTTCAAACCAGAACTTGGCAAGATCAGTTGCGGTGATTGCCAGGCTAGTTACCGCCATCGCCGCGCAGTTCGAGCGGAAGAATGCGGCCAATCTCTTTGCCGGGCGTGGTGGCAAACTCACCGATACTGGCAAACAGGTGAAATCCGCAGGTGATTTTGAGTTAATCACCTGGCTTGTGATAAAGTAGCTACGGATACATACATACATACAGGGAGACTGCCATGTTAGCTACCGCGAAACTATTTAAAACCGGACACAGCCAGGCTGTTCGTTTGCCGAAGGCATGCAGATTGCCGGGCGACGAAGTCTGGGTGCATAAAAACGAAGTTACTGGTGTGGTCACGCTCACTCCCAAAAAAAAGGCGGCAGCTGACCTGGATGAGCTGTTCAGGCTGATTGAAGCGGCGGTTGTACCGGAAGAATTCATGGCAGAGCGCGACAACCGAGCGGGCGAGTTCCGGGAGATTTTTTGATACCACATTATTTGCTCGATACCGATATTTGCAGCTACGCGATCAAGCGTAAACAGCCGGAATTATTGAGCAAGATACGTGCTGGGCTGGCTAGCGAAGAACTAGCCATTTCCGCCATTACACGGGGCGAATTGTTGTATGGCCTTGAAACCCTACCCAATGCCACGACGCTTAAACTCGCAGTGCTCGCTTTCCTCGAATACATGCCATGCTTGGAGTGGCCGGTTTCAGCGGCAGACCACTATGCCAAATTGCGTGGCTCCCAAAAGATGACGGGCAATCATGTGGGCTATATGGACACCCTGATTGCTTGCCATGCCCTCGCTGAAAATTTGATACTGGTCACCAACAACGAACGTGACTTTTCTCGTATCCCCGGCTTGAAAATCGAAAACTGGGCGACATGACCATGCCCGAATTCAATCCGCAAAAACTCGCCTCACTTCGCAATACACGAGCCGATTTTCAAAAACGCCCGCTGCGGGAAGCCAGCGGGGCATTGCTCTCCGCCCTTGGCTACAAGTGCGACAAGACCGCTGATTTCGGCTCGAAGCCGGAGCAGTTTAAGGTGCTCAAATGACGGGTTGACACGACGACATCACCCGCGTTGAAATCCGTAAAGTATGAGTGCCTGCACATGATGCCCAAGCTACTCACCGGAAAGGTTCACTTGCCATGAAAACGTTGCGTATTTTTATCTGCAGCGTGCAGAAAGAGCTCTCCGCAGACCGCATCGCGCTGCGCGATTAGCTGCGCAACGATGCATGGATGCACTGCAAGACCTGTTTGATTTGAAGTGTCCGAAAAAATCGGGCAGTGAACGATGAATAAAGGGAAATACACAGCATGAGCGATATAGAAAATTCAAAAGAACCCATCGCACACACCGCTATTTTTCAGGAAAAAACGATCCGCCGTGCTTGGCATAACGAGGAGTGGTGGTTTGCCATTGTTGACGTGGTGGCAGTGCTGACTGATTCAGTAGATGTGAAGCAATACATCAAAAAAATGCGTAATCGCGACCCGATGCTGGGTGCCAAGTGGGGTACAACTTGTACCCCACTTCATTTACTGGCACCGGACGGTAAGCTGCGGGCAACTAATTGCGCCAACACCGAAGGCTTGTTCCGCATCATTCAATCCATCCCGTCGCCGCAGGCTGAACCTTTCAAGCGTTGGCTGGCGCAAGTGGGCTACGAGCGGGTGAAGGAAATTGAAAACCCCGAACTGGCGATGGGGCGGATGCAGGATTTGTATGAAAAGAAAGGTTACCCGAAGGAGTGGATCGACAAGCGTTTGCGCGGTATCGCGGTGCGGCAGGATTTGACCGATGAATGGAAGGAACGCGGTGCGGAGTCGAGCAAGGAATTCGCGATTCTGACCAACGAAATCATGCAAGGCACTTTCGCTCTGAAGGTGGACGAGTACAAGCAGGTGAAATCACTGGCGCGGGAAAATCTGCGCGACCACATGACGGACATCGAGCTGATTCTCACCATGCTAGCCGAGGCGACAACCACGAAGCTGCACCGCGACCGCGATTCGCAGGGCATGGAGCCGCTGAAAAAAGATGCAAAAGATGGCGGCGCAGTGGCCGGCAGAACGCGCAAGGATATTGAATTACAGACCGGCAAGCCGGTGATCTCAGCGGAAAATTTCAAGCAGTTGTCGGGCGGGCGTTCAAAGAAACTGAAGAAGGATGAAGGGTAATTACACCGGCAATGGCAGTGTGCAGGTGATGTTGTTCGCCGACCGGCTGGATGCGCAAGCAGTAAAGATGAGCGACAATGAGGCCGCCTTGGCACTGAACAACGGAAGTAAAAAGTTGTTTAGGGCAATGCTGAACAAGCCCCGCCGTTCGGGCTGAGCCAGTCGAAGCCATTGGCAACTTTTTGATTGAAATAAGTACGTTTCGACAAGCTCAACGCGAACGGACTTGTTCAGCGTAGCCTTAAGGAAATTCCTACACTCAGGCTGATTTCTGGATTAAAAAATACTGGAGAGTTTTATGTCACAAGGTTTGTGCACATCATGCGGCTATGTAGGTGAGACGGAAACTATAACCAAAGGCAGCACCGATACCGAAATCATCCTCTGGTTTTGCTTCTTGATCCCGGGCTTGATTTATTCAATTTGGCGTTTCCGTTCCCGGTATGAAGAATGCCCAATCTGTGATCAGGCAACGATCATTCCGGCTGATTCTCCCGAAGCCCAGAAAATCATTCTCGAGAGCCGTGCAAAAAAGGTTGCCGACGCGATTCCGGAATTCAGGCCGCCATCGAAAGCAGCTATTGGAGCAGGCAGGGTGGTTGGGCGTTTCGTCGGTCGTTTATTCAAATGACTCTAAAAAATACCGAGAGTCTGTGAAGCAAGCAGCCATATCGTTCAGTCTGCTCGCTGCATATCATGCGGCATGGCGGCATAGAAAATGCCCACTTTTGAATTACGGCAATGCTGAACAAGTCCGTTCGCGTTGAGCTTGTCGAAACGTACTCATTTCATCAATAAATTGCCGATGGCTTCGACTGGCTCAGCCCGAACGGAGGGACTTGGCCCGACCGAGGGACTTTTTTCAGCGTGGCCTTAACCTGACTTGAAGTAAATTTCCTTGTTATTCACGCAAGGAGAATTCAACCTCCGTTTCTACTATCATGTAGCCAGTCTGTGAGAGGAGAAAAGTATGGAACAGCAACGGTATATTGTGTGGCTTGAGGCATTGCGTATGAGCGATGTGGCCACGGTGGGCGGCAAGAATGCGTCGCTTGGAGAAATGATCAGCCAGCTTGCCCATCTCGGTGTGCGTGTGCCGGGTGGCTTTGCTACCACGGCCGCAGCATATCGTGATTTTCTCGCTCAGAGTGGTTTGGATAAGCGCATTCGCGTAGTGCTTGAGGATCTTGCTGTAACCGATGTGACTGCGCTGGCTGAGGTTGGCAGCCGGATACGCCAGTGGATTGTGGACACGCCTTTGCCGCCGCGTTTGGAAAGTGAAGTACGCGACGCTTATGGAAAGATGCAGGCCGAAGCGGGTGTGGATATTTCCTGGGCTATTCGTTCCTCTGCCACGGCGGAAGATTTGCCGGACGCTTCGTTTGCCGGGCAGCAGGAAACTTTTCTCAATATTAATGGCGTGGATCATGTCTTGTCAGCTATTAAGCTGGTGTTCGCCTCGCTGTATAACGATCGTGCCATTGCCTACCGTGTCCATCAGGGATTTAAGCATCAGGATGTGGCATTGTCGGCAGGCGTGCAGCGCATGGTGCGTAGCGATTTAGGCGCAAGCGGTGTGATGTTTACGCTGGATACTGAGTCTGGTTTTGATCAGGTGGTACTCATCAATTCCGCATATGGGCTGGGCGAAACGGTGGTGCAAGGTGCGGTCAACCCGGACGAATTTTATGTGTACAAGCCTGCATTAAAACAAGGTAAAGCTGCGGTGATCAGCCGTAATCTTGGCGGTAAGGCGATCAAAATGATATTCGGTGCAGGGCACGAAACAGGACGTTCCGTTCTCACTGTAGAGGTGCCGTCGGCTGAGAGGCAGCACTTCTCCATTACCGATGTTGAGGTGGAAGAGCTGGCGCGTTATGGGCTGATCATTGAGCAGCATTATGGCCGCGCGATGGATATCGAGTGGGGCAAGGATGGGTTGGATGGCAAACTTTATATATTGCAGGCACGGCCAGAGACGGTGCAGTCGCATGAAACTCAAGGCAAGCTGAGGCGCTATCGGTTAAAGCAACAGTCCCAAATATTGGTCAGCGGACGGGCCGTAGGGCAACGCATAGGCAGCGGCCCAGTATGTTTGGTAGCGGATGCCAGCAAGATGAACCAAGTGCAGGCTGGCGACGTTCTGGTGACGGATATGACCGACCCTGACTGGGAGCCGGTAATGAAGCGCGCGTCGGCGATTGTCACTAACCGGGGCGGGCGCACTTGTCATGCGGCCATAGTGGCGCGCGAACTAGGCATTCCGGCGGTAGTGGGGTGCGGCGATGCAACGCAAATTCTTAAACATGGCGATGCGGTGACAGTTTCTTGTGCCGAGGGAGATATCGGCAAGGTGTATCAGGGCAAGCTCGACATCGAGGTGTTGGATTTGGCGTTGGATGAAATGCCGACCCCGCCAATTAAAATCAGCCTGAACGTGGCGAACCCAGAACTGGCGTTTGAGTCCAGCCGTCTGCCCAATGCGGGCGTGGGGCTGGCGCGGCTGGAATTTATCATCGCACGGATGATAGGTGTGCATCCCAAGGTGGTGCTCGACTATCCCAATTTGTCGGCGGATTTAAAAGTGCAGGTGGAGGCAAAGACCGCAGGTTATGCCACGCCGGTAGATTTTTATGTTGAGAAGTTGGTTGAAGGCATCGCCATGCTGGGCGCGGCCTTCGCACCTAAACCGGTTATCGTTCGCTTTTCGGATTTCAAGTCCAACGAATATTCCAGCTTGCTCGGGGGGTCTCAATACGAGCCGAATGAAGAGAATCCGATGATCGGTTTACGCGGCGCTTCACGTTACATCGTGGACAGCTTCCGCGATTGCTTTGCGCTGGAGTGCCGTGCCATACGCCGGGTGCGCGAAGAAATCGGGCTGACCAATATAGAAGTGATGATTCCCTTCGTACGCACGCTGGACGAAGCCGAACTGGTGATAAAAGAACTGGCTAAAAATGGTTTGCGACGGGGCGAGAACGGTCTGCGTGTGATTATGATGTGCGAGATTCCTTCCAACGCTTTGCTGGCCGAGCAGTTCCTGGAATATTTCGATGGTTTTTCTATTGGCTCAAATGACATGACCCAGCTCACTTTAGGTATAGACCGTGAATCGGGGCTGATAGCGGGTGCATTCGATGAACGCAACCCGGCAGTGAAAGCGTTGCTCAGCATGGCGATTCAGGCTTGCCGCAAGGCTAATAAATACATCGGCATCTGTGGGCAGGGTCCGTCCGATCATCCTGATTTGGCGCAGTGGCTGGTAGAGCAGGGTATTGAGGCGGTTTCATTGAACCCGGATACCGTCGTGGAAACATGGCTATATCTGGCTGAACAGGCTGCTAAAAAATAAGGGGCAAGGTTATATTTCAAGCATTCCGCCTTTACAGGTCTGTGCTTGCTCCAATCGAGTCAGGGTTGCAAGCAGGTTAAGGCCAGTTTCTTTTTTTAATATCACCGCCTGCTCCTTCAAATCATCTATCGAAATGCAGACGGGTTCGCCTGCTACGGCGAAGGCAATGGCGTTGCCACTGTCGCAGGAAGGAAAAGCCAGGACGCGGCCATCAAAGGCGCTACGAATGCGTTCGACACTGCTCTTGTAGCCACGACTGTGCCCCAAAAGATTGACGGCCATGATGCCAACTTCGCTCAGGTGAGCGCGTACAACCTGATAGAACGGCAAGGTGTCGAGGGCACCAGCGCGGGCATTGGCATCAAATCCATCTATCAGTATCAGGTCATAGGTCTGGTCGCTGTTGACGACAAATTCGGCACCGTCGCCAATCACTATTTTCAATCGCTTGGGGTCTTCCGGCAGCTTGAAAAATTGCCGGGCGGCAGCGACTACCGCGGGTTCGATTTCTACCACAGTGAGCTTGGCCAGCGGGTAGTTGCGATAAAGAAACTTGGTTAGTGAGGCGGCACCGAGGCCAATGAGCAATACCTTGCGGGGAAAACGGGTCTCCTCACGGAATAGTAGGCTTGTCATCATTTCTTTTGTGTAATCGAGCTCCAGATTCCATGGACGCGCGATGCGCATCGCCCCCTGGATCCACTCAGAACCAAAGTGCAGGGTACGGATGCCGAACTCCTCGCGAATATCAATTGAGAGGCTCATGATTTTTACCGAAAATTGTGTTTGTTTGGTAGCTGCATTGCTTGGATGCAGGTCTGCGTGATGAAATTATTTGCCTGATGCTACCCATTGGTTCAACAACCAGCGCGCCCATTCTGTCACCTCAGTGGCGGTCATGCCGATTGTAACTTTTTGTTTTGCTATTGCATCGCCTGCCGCGCCATGCAGGTGCACTGCCAACAATAAGGCTTGATCCACATTTAATCCTTGGGCGATAAAGGCGGCGATAATGCCAGTCAACACATCGCCCATGCCGGGGCTACTCATGCCGGGGTTGCCGGTCTTGTTTACAACTATCTTGCCATCGCGAGTGACGCACAGGCTGTGAGCACCTTTCAGTACCACGGCGCAATGAAAGCGTTTAGCCAGTTCCTTTGCGGCTTCGGCGCGTGCGGCCTGTACCGCTTCAGTGTTGCAGCCGAGCAGGTGTGCTGCTTCTCCCGGATGCGGAGTAATTATGTTGGCATTCTTGCGCGAAATTAATGCAGTGCGCAAATCTGGGCGGAGGGCGAGAATGTTAAGTGCGTCAGCATCCAGTACCAGCACGGTGTCCAGCTTGAGCGCATCGTGCAAAATTTGCTGAGCAGCATCGTTATGCCCCATGCCGCAGCCGATGGCCAGCACATCCAGCTTGGGTAGGCGCAATGCAGCTTGTGCGCTATGCAGCATTAACTCGGGTTGCAATATATCGACACTCGGGGCGTTGTCCGCCAGCAAGCCTACATGAACGCAGCCAGCTCCTAGCTTGAGCGCCGCACGCGCAGCCAGCAGCGGTGCGCCGATCATGCCGCTGGCACCCCCTATGACGGCCACGGTGCCAAATTTGCCCTTATGGCTGTCACTCGGGCGAGGGGAGAGAAAGGTGGCAACTTGTTTTCGTGTAATGGTGGGGATGCGCGGCGCGGCTGGCATGAATGTATTTTCCTTCGAGTGCAAATGAGGTCACATAGTATAATGGCAAGCTGTTTTTAACAGCCCCTGAGAACCTGTTTATGTTTCGCGTCTCCCCCGGCAAGTCCGCGCTATCTTCCTTTCGTCTTGAAAAATTACGTGCTGTCATCAGCAACGCCCTCCCATATTTATATTTAGCAGATGCATGCCATTGGTATTTCGTGGCGCTCAATGCGGATTTGTCAGCCACTGAAGCCAGCTTGCTGGATAAGTTGCTTGATTTGGATGATGCGGGAGAGCTTAGTGGCAAGGGCAAGTTGCAACATCTGCTGGTTGTGCCGCGCCTGGGTACCATCTCGCCGTGGTCCTCCAAGGCCACGGATATTGCGCAGCATTGCAGTCTGCATAGGGTTGAGCGCATTGAGCGCGGCGTTGTGTACTCTGTCAAGACTAAAGATGACAAAGCGCTGACGCAAGCAGAATTGAAAGTGTTGCTGTCGCTACTGCATGACCGCATGACAGAGTCCGTGTTTGATCCCGTGGTGAGTCTCAAAACAGGCTTCAATGATGTGGCAAAAAATATTTTCCGTCATGGCGAGCCATTGCCGCTCTCTACTGTGGACATTATGCACGGCGGCAATGCGGCGCTGGCAGCGGCTAATATCGAGATGGGATTGGCCTTGTCCAGCGATGAGATTGATTATTTGGTGGAGAGTTTCCATCGAATAGGGCGCAATCCTACCGATGTAGAGTTAATGATGTTTGCACAGGCGAACTCCGAACATTGCCGTCACAAGATTTTTAATGCGGATTGGGTGATAGACGATGAGCAGCAGGCGATCTCGCTGTTCGGCATGATCCGCAATACCCATAAGCTGCATCCTGAAGGTACGGTGGTTGCGTATTCCGATAATTCCTCTGTGATCGAAGGCGCGCGCATTGAGCGTTTTTATCCGCGTGCAGATGGCGGCTATGCCTACAACGATGAGCTGACGCACACGTTGATGAAAGTGGAAACGCATAACCATCCCACGGCCATCTCGCCATTCGCCGGTGCGGCCACCGGAGCCGGTGGCGAGATACGCGATGAAGGCGCGACGGGTTCCGGTTCCAAACCCAAGGCGGGGCTAACCGGGTTCTCTGTGTCCAATTTGAATATTCCTGGCTTCGAGCAGCCGTGGGAAATTTATGGCAGCACTTTCGCTATCCCCTTTTCGGGTGAAGAGGGAGCCCCTCCGATTTATGGCAAGCCGTCACGCATTGCTTCTGCCTTGCAGATCATGCTGGAAGGACCACTTGGTGGCGCAGCATTCAATAATGAATTTGGCCGTCCTAATCTAGCCGGTTATTTTCGCACCTTTGAAGAGACCGTCAACGGCGAGATGCGCGGTTATCACAAGCCCATCATGCTGGCGGGCGGGGTGGGCAGTATTGCGGCGCAGCATACGCACAAGCATGCATTGCCTGTGGGCGCGCTGCTGATTCAACTGGGCGGGGCAGGGATGTTGATCGGTCTGGGCGGCGGTGCGGCATCCAGCATGGATACCGGTACCAATGCGGAAAATCTGGATTTTGCTTCGGTGCAGCGCGGTAATCCCGAGATGCAACGTCGTGCGCAGGAAGTAATTGACCGTTGCTGGCAGATGGGTGAGAACAATCTCATTTTGTCCATACACGATGTTGGTGCGGGCGGCATCTCCAACGCTTTGCCGGAACTGGTGCATGGCGGTGGACGCGGCGCTCGTTTTGAATTGCGTGCCGTTCCTTCTGAAGAGCGCGGGATGTCGCCGATGCAGATTTGGAGCAACGAAGCGCAGGAACGCTATGTGCTGGCGATTGATCCGTCACGTTTGGATGAGTTTAAAGCGTTGTGCGAGCGTGAACGCTGTCCGTTCGCCGTGCTGGGACGCGCAATTGCCGATGATCAATTGATCGTGCATGACGAACTATTTAACAATAATGCGGTGGATATGCCGTTGTCGGTACTGTTGGGCAAGCCACCTAAAATGACGCGCAATGTAAAGCGCGAGGGTGTGAAGCTTCCTGCATTTGATGTCAGCAAAATAAATCTTAAAGATGCAATCGAGCGCACGCTGCGCTTACCCTCCGTGGCCGACAAAACTTTCCTTATCAGCATCGGTGATCGCACAGTGGGTGGCTTGACTGCACGCGACCAGATGGTGGGGCCATGGCAAGTTCCGGTCGCGGATGTGGCAGTGACCTTGATGGGCTTCAATACCGCATTGGGTGAGGCTTTCGCCTTGGGTGAGCGCACTCCGCTCGCGGTGTTGAACGCTCCGGCTTCCGGACGAATGGCTGTGGGAGAGGCGATTACCAACATTGCAGCGGCGCGCATCGAAAAGATCGGCGACATCAAGTTATCGGCCAACTGGATGGCGGCCGCCGGTCATCACGGAGAAGATGCTGCGCTGTTTGATACCGTGCGTGCGGTGGGCATGGAACTGTGCCCGCAACTCGGCATTAGCATTCCGGTAGGTAAGGACTCTATGTCCATGCGTACAGCATGGCAGGAAGGCGCTGAGAAAAAGGCGGTAACGGCCCCGTTGTCGCTCATCGTGACAGCCTTCGCGCCGTGCATGGATGCACGTTTGACCTTGACGCCGCAATTGGCGGCCAATTTGGACACTGCATTGCTGCTGATTGACTTGGGCGAAGGCAAGAACCGTATGGGCGGCTCGGCGCTGGCGCAGGTGTATAAACAGGTAGGGAATGTTGGACCAGACCTCGACGACGCGAACAAGCTCAAAATATTTTTCGACGTTGTC
Organism: uncultured Candidatus Nitrotoga sp.; assembly: GCA_964589845.1. Taxonomy (GTDB): domain Bacteria; phylum Pseudomonadota; class Gammaproteobacteria; order Burkholderiales; family Gallionellaceae; genus Nitrotoga. Next base: position 4,390 of record CAZPUT010000013.1, on the reverse strand, counting down.
CAGCGCCTGAATAGTGAGGGTAAGTTGCTGGCTTATCATGACCGATCGGACGGGGGATTGTTTACCACGCTGTGCGAAATGGCGTTTGCTACCCATGTTGGCCTGACCATAAAACTTGATGAATTGCAGGGAGATGTCCTAAGCACATTGTTCAACGAAGAGCTGGGAGCGGTGGTGCAGGTATATCGCCGCGATTTACAGTATGTGCTAGATGTGTGCCATAGCGCTGGGCTTGCAGCGGTACGTTCGGTTGCTACTCTAAATAAGCGCGGGACGATAGATATCGTGCGGCAAGGCAAAACATTGTTCAGCGAGACTGGCATTAATCTGAGGCGCATCTGGTCGGAAACGACGTACCGGATGCAGAAACTACGTGACAACCCGGCTTGTGCTCAGCAGGAATATGACCGCATCCTGGATGCTGCCGATCCTGGCTTGCATGTGAAACTTACCTACGACCTGAACGAAAATATTGTCGCGCCTATGCTGCTGAAATTACGACCTACAATCGCTATATTGCGTGAACAGGGTGTGAACGGACATGTGGAAATGGCGGCGGCATTTGATCGCGCCGGCTTCGCAGCGATAGACGTGCACATGAGCGACATTATTACTGGCCGCGCGAGATTGGCGGATTTTAAAGGCGTGGCCACGTGCGGTGGTTTCTCTTATGGCGATGTACTTGGGGCGGGCGAAGGCTGGGCAAAATCCATCTTGTTCAATCCGCGCGCACGTGATGAGTTCGAAGCCTTTTTCAAACGCGATGATACTTTTGCTCTGGGCGTGTGTAATGGCTGCCAAATGATGAGCAATTTACATGAAATTATTCCAGGGGCAGGACATTGGGCCCATTTTGGGCGCAATTTGTCGGAGCAGTTTGAGGCGCGTTTCGTGATGGTGGAAGTGCAGCCCTCGCCCTCGATCTTGTTTGATGGTATGGCAGGCAGCCGTATACCCATCGTGGTGGCGCACGGCGAGGGATATGCCCATTTCGGTAATGACAAGCGCTTGAAGGCGGCGCAGCCGTTGGTCACACTTCGGTATGTGGACAATTACGGACAGCCGACAGAAACCTACCCTCTTAATCCAAACGGTTCGCCACAGGGTATTACTGGGCTAACCACAGCTGACGGACGATTCAGCATCATGATGCCGCACCCGGAACGGTTGTTCCGGGCGTTGCAGCATTCCTGGCATCCAGCAGAATGGAAGGAAAGTGGGGCATGGTTGAGAATGTTCCAGAATGCACGCAAGTGGGTTAACTAGCCCTCATCCAAAATGAGTGCGGAACCGCACAAACCAAACGCTGTCTTAGCTTTCTACCCATCACAACGCTAATGTATGAATAACATGGACGAAAAAATGGACGAAAAAAAAGATAACGCCAAGTTTCGCATAGACAAATGGCTATGGGCTGCACGTTTTTTCAAAACCCGATCTTTAGCTGTGGATGCTTTAGAGTGCGGCAAGATATTATGCAATGGCGTGCGTGTTAAATCTGCAAAATCTGTAGTAGTAGGCGATATGCTTTCTATCCGTCTGGGGCCATATCAATTCATGGTAGAGGTATTGGCGCTGTCCAGTAAACGAGGGCCAGCTCCCCAAGCGCAGATGCTTTATGGTGAGACGGAAGAAAGTCTCCTACGGAGGAAAGCGCTATCTGATGAGTTAAAAGCACAGCCGATGCCCACTTTTCTTGGAGGGAGGCCGACCAAACGCGATCGAAGAGAAATTGAGAAGCTGAAAGGTGGCGTTTGGTAAATTCATGTTGAGCACTTGGTAAAGATACTGCTTGCTCATGGCGTCATTCATGTTTACTCCGCCATACAAACACCATTTTCTTCCGTCAGTTGGCCGCAATACTGGCGAGCAACATGTTTTTTGTGACACAGTAAGGCCAAGTCTATTTTGTATTGTGAGGAGCCAAAAAATCTGCCCGCCGTAGTTTAACGAGCGCATGTATATCTTCTCTAACAGGCTGATAGAGAGGGCGAACCTTTCGCACAACGATATCGTTCGCTTTTTTAACATCATCTGCACGTAAAGCAAGCAATGCCGGTTTCAGGCCTTCATTAATGAACCTATTTCGGTTAGCGGTAAACCTCTCCGCTAATGTTCTTTCATCGATTGTAAGATGGCTAGCCATGTATGCATTCCATGTTTGTTCTATTTCAGCAATATTTTCTTCGACCTGAGCAGTATTGTGGCTAATAATTTCGGGCGTCGGTGTTACTAGGGCAGTTGCGATTGCGAGCCGGATTTCCAGTAATAACAATTCAATATGCGCCACCTGTTCGAGCTGAATAGTGCGATTCTGCTGGACAACCTTTAGGTACTGCTCTGTCTTCTTGCTCATTCCGATAATCATTAACGGCAAAGCGCAAAGTATTCCAAATAGAAGCGCCAGCTGAACCCACCCGAAACCATTTACAATTAATGGACCCTTGGCTTGAGTAAATTCTTCTTCATGGGGTTTGTACCCTTGGCTGACTTTCCTTCCCGCTAGTGGATGATTGGAAAAAGGCTGGAACCGTTCGAAGCCTTTTACTATTACGGTACCTCCAGCGTGAGTGTATTCATCTTCAAAGTCTTTAAGTAATTCCATGAAGGAATGGTCAATAAGTTTGACCTTGGAGAAATCCAGCCACACTTTTTTTCCGGATTTTAATTGGCTGAATGCCTTTTTAAAGCCCATCAAGTTGGAGAATGTTGCACTGCCTTGAATGGTTAAATTATATTCATCTTCCTTTTCTTTCAATGTATAACAAGCTTTGAACAAGCTATGAAGCGGGGCTCCATTTACAATATGGAATAAAAATTTGGCTGTGATGCCTGTGGCTATCCCTATAAGTAAATCAGTAACGATAGTTACGGCGATGGTTATTAAAAAAACTGCTAATTGCTCTCTTCCGATTTTGTAGGTTTTGTAGAATAGTGAAGGTGAAGCGAGTACATAACCAACGAATATCAACATAGCTGCCAGCGCGGCATTGGGGATCATTTCAATCACGGGAATCATCAGTAGCATGGCAACCAACAAGAAGAAACCGTGAAAAAAATTAGCCCAAACTGTACGGCCACCAAAGCGAACGTTGGCTGAGCTACGTGCAACTTCAGATATCATCGGAAGTCCACCCAAGAACCCCGCAACTGCGTTACCTGCGCCGACGGCCGCTAGGTCTTTGTTGAAATCCGACTGACGCTTCCAAGGGTCCAATCCATCAATAGCCTTGACTGTAAGTATCGATTCCAGACTGCCTACGACAAGAAACATGAATACATATTCCCAAAACACAAAACTATTTATTGCAGAGAAATCGGGGTTATATCCTACCGAACCCCAGAAGTCACCGATATGAACAAGGGCATGGGCCGGTTGTGTTGTCTTGAAACTCAAAATAAAAGCCGTTGGAATTGCTAATAACAGCACAATCATCGGGGCTGGAATTTTTTTCAAGAAATTGATTTTTATTTTCGGCATAGCGAATAAAACTATCAAACTGATAATGCCAATTAATGCAACCGGATGATTGGCGTGCATGACAGAGTCGGGAATGCGTTCTAAAAGTCTAATTGGATCCAGTCCTTTTAATGTGGAAGGGTCAATTCCCAGCAAGATATGGATTTGTTTAGAAAAGATGATTATTCCGATGGCAGCCAGCATCCCGTGTACCGCCGAGTGTGGAATAAAATCACTGAGCGAACCGGCTTTCAAAAAACCCAAAACGATTTGAATCCATGAAGCGACTACAATTACGCCAAGAGCAAGATGCCATCCTTCCGGGCCGCCTCCAAGTTCGGTTACGCATCCTGCACAGATTGTTATTAAGCCAGCAGCAGGACCTTTGATGGTAAGACGTGAGCCGGCAAAAAAGCTGACAAACAAACCTCCAATCATGGATGTGAGCACACCCATCGCAGGCGGAAACTCACTCGCTTTCGCGATGCCTAAACTGAGAGGTAACGCTAGCAGGAATACCAAAAATCCTGAAATAAAATCTGATCTGAAGTTTTCTTGGAGTCCGGCTATACCCTCTTTGGGAAGCGATGATTGAATGGCACTCATGATGTGTTGCTCCTATTGTTGGGAAGAAACTTCCGGCTTGATAGTAATTTATGGACTTGTTAACGTTGCTTTTAGAAGTGCAGGTAGATTGTATTTCATTCAATTTCTACTTAAGAAGATCTGTTTGGATAAGCATGATAAGTTTTTATATGAAGCCCAAGAAAAATTCGGGCATATATCCTGATCAACGAAAGCCCTGATACTACTTAACTTAAGGTAGAAAGAAATACCAGGCTGGCCTAATCTTCATGGGTCAAAGGGGTCAAAGCCGAATGCCACTAAGTTAAGCCTTTTTAGCAAGGTTAGACTATTGTGAAACCCGCG
>CAZPUT010000012.1:0-25648 GCA_964589845.1 uncultured Candidatus Nitrotoga sp. | reverse complement strand
CATATCGGAACAGGACAAGGCACAGTTGCTTGAGCATTTGCACAGCACGCATGGCAGTGGCAGTGCCAAAAGTAAAAAAATTACATTGACTCGTCGTGAAACCACGGAGATCAAGAAGGCGGATAGCACGGGCAAGGCTCGCATCATTAAAGTCGAAGTGCGTAAGAAGCGCGTAGTTGCACCAATCACAGCTGCCCAGATAGAACAACCAGTTGCTGTTGTAGTAAAGGTCACCAAAGCGCAGGTAGCGCCATCAAAGACCTCAAAAGCGGAAATATTGGGTGAACAGGAGATCGCTCTGCGTACTGAAGAAGCGCGTAGTCAGGCAGAGTTAGCCTCGCGCCAGGCCGCCGAAGTCCAAGCCAAGAAAGTGCACGCCAAACGCAAAGCGACGCCAGTTGTTGAACCTGTGGTGCCGCCGATTGAAGTGCCAGAAACCAAGGCGGTTGCAATTGCCGAAGTAACTGTAATCACCGTTGCTAAACCTGATTTGGCCGAAGGTACGCTGCATAAGCCAATGCCCAAGCCTGGTGACAAGGTTGTTCGGCCTGCAGCTAAGAAGGGTGCTAAAACCGCCGCCCCAGACAAAGCAAGTCCATGGACCGAGGCCGGTCACAAAAAACGCACCCCCGCAGTCATTGATTCGCGACCTGGCGGTTGGACGGCTGGCCGTGGAAATGCTAATCCACGCCATCATGCCAAGCATGCCAAGCAAGAAGAAACTGCCCAGCATGCGTTCTTCCTGCCGACTGAACCAGTCGTGTATGAGGTTATGGTGCCAGAGACGATAAGTGTCGCTGAATTAGCACAGAAAATGTCAATCAAAGCCATCGAAATTATTAAGGCACTAATGAAATTAGGTTCCATGGTGACCATTAATCAGGTGCTGGATCAGGAAACTGCGATGATTGTGGTGGAAGAATTGGGGCATATTGCCAAGCCAGCCAAGGTGGATGATCCTAGTGCTTACCTGACAGAATCTGAAGAGCACAAGAATGCTCCTCTAGAGCCGCGCGCTCCGGTAGTAACCGTGATGGGCCACGTTGATCATGGTAAGACCTCATTGCTCGATTACATCCGTCGAACCCGTGTAGCCAGCGGCGAAGCAGGCGGCATCACGCAGCATATCGGTGCTTACCATGTGAATACCCCGCGCGGCATGATTACTTTCCTTGATACACCGGGCCATGAGGCATTTACGGCAATGAGGGCACGTGGTTCGAAAGTGACTGACATTGTGATTTTAGTGGTGGCAGCAGATGATGGCGTAATGCCGCAGACCAAAGAGGCAATCCACCATGCCAAGGCAGCAAACGTGCCCATCGTGGTAGCAGTGACCAAGATTGATAAGCCTGATGCTAATTCCGAGCGCGTAAAACAAGAGCTGGTTGCAGAGGGTGTGGTGCCGGAAGGTTGGGGCGGCGACACCATGTTTGTTGAGGTATCTGCAAAGACCGGACAGGGAATCGACTCCTTGTTGGAAAGCGTGTTATTGCAAGCTGAATTGTTGCAACTCACCGCACCCAAACTAAGCTTGGCCAAGGGTATTGTGATTGAAGCTAGGTTGGATAAGGGAAAGGGGCCGGTGGCGACTATACTGGTGCAGACTGGCACCTTGAAGCGAGGCGACGCAGTGCTGGTCGGCGTAGTGTCCGGACGCGTGCGTGCCATGCTGGATGAGAATGGTAAGGCAATAAATGAGGCAGGGCCGTCGATCCCAGTGGAGATTCAGGGACTATCTGAAGTGCCTATAGCGGGTGAAAGCGTGCTAGTACTTTCAGATGAGAAAAAAGCACGTGAAATTGCCTTGTTCCGTCAAGGCAAGTTCCGAGCTGTGAAACTAGCCAAGCAGCAGGCCGCCACGCTGGAAAACATGTTCGAACAGATGGCAGAAGGTGAAGTGCGTATGCTGCCGCTGATTATCAAGACCGATGTGCAAGGCTCTTGTGAAGCTATTGCACATGCCCTGCAAAAACTATCAACCGATGAAGTCAAAGTTAACTTGATTCACAGTGCCGTAGGCGCGATCAGCGAATCCGACATTAACTTGGCGCTGGCTTCCAAGGCAATCGCGATTGGCTTTAATACCCGTGCCGATGTTGCTGCGCGCAAGCTGGCGGAATCTGCCGGCGTAGATGTGCGTTACTACAATGTTATCTACGAAATGGTAGATGAAATTAAAGCGGCTCTGTCAGGTATGCGGGCTCCGGAAAAGAAGGAAGTCATCCTCGGTATGGTGGAAGTACGCCAAGTATTCGTCATCTCCAAGATCGGCACTGTGGTCGGTTGCTACGTGACCAGTGGCATAATCAAGCGTAATTCGCAGGTGCGAGTGCTGCGCAACAATGTGGTGATTCATACTGGCGAACTGGATTCGTTGAAACGCTTCAAGGATGATGTCAAGGAAGTGCGATCGAATTTCGAGTGTGGCTTGTCGTTGCGTAATTTTAATGACCTCGAAGTGGGCGATCAGCTGGAAGCATTTGAAATAATCGAAGTGGCACGCCCTTTAAATGCCTAAAGGCTATGTAAGGACAGACCGCATAGCCGAACAGATTCAGCGCGAAGTGGCTCAACTGTTGCGCCTCGAGGTGAAAGATCCACGCGTGCGCATGATCACCCTCACGGGAGTTGAGGTGACCAGGGATTATTCCCACGCCAAGGTTTTCTACACCGCCTTGGGCGGCGCAAGCGCTGCAGTGCAGCAAGGTTTGGAGCATGCAAGCGGTTATTTGCGTAGCCAGCTCGCACATTCGATGAAGCTGCGCATCATGCCGCAACTGCATTTTGTTTATGATCCGTCGATCGAACGTGGCGCGCATTTGTCGCAGCTTATTGATCAAGCAGTTGCCAGCGACAAAACATTACACAGCTCTTCCGAAGCTCCTTTGGATCACTTGTCAAAGGAGGACGAAGCCGACTAGCTTCCTCCTAAGGTGGTAGTGAAGGACGTTTTGAGAAGATAAAATGACCCGCATAATGCGTCCATTGGACGGTGTTTTGTTATTCGACAAGCCTCTAGGACTCAGTTCCAATATTGCCTTGCAAAAGGTACGCCGTTTGTTTCAGGCGGAGAAAGCGGGGCATACTGGTACGCTTGATCCTTTGGCGACTGGTCTGTTACCTGTTTGTTTTGGCGAGGCTACTAAGTTCACCAGTTCATTGCTGGAGGCGGACAAAACTTATTGTGCATTGATTCGGCTTGGTCAAACGACTACCACGGGCGATGCTGAAGGCGAAATTACCGGCGTCTGTGCTGTCGAGCTGGATAAAGAACAGGTATATGCGGTATTACGCAATTTTATCGGTGAAATTCAGCAGATGCCGCCTATGCATAGCGCCATCAAACATAAGGGAAAGCCACTATATGAGTACATTCGTAAGGGTGAAACTGTAATACGTGCAAGCCGTAGCGTGACCATACACGAGTTGGTATTGGAGCGCTTTGCGGGTGACGAGATGGAGATTACAGTGCGTTGCAGTAAGGGTACTTACGTGCGCACACTGGCCGAGGATATTGGATTGGCTTTGGGGTGCGGTGCACACCTGCAAGGATTGCGCCGTACAGCGATTGGCCGGTTTGGCCTTGAAGGTGCGCATAATTTGAATCAGATGGAGTCGGTAACCATGCTGGAACGAGAGGCATACATGTTACCGGTAGATAGTTTGCTGCAGGATATGCCTGTGCTTGATCTGGATGCGGCACAAGTGACCCGCATTGCCCAAGGGCAGCGGCTCGCTATCGAAGCAGCATCTCTGGATGGCAAAGTTCGACTATATGGTGCAGGGCGCTTCATTGGAGTGGCCGATCTCATGGAACAGCGACTGACTCCCGTAAGGTTGTTGTCCAGCGTGGCGAAAAACGCCGCTTGCATAGAATAGGTTTCGTCTCTACTTAAGGTATTTCTGATAGAGGTGCTCGAGAAAATGAATCTGAGCGGGAACCTTGTAAAGCTGCAAAGATGAACAAAGGTGTGCGTTAATTTATGAGGTTTCGGACTGATTAACGTAATACTGAACAACGTTCTTGTCCGAATAGACTTGAGCAACCGCCGCATTCGAGAGTAAAATGCGGCACTTTTTATTTAGTGGAGTGTAAATATTATGTCTATAACGGCAGCGCAAAAAGCGCAAATTGTGACTGATTACCAACGCATCAAAGGCGATACCGGATCACCAGAAGTTCAGGTTGCACTAATGACTGCTCGTATCAATTATTTGACAGGTCATTTTAAGGAACACATAAAGGATCACCATTCTCGTCGCGGTCTGTTGCGATTGGTGAGCCGTCGCCGCAAGCTCCTGGATTACCTCAAGGGCAAGAATGAGGGCAGTTACCGTGCACTGATTCAGCGTTTGGAATTGCGCAAATAGTATTTTATAAGTGGGTCGCAGATGCGGCCCGCGTTGTTTTGGGTGAATTATCCCAACTATGGTCTTACCCCATGGCGCATTAGCGCCACGTCATGCACAGAGAGGTGAATTTTGAGTCACTACAAGAAAACATTAGCGTATGGCAATCATCAACTCACCTTGGAAACAGGGGAAATCGCACGTCAGGCCAGCGGAGCAGTCGTGGTCAGTCTGGATGATACGGTCGTTCTGGTTACCGTGGTCGGCAGGAAAGATGCCAAACCGGATCAGGATTTTTTCCCATTGACCGTGGATTATCAGGAACGTACCTATGCTGCAGGCAAGATTCCAGGCGGTTTCTTTCGACGTGAGGGACGTCCCAGCGAAAAGGAAGTCTTGACGTCTCGTTTGATCGATCGCCCGTTGCGCCCGCTGTTCCCGGCAGGTTTTTATAATGAAGTGCAAATCGTTGCTACGGTGATATCTTCCGATAACCAGATCGACTCTGATATTCCTGCCTTGATTGGCGCCTCTGCTGCCTTGGCGTTGTCCGGTATTCCGTTTGATGGTCCCATAGGCGCGGCGCGCGTCGGCTATCTTAACGGTGAGTATCTACTTAACCCGACCGCAGACGAACTTGAGCTATCCAAGATGAATCTAGTAGTTGCTGGTACGGAACAAGCAGTTTTAATGGTGGAGTCAGAAGCGCAGGAATTGCCTGAAGACGTCATGCTGGGCGCGGTCATGTTTGGCCACAAGCAAATGCAAGCAGTGATTCAGGCGATCATCGAAATGGCGGATGCAGTTGGTGCACCGGATTGGGATTGGAATGCGCCTGTGCATGACATCGTGTTGAGCTCAAAAATCGCCGAACTGGCCGAAAGTAGCTTGCAGCAAGCTTATGCCGTACGCGAGAAACAGGCGCGTACTAATCAGGTGGATGCGATTCGTGCGCGCGTGCTGGAAGCCGTGTCAGCCTCGGAAAATGGTTTGGTGCAAAAAAATCATCTTAATGATTTGTTCCAGGCACTGGAATCCAAGATTGTACGCGGCCAGATACTAAGCGGCGAACCTCGCATCGACGGGCGTGATACACGTACCGTGCGTCCAATTACCATTCGCACTGGCGTATTACCACGCACGCATGGTTCAGCCCTGTTTACCCGTGGTGAAACTCAGGCATTGGTAGTGGCCACTCTAGGCACAGCGCGCGATGCGCAGAAAATTGATGCCTTGCAAGGTGAGTATTTGGATCGCTTCATGCTTCATTACAATTTCCCCCCATATTCTACCGGTGAGACTGGTCGCGTTGGTACACCAAAGCGACGTGAAATTGGTCATGGTCGTTTAGCTAAGCGTGCTTTGGTCGCAACATTGCCGAGTGAGGATGAGTTTGGATATTCCATTCGCGTGGTTTCTGAAATCACCGAGTCAAATGGATCCAGTTCAATGGCCTCAGTATGTGGCGGTTGCTTGGCGATGATGGATGCCGGTGTGCCAGTCAAGACTCATGTGGCAGGTATCGCCATGGGTTTGATTAAAGAAGGTAATCGTTTTGCTGTACTGACCGACATTCTTGGCGATGAAGATCATCTGGGCGACATGGATTTTAAGGTGGCAGGGTCAGAGCAGGGTATTACTGCACTGCAAATGGACATCAAGATCAACGGGATAACGAGTGAAATTATGCAAGTTGCCTTGAGCCAGGCGCGCGAAGGACGCTTACATATTCTTGGTATCATGAAGCAGGCCATGCCTACGGTACGTGAAGAGGTGTCGGCACATGCGCCACGCATGATCAAAATCAAGATCAACCCGGAAAAAATCCGTGATGTGATTGGCAAGGGCGGTGCTGTGATACGCGCTTTAACTGAGGAAACTGGCACCACTATTGATATCGACGATGAAGGCAATGTAACTATTGCCAGTGTTAGCGGTGAAGGTGGAATGCTGGCAAAAAAACGTATTGAGGATATTGTAGCGGAAGTTGAGGTAGGCAAAGTTTATGAAGGCCCGGTTGTCAAACTGCTGGATTTTGGCGCGATTGTGAATATCATGCCTGGGAAAGATGGTTTGCTTCACATCTCGCAAATTTCAAACGAGCGCATTAACGTTGTATCGGATGTCCTGAAAGAAGGTCAGATTGTAAAGGTCAAAGTGTTGGAGGCCGACGAGAAAGGCCGCTTGCGCTTAAGCATGAAGGCTCTTATCGTGGTAGAGCCTGAAGCGCCTGCTTCTGAGTAAAGGTTCTAAACATGTTGCAATTAAAAAGCCCCTTGGTACGGGGCTTTTTTATTTAGAAAATGAAAATAAGAAAATGCTTTTAAATGCACATTGCGAATGGAATGAATAAACCGATTACCTGCGATATTTTTTGCGCCGTGATAGACAATTTCGGTGACATTGGCGTGTGCTGGCGGCTGGCTAAGCAGCTGGTGCACGAGCATGAGATCACAGTGCGACTATGGGTGGACGATCTGTCAAGCTTTCGCAGACTGCACCCGGCAATCTGTCCTGAGATGCCAATACAGTATTGTTGTGACGTGGAAATCAGGTACTGGACTTCAACTTTTTTGGAGCTTCAATTATCAAAGGTAGAGCCGGCGCAACTAGTGATTGAAGCGTTTGCATGTGAGCTGCCCGAGCGCTATGTGGCAGCGATGGTGGCGCAAAAGTGCAAACCGATTTGGATTGATTTGGAACACCTCAGTGCGGAAGAATGGGTGGCTGGCTGTCATTGTCTACCCTCGCCCCATCCTTTCTTACCCCTCACTAAATATTTTTTTTTCCCGGGGTTCACCCCGCAAACGGGTGGTTTGCTGCTGGAGCGAGATCTCATTGCACGACGTGATGCATTTCAGAGTGAGTTGCACACGCAGGCTGCATTTTGGCGAGCACTGGGCGTGCCATTGCCTAAACCTGATGAAGTACGAGTGTCGTTATTTTGCTATGAAAATATCGCGCTGCCGGAATTATTTTCCACTTGGGCAAAGAGCAATATCCCAATATTGTGTTTAGTGCCGGAGGGCTGTGTGCTGCCTCAGGTGGCAGCCTTTTTTGGGCGGGAACTCGTTGTAGCGGGTGACATATTGCAGTGCGATGATTTGGAAGTCCGCGTATTGCCGTTTATCGAACAGGAGCGTTACGACGAACTATTGTGGGCCTGCGATATCAACTTTGTGCGAGGAGAAGATTCCTGCGTACGTGCGCAATGGGCGGGCAAGCCATTTGTTTGGCACATTTATCCTCAACAGGATAATGTACATATAAACAAGCTGAGCGCTTTCATGAAGCTGTATTGTGCTGGACTGGAGCCAGACGCAGCAAAAGCATTGTATAGGTTGTGGGAAGGATGGAACATTGGACAAAGCGGGAACCAAGCGACCTCGACAAGCTCAAACCACGTTTGGAACGAATACTGGGAGCACAAAGCGATATTGCAGAGGCACGCGCGTGAATGGTCGCAGCATATATCCGGCAATAACCTCGTTTTGAATTTGCTGAATTTTGTTCAAAAAATTGATAGAATACGCGGCTTGGAATGTAAATCAGATTTAAGGTAAGTAGACATGAAAATAGCACAAGAACTGCGGGCAGGTAATGTCGTCATGGTCGGCAGCGACCCCATGGTGGTGTTAAAGGCTGAATATACCCGCTCTGGCCGTAATGGTTCGGTAGTTAAAATGAAATTCAAGAACCTTCTGACAGACTCGCCGAGCGAGGCAATATATAGGGCGGACGACAAATTTGAAATAGTTCTGCTTGATCGAAAGGATGCCACTTATTCTTATTTTGCCGATCCTATGTATGTGTTTATGGATGCTGATTACAATCAGTATGAGGTAGAAAAAGAAAACTTGGGTGAATCGATCAATTACCTCGAGGACGGTATGGCCTGCGAGATGGTCTTTTACAACGATAAAGCCATTTCGGTCGATCTGCCCAATACTGTCGTACGTGAAATTATCTACACCGAGCCAGCAGCGCGCGGTGATACCTCAGGAAAAGTAATGAAGCCTGCCAAAATTGGCTCTGGTATAGAATTACAGGTGGCAGCATTTTGCGAAATTGGAGATCAAATTGAAATTGATACACGTACAGGCGAATTTAAGCGACGTGTCAATGCTTGACGATCCTGAGAGAAAGCTATGTTCGTACTAAATATTAACTATAACGTATATTGAACTAAACCGTTTTCGCGGTGGTACTCCGACTCCACCGCTTCATCTTCTTCACCTTCCCACATTACATAGCTGCAGCCGACTCGGTAGTCAACCGGACGGTGCGCAATAAAGCCACGTAGCGTCCGGTCACTTCTACGTTCAATTGCTGCAGCTTAGGAACCAGTTTCTCCTCCCCTTTCGTTGTGTCGGGTCGTTTTGGGTGGATGTTATACTCAAACTAGACCCACCAGCCAGATGGGTCTGGAGGCTTGTTTAGAGGCGGCTAGATCCAAGAAACGGAGGTATCCATGGTAATGCTGATGGGAACTGAGCTCTAAATCACGATGTTGATATATTCAATCACCTTAATATAAAGGAGAAATATCATGGGTATGATGAAAGAATTTAAGGAGTTTGCCGTCAAGGGTAATGTTATAGACATGGCCGTAGGCATTATTATTGGCGCTGCATTTGGTAAAATTGTCTCGTCTTTTGTGGGCGATATAATGATGCCTCCAATTGGAGTTTTTTTAGGTGGAGTTGATTTTTCCAGTTTGGCGTTCATCGTTCAGGAGGCCAGAGGAGGAGCGCCAGCTGTTGTGATTAGCTACGGGAAATTCATCCAGTCAATGATTGATTTTGCGATTATTGCTTTTGCAATATTTGTGGCAATAAAAGGTATCAATTCATTAAAGAGGCAATCGGAAGAGAAGCCGGCAGAATTGCCAAAAATTTCAAATGAAGAAGTGCTCCTTACGGAAATTCGTGACTTACTTAAAGAACGAAAATAAGCCGAGCATTGGACTGGATCTTCAAGATCAGCGAGCTTGACACTTGCGGCATTCGTATTAAGGTAAAATACGCCGCAACTTTAGCAAATGGAATGTACATACATGGCAGTAAAATCCCAAAAAACACCCAGCTTTGAGGTAGCACTGGCCGAACTGGAACAGGTAGTCGCTGACATGGAGGTGGGCAAGCTGTCGTTGGAAGACTCGCTGTCAGCTTACCGGCGTGGTGCGGAGCTGTTGCAGATTTGCCGAGGCCGCCTGGAGGATGCGCAGCAGCAGGTGCGCATTCTGGAAGAGGGCACGCTCCAAAATTTTGCTACCAATCCTTCTAGTACGAGCGATTTTACCAAGCGAGAAGATGATAAGACCTGAGATGCCTGGCATTGATTTCCAGATTTGGGCTCGTTCCCACCAGAGCCGTTTCGAGGATCAGCTAAAACAGTTGTTGCCACAACCGGATATCGCTCCACAGCGCCTGCACGCAGCCATGCGCTATAGCGTATTGGATGGCGGTAAGCGTGTGCGCCCGCTGTTGGCCTTTGCTGCGGGCGATTTGGTCGGGGCGGACAGCACGCGCGTCAACATAGTCGCGGCTGCCGTCGAACTGATTCACGCTTATTCATTGGTACATGACGACATGCCATGTATGGACAACGATGTGCTTCGACGAGGAAAACCCACTTGTCACGTTGAGTACGATGATGCCACTGCGCTGCTGGTCGGCGACAGTTTGCAAAGTTTGGCGTTTCAGTTGCTGGCCGACCATCAACTCAGTAATGATGCCGTGCAACAATTGGCTATGATCAAGTTATTGGCTACAGCATCTGGGTCGCGTGGCATGGCGGGCGGACAAGCGATTGATTTAACGAGTGTGGGCAACCAGCTGAGTGTGCCTGAACTTGAATTCATGCACATCCATAAAACGGGTGCGCTGATTCGTGCTGCTGTTTTGCTTGGTGCGCAGTGTGGGCCTGCGCTGGGAGAGGTGGAACTGGCCAGGCTTGATCGCTACGGAAAATGTGTTGGATTGGCTTTTCAGGTGGTAGACGACGTACTCGATAGCGAGGCGGACACTGCAACCTTAGGCAAAACCGCAGGTAAGGATGCCAAACAGGATAAGCCTACTTATGTCACGCTGCTAGGCGTGCAGGCAGCTAAACAGATGGCGGCGGAATTGCACAGCGAAGCGCTGGAATCTCTGGCGGAGTTCGGCGAGCCAGCAAGTCGCCTACGTGAGATGGCTAATTTTATTTTATTAAGAAAGTATTGATGGTTTCGCTGCTCAATACCATCAATACCCCGGAAGTCTTGCGTCAGCTGGATCGCAAACAATTGCCTCAACTGGCGGATGAGTTGCGTCATTTCTTGGTGGAATCTGTCAGTAAGACGGGTGGTCATCTGTCTTCCAATCTCGGCACGATAGAATTAACCATTGCATTGCACTACGTTTTTAATACACCGGATGACAGATTGGTATGGGATGTGGGTCACCAAACCTATGCGCACAAGATACTTACGGGACGGCGCGAAGCGATGAAAACCCTGCGCATGGCCGGTGGTATTTCCGGTTTTCCTAATCGCGCTGAGAGTGTCTATGATGCCTTCGGCACCGCGCACGCTAGCACATCGATCAGCGCAGCTCTGGGGATGTCGGTGGCGGCTAAAATTGATGGAAGCGATCGGTGTGCGGTGGCTATCATTGGTGATGGCGCGATGAGCGGTGGCATGGCGTTTGAGGCACTTAACAATGCGGGTGCGATGGATACCAACCTGTTGGTGATCCTCAATGACAATGACATGTCCATCTCGCGGCCAGTGGGTGCGCTCAATAATTATTTTGCCAAGCTGATGTCGGGACGTTTTTATTCTGCCATGAGACGCGGCAGCGAAAAAATGCTGAAAGGCATGCCGCCAGTACTTGAATTTGCTAAGCGCGCCGAGGAGCATGTCAAGGGTATGATTACGCCGGGCACACTGTTTGAAGAATTTGGTTTCAATTACATCGGCCCTATTGATGGGCACGATCTTGATACCTTAGTCACCACGCTTGGTAACATACGTCGGCTTAAAGGGCCACAATTTCTGCATGTTGTTACGCAAAAGGGCAAAGGCTACTCTCACGCAGAGGAAGACTGCCTGCTCTATCACGGTGTTGGCAAGTTTGATCCAGATCAAGGCATTGTCACCAAACCTGTTCTGAGAAATATTGAAGGGCAAGCCAGCAAGCCTACCTATACGCAGGTTTTTGGCGAATGGCTGTGTGATATGGCAGAACAGGATAAGCGTTTAGTTGGCATTACCCCCGCCATGTGCGAGGGTTCCGGCATGGTTGAATTTGCAAAAAAATTTCCACAGCGTTATTTTGATGTAGGTATTGCCGAGCAGCATGCACTGACCTTCGCCGCCGGCCTTGCATGTGAAGGTTACAAGCCGGTAGTGGCAATTTATTCTACTTTTTTGCAACGAGCTTACGACCAACTGATACACGATATCGCGATTCAAAACCTGCCGGTGCTTCTGGCGATAGATCGTGCCGGGCTGGTTGGTGCGGATGGTGCTACGCATGCGGGTAGTTTTGACCTGAGCTTTTTGCGCTGCATTCCCAACATGACAGTAATGGTTCCTGCTGACGAGAATGAGTGCCGCCAGTTGTTATACACTGCGTTTCAGTTGGATACCCCGACTGCTGTGCGTTATCCGCGCGGCTATGGGCCGGGTGTTACATCACGTAAAAAAATGCAGGCGCTGCCTTTGGGTAAGGGTGAAGTTCGTCGTGTGGGCTCAGGTGTGGCAATTTTGTCATTTGGATCTATGCTTGGCCCAGCTCTTAACGCTGCGGACTCACTCAATGCCACGGTTGCCAACATGCGCTTTGTTAAGCCTCTGGATACAGAGCTGGTGTTGCGTTTGGGACGCGAGCATGCTTTGCTGGTAACTATAGAAGAAAACACCATCCAAGGCGGTGCTGGTAGCGCGGTGGCGGAGTGTTTGCAACAACATGGCATGACAAACGCGCTGCTCCAACTTGGATTGCCAGATGGTTTTTTGGAGCAAGGAGAGCCAGAAAAAATGTTGGCTAAGTGCGGTTTGGACGCAACAGGCATCGCTGCCTCAATTCGTCTAAAAATGTCTTTATAAGTTCAAGCAAGGAATATTAAATTTGTTTTTGAAGTATACTTTTGACAAGTAAAAAAAGTCACAAACTATAAATAGTTTTGATTGCAAAAAATAAGTGTGTAATCAATATGTAGTAGTAAGATGTGTTACGACATAATTTTTAATATAAACGGAGGATTAACCATGTCACTACGGATTAATGATGAAGCACCAAATTTTACTGCCCCCACAACTCAAGGCGCCGTTAATTTTCATGAGTGGATTGGCAACGGCTGGGCGATATTATTTTCTCATCCGAAAGATTTTACGCCAGTCTGTACAACTGAATTAGGGTACATGGCAAAACTAGAGCCGGAATTTAAAAAACGGAACTGCAAAGTAATTGGATTAAGCGTCGATCCAGTGGATAACCATACAAAATGGGCAAAAGATATTCAAGAAACGCAAGGTTACGCTGTTAATTATCCGATGATTGGAGATGAGAATTTGGCGGTAGCGAAGCTTTATAACATGTTGCCAGCTGATGAAGCCGGTACATCTGAGGGCCGTACTGCGGCTAATAATGCAACTGTTCGCTCAGTTTTTATTATTGGCCCAGATAAAAAAATTAAACTGATGTTGACATACCCAATGTCTACAGGCCGAAACTTTGATGAGATCTTGCGTGTGTTGGATTCCATGCAGTTAACTGCTAGATCTAAGGTCGCTACACCTGTTAATTGGAAAGATGGTGATGATGTAATTATCTTACCTTCGGTATCTGATGATGATGCAAAAGCAATGTTTCCAGATGGTTGGAAAACAGTTAAACCCTATTTACGTGTAGTCAAGCAACCGAGTTAAAAGGTAATTTCATGAGGTAGCCCCCTGGTCTTCCAGGGGACTTCACAAGGTTTGGCTTTATGTCTGCCGTATTGAGTATTTGTCCATGGTCTTAGATGCCTTGACTTATGCGCGTGTGGTTTAATGCGGTTAGACGACTTTTCGTCTGCATCCAAGCTGCGCTAACTCACCTATTTGGTAGTTGATAGCCTCGTTAGCAAGGTATCGGCTGATAACCCTGCAAACTATATTATCGTAATTAAATTTATCCGAATTCTTGTATTTCTAGCTATTACATTGCGCAAACCATGAGCTCTCCCCAGGCAACACTTATTCCAGATGTTCAAAATATGGCTGATACACGCCATCTGGCGATCAACAAAGTCGGCATCAAAAGTATTCGCCATCCTGTGCAAGTTAAAGACAAAAACGTGGGGGTGCAGCATACGGTTGCCACGTTTAACATGTATGTGCACCTGCCGCACAACTTCAAAGGCACGCACATGTCGCGTTTTGTCGAGATACTCAACCATCATGGGCGGGAGATTTCCGTAGAGTCATTTGAAAGCATTCTGCGCGAGATGATTGAGAAGTTAGAGGCAAAGTCCGGCCACATCGAAATGAGCTGTCCCTATTTTATCAATAAGACTGCCCCGGTATCTGGCGTGCAAAGCTTGTTGGACTACGATGTTACTTTTATTGGTGAAATTAATAATGGGCAATACCGCTTTACCATGAAGGTAGTCGTGCCGGTAACCAGCCTGTGTCCGTGCTCCAAAAAAATATCTGAGCGAGGCGCGCACAATCAACGTTCACATGTGACTATTACTGTGCGTACCAGCCGTTCTGTATGGATAGAGGAGGTGGTGCGTTATGCCGAGGAGCAGGCATCTTGCGAACTGTATGGTTTACTTAAGCGTCCAGATGAGAAATTTGTCACTGAACGAGCTTATGATAATCCCAAGTTCGTTGAAGATATGGTGCGCGATGTTGCAGCAGCGCTCAATCGTGACGAACGCATTGAGGCATATGTGGTTGAGTCGGAGA
Organism: uncultured Candidatus Nitrotoga sp.; assembly: GCA_964589845.1. Classification (GTDB taxonomy): domain Bacteria; phylum Pseudomonadota; class Gammaproteobacteria; order Burkholderiales; family Gallionellaceae; genus Nitrotoga. The sequence continues at coordinate 11,355 of CAZPUT010000012.1, read as the reverse complement.
ATTTTGAATCAATACATAATCATTCGGCTTATGCATTGATAGAGTGGGATAAAAGTGATAATAGTTAAACAATAATTGGGGTTAAACTAGTCTGACCCCAATTTCTGCGTGTTTGGGACTTTATGGACAAACTTAGTCAAACATTACGTGATATTCAAGATTATCTGGCTCCCGAATTGGACGGTTGGGAACAAATGATCTACCACTACGTATTTAGGCACACCATTCTTGAAGGCATTGACACTATTACCGTGCCAGCACGCTCTGTTGGCTCAAGAATTGGAAAAGGTCGGGATGGCGCATCTGAGCTTTCGCGAAACAATATTCCAAGAAAACTCCGCACATTGGAACAAAAAGGTGCAATCAAGATATTAGGAAAAACAACGAGCGGCACAAAAGTGCAAATTGTGCTTCCGCACGATATTCCAGGGCTTATTCGACAGCCGGCTGAAGCTGCTGAGGTCGACATAGAAACCATTGACTTTTTTACTGCCAGGGAAAACAGATTACGAATTTTTGAACGCGATGTAAGAAAGTGCAGCTATTGCTTAAAGTTAGTAGCAGATGAAGAAAGCACTCTTGATCACATCATTTCTCAAAGTGACGGTGGGAAACATTCTTACAAAAATCTTGTCACCGCTTGTTTTGAATGTAACTCAAAAAAGCATTCTCGGGGTGCGGAGGAATTTTTGCGCGAAAACTATCGAATTAAGCTAATTAGCACAGCCGAGTTTGAAAAATGTCTGGCATACATCGTTGCTGTGGGGGCGGGTAAAATTGTTCCAAAATAACCATTGTGTTTACTGCGTGTGCAGGGAACCGTAATCAGGTTATCGCCGGACTGGCGGGCAATACGGTTAACGTCAAACTGCTGTCGGCAATTGCCGTCGATGAAATGCTTGTACGGTATACAGCGTGCTTTCCGTCGTTCGTCAATTTTATTAACGTTGCGTTTCTGGCTTGAATAATTAGGCCGCTATAGCTGACACCAACCTGTATTTTGTTTAAAATGATAACTATATTTCAATAGGAGTTCGAATCCATGACCTACGTAGTTACCGAAGCTTGTATCAAATGCAAATATACTGACTGTGTTGAAGTTTGCCCGGTGGATTGTTTTTACGAAGGGCCGAACAGTTTGGTGATTGACCCGGATGAATGCATAGACTGCACCTTGTGCGTTGCCGAATGCCCAGTCAATGCAATTTATGCCGAGGATGATTTGCCAGAAGACGAACAGTCGGGGTCAGTTCTAACATTCAAACATTTTGTTGGAATGTTAGAACTGACCCCGTGTTTTCGTGTTTTCCCGTGTTTTCTGCTGACCCCGTGTTTTCTGACCCCGTGTTTTCCTATTGAGGAAGGGATAGAAAAGGCAAACTAATAGATACTGGTTCAGCTGCCTTTAGATATAGCAGACAAGAGGGTCACATCTTGACATCACAGTTTCTACCTTTCCCCCTTGATGATCTTGCTCACCGTCGAGTAGTGAATCTTGGTCTCGCGCGCGATGGCCGCCATCGTGAAGAAATTGGGGTCAGACTCGAATGCCACTAAGTTAAGCCTTTTTAGCAAGGTTAGACTATTGTGAAACCCGCGCAAATACTGGCTTAACTTATTGTTTTAAATATGCCGAAGCCCCTTAACTTAGTGGCATTCGGGTCAGACTCAATTTACTCTGAATAATTAGCAAGTGTAGCTTGGGCTATCGTAGGTTGGCGCTGAGCTTGCGAAGCTCAACGTCATAAGCGAATCACATACGTCATAAACATGTGCTTGAATCGCGCCATTTCGTATGTCGTAACTTCGTATGCCGTAGCTTGACACCGAACGATTGAAGTTGGTAAGATCAACCATGAGGATCAGAAACATCATCCATAAAGGGTTGCGCCGTTTTATCGAAAACGATGATGTGAGCGGCCTTCAGCCTGCTGTCGTTGAGAAGATTCGCCGTATGGTCTCGTTTCTCCAAGATATGGAGCGTAAAGATGAGTTGCGGACAGTGTCGAGCTGGAAGGCGCATATGCTCAGTGGAGATCGTAAGGGAGTATGGAGTCTCTTTGTGACAAAAAACTGGCGAATGACGTTTCGGATTGATGCTGGCGAGATCGAGATTATCGACCTCGATTATGAGGATTACCACTAGGGGACAACCATGAGCGCAATTGCAGAAATTCGGTTGAAGAATCCCGCCCATCCCGGCGGCTTCATTCGGCATGAAATCATTGATCCGTTGGGTTTGTCAGTGACGGCGGCAGCCGAGGCTCTGGGGGTTACGCGGGCCACACTCTCGACGCTCCTCAATGAGCGAGCGCATCTGTCGTCTGAAATGGCACTCAGGATTGAAAAGGCATTCGGTGTTTCGATGGATACACTCATGCGTATGCAGAACAGCTTTGACATTGCCCAAGCGCGCAAGCGTGAAGGCGAAATCAAGGTAAGCCGGTTCAAGGGAATGGATAACACTGGTCATTCAGTCACGATCTAATTGTTAGCCAATGCAAGGTGCCAGTACCATCAGACCTCAGTGTCAGTCTCGATTTAATTTGATATACCGGCTTCATCCCGGTAATCAGTAATTGCACGAGGCGGCTGACACTTACCCGTATTTTGTTTAAAATGGCGAACATATTTCAATAGGAGTTTGAGTTCATGACCTACGTAGTTACCGAAGCTTGTATCAAATGCAAATATACTGACTGTGTTGAAGTTTGCCCGGTGGATTGTTTTTACGAAGGGCCGAACAGTTTGGTGATTGACCCGGATGAATGCATAGATTGCACCCTGTGCGTTGCCGAATGCCCAGTCAATGCAATTTATGCTGAGGATGATTTGCCAGAAGACCAGCGGCAATTCACCGCGCTGAATGCTGAGCTGTGTAAGGTATGGAAGTGTATCGTCGAGAAAAAAGATCCACCTGCCGATGCAGATGAGTGGAAAGAAGTGAAGGACAAGCTGCATCTGTTGGAGAAGGAATTTGCTCCTGGCGAAGAGGAACGGAACTATCCTGGTGGATCGAAGGATGGGAAGGATGAGGATGGTTTGACAGGAATGGATAAGCTGCTGATGCGCTGAAATATTTCTTCCGCTCCCTTTGTTATTTATTGCTTCAGTGGTATCGCTAAAGGCTCATAGTTCTTTGTTTCCGCGCAGTACACTAGTGGGTACGTAATTTATGTATCTTTCAATCGATAAGTATTGATGACGCTCGTCTGCGCGGGAATGGCGATAGAGGTAATAAGCGTTGAACCCGATACCGCAAAGTAATACATCAACCACCTCTGTTTTTTTTGATTCTGTTGCACGCGTCATTCTGACGCAGCACTCTCACGAAATACCTGATCTGCGCCGTGCCAGGGTATTGTTGCCCAATTACCATGTGTCACAACCATTGGCGCAAAGTTTGGCACGTGTAGCCGGCCTGCCTGCGATTTTATTGCCGCAAATGGTCACGCTCAATGATTGGGTTCAGTCCGTTCCCCTCGCACTATCTGTTACTCCCGACACTTGCCGTATCACCACTTTGTATCAGGCGCTGCGCGCGCGGCGTTGGTTTGCCGATGCTGATCTATGGAGCATCGCGCGCGAACTGTTGATTTTGCTGGATGAGCTGACACAAAATCATGTCACGCTGCCACAAAATGCCGATGATTTTCTATCGCAATTGGAACAAGCCTATCAGTCCAAGCGCGGCATCGCCATGCAGTTCGAGGCACGCGTAGTGTATGAACTATGGTATGCGATGAACAATAGTGGCGAATTCGATACCGCACGCGCTTATCAGCAAAGTTTGACACAACTCGCGCAGCAAGCTGAGTTACCGCTGTATGTGTTATTGACTTCAGCACTTGCTGCGACTGAAGCCCGCTTCCTGGATGCTTATCATAAACGCGCGCCTGTGATGATTATTGATTTGCGCGAGTTGATATCACGACAGCCAGAATGTGCGGCGATGCGTATCATCGCTTCCAGCCGGCCTCGCTTTCCTGACCCTATTCCAACGGAAAATGAGAGAGGGGTGCACGATAATTTGCTTACGCAGGAGAGAGTGGAGGAGATGGATGCCCTGTCATTGCGCCAGCAAGCCGATCATCTGCAAAAACATTTCCCTCACGCTGCATTGGGACACCGCCTGCGCTTTTTTGGCGCTCATGGTTTGGAACAGGAAGCGCGTGCCGCCGAGGTGCAGATACGGCGCTGGTTGCTTGCAGGCAAGAAAAACATAGCCATCGTCGCACAAGATCGCATAGTCGCAAGGCGTATGCGTGCTTTGCTGGAGCGCGCTGGTGTGCTGGTATGCGACGAAACAGGTTGGAAGTTATCCACGTTATCCGTGAGCACGGTGTTAATGCGCTGGCTGGATGCGCTGCAAAGTGATTTCTATTATCAGGATTTACTCGACCTGCTTAAATCACCATTCATCTTTGCCGATCAAACTGTGAGCGAGCGTAAGCAGACGGTGTATCAGCTTGAACAACTGGTGCGCAAACATGGCGTGGTGGCGCATCTGGATACAGTTCTCGAATTGACGCAGGGTAATGTCGAGATGCGGTTGGCACTGATGCGGTTGGCACTGATGCGGTTGCGTCAGGCGGCGGAAGTTTTGCATAAAAAAAACGATACGCTGTCCGGCTGGCTATGCGCGCTTTACACCAGCCTGGAGATTCTCGGCATAGTGCAGGGGCTGAAGATGGATGATGCCGGCATACAGCTACTGCAGGCGCTGCAAAACTGGCAGCGTGAACTGCAGGTCGATACCACGCGTGTCAGCCTGACCGAGTGGCGGCATTGGCTGGCGCAACAACTCGATGAGCACACCTTCCTTGATGTAACGATCGACAGCCCGGTTTTACTCACCCATCTTGCCGCAACGCGCTGGCGCAGCTTCGATGCAGTGCTGATGCTTGGTTGTGATGCCGCACATCTGCCGGGCACTGGCGACAGCGGACGGTGGTTCAATGATGCGGTGCGCACCACGCTTGGCTTGCCAACGCGTGAAGTGTATTTGGCTCAGCAGCGCGATGACTTACTGGCATTGCTCGCCATGAATGACAGCATATTGGTTACTTGGCAAGCCAGCAAAAGCGGCGAAGCAAATCTGTTAAGCCCCTATTTTGAAATGCTGCGTGCTCTGCACGAGTTGGCTTATGGCGACGATCTAACGATCAAGCAGGGGGAATGGGATAAGCTACTTGAAAGTACGCAAGTGCGCAGTGCAGAGTTTCCACTGCCACCGGCGGCTGCAATGCCTGCGCCAGTCGCGCTGCAAGGCCTTATTCCGAAACGTATTTCAGCCAGCGGCTATAACAGTCTGGTGGCTTGTCCCTATCAATTTTATGCCCGCCATATTTTGCACCTCAATGAAATGGACGAGGTGCGTGAAGACGTGGAGAAACGCGATTATGGTGAATGGGTACATGACATTCTGCGGCGCTTCCATGAGCAATATCAGGTGCTGGGCAATCATCTGCGCGCCGATCTGGATTCGGCCCTGCTGCGCATCAGTGAGGAGATTTTTGCGCCTGCTGTGCAACGCGATTATTTAGCGCGTGCCTGGCTGTTGCGTTGGCAGCAAGCAATCCCAGAATATCTGGAGACACAGTTAAAAAATGAAGCGGAAGGTTGGCGATATCAAAGTGGAGAAGTGCCGTTTGAATTGCCATTGACTGCTGATTTGCTTATGCATGGACGGATAGACCGTGTAGATGTGCAGGCCAAGGAAGGTAGTGCAGTGCGCGTGCTGGATTACAAGATGATGGATGCGGCCAGGCTACGCAATAAGCTCAAAGAAGCAGGCGAGGACGTTCAACTGGCTTGCTATGCCTACGTGTATGAGGCTGAAGAAGCCGCATTTATCAGCATCGAAAAAGACAAGGTGATTGCAGTTGCGCCACCACAGGACGTGGCTGAACTGGCGCAGGCAAATATCGCGCGCCTGTTGGAAGTGTTCGCGCAGATGCGCAGTGGTGCCGCATTGCCCGCGCATGGGGCAGAAGAGGCATGCCAGTATTGCGAGATGCGCGGGCTATGCCGGAAATCGGAATGGAATGAACGCTAATGGAAGTGATGCAAGGAATGGGGAGCATGCAATGAACAATTTCATTGCTCTCAACCCTCAGCACAGCGTTGTCGTAGAAGCCTGCGCGGGCAGCGGCAAAACTTGGCTGCTGGTGTCACGAATTCTGCGTTTGCTGTTGGCCGGTGTTAAGCCTGGAGAAATTTTAGCTATCACTTTCACTCGAAAAGCTGCGCAGGAAATGCAGGCGCGCTTGCATGAATGGTTACATTTTCTTGCCACGCAAGATGACACTGCTGTGCGTGCTTTTCTTGTGGAGCGCGAACTGCACGATGTAAACGACAACCTGCTGGCGCGCGCGCGAAGTCTGTATCGCGACTGTTTAATGGCGCAACCTGCCATTACCATCAATACTTTTCACGGCTGGTTTATGCAGATCATCCAGCGCGCCCCATTGAATTCTGGTCTGCTTATAGGGATGCAATTGCTGGAGCGTACTTCGGTACTGCATGAGGAAGCATGGCAAATGTTTGCCGACAGCCTGCGTGCCACACCCGACGATGACACTGCGCAAGAGATGCAATGGTTGTTTGCGGAATATGGTTTGCATAGTACGCGCACACTGCTGAAGAATTTTGTACAGAAGCGAGCCGAATGGTGGGCTTATACCAGCGGTCAGGAAGACGCGGTGGGCTATGCGATGGAGCAACTCCGTATCAAGCTTGACGTTGATCCTGGGGGCACACCGTTTGCGGCGTTGCTGGATAAAAATTTTGAATCCAATGTACAGGCATTTGCAAGTTTGTTGCAAAGCGGCTCGGCAGCGCAACAGAGCGATGCGTGTAAGCTGATGGATGCCTTAAGTCTACAAGAATTAGCTGCACGCTTTGAAGCACTCAGCGCCAGGTTTTATACCAAAGAGGGCGAGCCGCGCAAACTCAAGGCGAATAAAGGGCAGGATGCAGAGCGCTATACCAGCCTTTGTGGTGCTGTATTCGAATCCCTGCAGTCCGTGCGTGACGCGTTAACAGAGCGCGAAGCGCTGCGTATGAACCAGGCCGCATTGCGTTGCGGGGCAGCATTGCTGCAACACTATCAGGATTTTAAACTGCGTCAGCAGGTAATGGATTTTACTGATGTGGAATGGCAGGTGTGCTGCCTGCTCAGTCAGAGCGATTGTGCCGAGTATATGCAGTACAAATTGGATAGCCGCTACAAACACGTTTTGCTGGACGAATTTCAGGATACCAACCCGGTGCAATGGCAGATTCTGCAAGCCTGGTTTGCTGCTTCTGCTGCAGTGGAATCGCGCCCAACCGTTTTTGTGGTGGGTGATCCAAAGCAATCCATTTACCGCTTTCGTCGTGCCGATGCGCGCCTGTTCGGAGAAGTGAGTGCATGGCTGCAACAAGAATTTGGCGCGTATCCCCTTAACCAGAATATCACTCGGCGCAATGCCCCGGCAGTGCTGCAAGCGGTAAATAGTGTCTTTGATTCGCAGCCGGATGGCTTCGTGAATTTTGAAACACACATCGCGCATCACACAAATTTACCTGGTTTCGTCACTGCCTTGCCGCTAGCGATAATTGAAAATTCGGCCGAGATTGACGCGCTGAGTAGACCGGGTTGGTTGCGTAACCCTTTGCAGGAAGCGCGTATCGAACAAGCGACCGGCGAGCGTGAAGCTGAGGCGCAGCAGTTTGCCGCTGGCATCGCCGACATCATGGCGCACTGGAGTGTGCACGATGCGGACGGCACAGTGCGGCGCGCAGAATACCGTGACATTATGGTATTGGTACGCAAGCGCACCCATTTACGCGTGTATGAGAGCGCCTTGCGTACGCACCGCATTCCCTTTTTAACTTCGCGTCGCGGCGGGCTGCTGGACACGTTGGAAGCGGAAGATATACAGGCTTTACTAACCTTTCTGATCACCCCATTCGCCGATTTAGAATTAGCGCAAGTTCTGCGTTCCCCCATTTTTGCCTGCTCCGATGGCGATTTAATGCAATTGGCTCAAGACGAAATCGGTGGTAGCTGGTGGTCGCGGCTGCAACACTGTGAGCAGAGCGGCGCAGCATCTGCCGAATTGTCGCGAGCGCATCGCCTGCTGAATAACTGGCTGGATCGCGCCGACAAATTGCCAGTTCATGATCTGCTTGATCGCATCTATTTTGAGGGTGATTTGTTGCATCGGTATGAAGCCGCGCTGCCAGTCGAAATGGTTGAAACGATACGCGCCAACCTGCATGCCTTTATGGAGATTGCGCTGAATGTGGATGCCGGTCGCTATCCCAGTTTGCCACGCTTCCTTGCTGAGCTGAGAGAACTTCGCACAGCTGACAACAATGAATCACCAGACGAGGGCAAGGTAGGTGAGGTCGGTAATGCCGTGCGTATTTACACCGTGCATGAGGCCAAGGGGCTGGAGGCACCCATCGTGTGGCTGCTTGATGCCAACGATACGCAACGTAAACCGGACAACTATGGCGTGCTGCTCGATTGGCCACCCAACGCACCGCAACCATTGCATTTCTCGCTTTTTACCGATAAGCGTAGTCGTGGAGCCAAGCGCGTGGCTTATTTTGATGCCGATGAAAAATATAGTCTGCGTGAAGAAATGAATTTGCTGTATGTCGCCATGACGCGTGCGAAACAAGCGTTGCTAGTGAGCGGGAATGGCGAATTGAAAGAAACCTCCTGGTATGGCCGCATTTCGGCGGCGGTGGAGGAGGGCGATAATCCCTTGCTGATTGCGGCCGACAATCTTGCTGCTGTTTTACCAGAAGTCGCTACTGAAATCGATGCGGCATTATTGCGTCCATTACCCACTGGTCAGCGCGCAATGCGTGCTACCGCTGCCCAGCGGCAAGGTATTTTGTTACACACGTTGCTGCAACATTTAAGCGCATCTTCGCCAGGCACCGCTGTCCTACTTACAGCAGATGGAATCAAGAAGAGAGAGATGGCTGACAAGGCGGCGCTGCAACTGCAACTCGACATCTCATCCAGCGACATGGAATCACTCTGGCAACAGGCACAACACTTATTGGCATTACCGGCATTGCAACGCTTCTTCGATCCGCAGCAATACCGTGGGGCTTGCAATGAGATGTCTTATGTCAATGCGCGCGGCGAACTGCGCCGTATCGACCGATTAGTGGAGTTTGACGACGAAGTATGGGTGCTCGATTACAAGACCGGCACACCGTCAGATTCTGTATCTCATAGTGTGCAGATGCAGGAATATCGTGTCGCGATGCAAGCCGTTTATGCCGGAAAAATAGTTCGCTGCGCGTTGCTGTATTCGGATGGGACGTTATGCGAGATCAGTACCCCAACGACAAAATCGTAATGGTGCTCAAGCCCAGTAGGGTGGGCACGTCTTTGTGCCCACGCGGGCAGCTTTAATCATATCCCGGCATCGAGCTTCCCATCGCAGCAGCCCAATTATGCGCATATACCCCATCACGCACATAGCGGTGAAATGTCGAATGAGGCCAATCAACCGCGCATTGACCATGCTCGTGTTTGACCGGGTTGAAATGAGTGTAATCGAGATGGCGAATCCGCGTGGGCACCGAGACGTGCCCACCCTACACAGCTACATGACGGTAAGTCGCGCAGTGCGGAAGTTTGAAGAAGACCGAAAAAATGTTGTAACGTTGTAATGTTAAAACTGACCCCGCGCTTTCAGTCCCGCTTGAGCGTAGGGTTAGGGTGTTTTATGCCATGAAATATCAATTTTTCTATGACTTGAAACACAGTCTCGCAGATAAAGATTGATAAGACTCTGGTACGGGACACCTTTTTCGTCAGCCATTTGCTTGAAATAACCAATAACATCTTCGCTTAAGCGCATCGTGACAGATTTCTTAAGCTTAGCCGCATAAGGATTTTTGCGGGATTTCATTTTTGACAGGTCGTATTCAGTTTTCATGATCCAATTCCTTGATAATAGTTACTCTCATTTTTCGTGGCTTTTCTTGCCGAGATAATCTGAATGATATTGCCTTCGTCACGTTCGCAATGGCAGACAATTAGGAGGCGAGCTTCATCACTGAAACCAAGCATCAAAAATCTGTTTTCTGACACAGAATTATCTTCATCAAAGAATTGCACAGCGAACTCGTCGTAAAAGACAGATTGAGCCTCATCAAACGAAACGCCATGCTTCTTTTTGTTTGACGTGCCTTAGTTGTATCCCACTCGAATTTAATCATAAATACATTGTATGTACGCAGGATAATTTGTCAAGAAGCCCTAACGTTTGACATGAGGAGCCGCCGATAGGCGGTCCCTTGTAGTGGTCAAGTAATTTCGGAAACAACGATAGGTTTTTTTACTGCTCTGTTCCGCTCAAAGACGGAGGGCGCATGCGCACATGCGCATGGGGGTCTACCATAGAATTTGCAGATGACTAGTCCTCATTATTGGAAAGAAAATGTTGTAATGTTAGAACTGACCCTGGGATTCTTCAGAACTGACCCTGGGATTCTTCTTGGGATTCTTCGCTGACCCTGGGATTCTTCGGGGATTCTTCGGGAAAATCATATCGAACTGATGAAGGCGAAGATCGATTCTGAAACGGGTAAAGAAATGATCACACGCCGCTTTGCGACGGTGGAGTCGGTGTTTGGCAATCTGCGTGGCAACAAACGCCTGCACCGCTTTACGCTACGCGGAAAAGCCAAGGTGGATGGGCAGTGGAAGTTGTACTGTATGATGCATAATATCGAGAAGCTGGCGAATCATGGTTATGCGAGATAAAGAGGCTGGAAGTAAGGTATTCTTGCCTCTTTATCGTATGGATAGACTGGCCAGATCAGGCAGGTTTCCAAGGGAAATGTTATCGGAAAGCAGACAGCCGAAAATGAAGACAACAGTTTGGCTTGAAAAAATTCCACCCAAAGCGGAAATAGGGTTTCAGAATGGGGTTTTTCTACAGCGTCGTTAGATGGAACATGAGTACGGTATCGTCACAACTTAACAATACTTTTGAAAGGAATCTTCATGTTGACCACAAAATACTGCGTAACTGGACGATGGCTTCCGACGTTAATCGCCAGCTTTGGTTTGGCATGGGGAGTTAACGGGTATGCCTCACCTCAACTGGATTATTTGACAGTTGTAAACGAGAGTTACCAACAGGCGGTTAACAGCCCAATACGTGCCATTGAAGACAGGCGTGCTGATGCAACGCGCAAACCAGTAGAGTTCCTGCAATTTGCCCGAGTGCGGCCGGGTATGCTGGTAATGGATATTTCAGCAGGCGGGGGAAATACCTCGCAGCTACTCGCGCTGGCTGTTGGAAGCAAAGGTACCGTGTGGGCGCAAGG
>CAZPUT010000011.1:0-25842 GCA_964589845.1 uncultured Candidatus Nitrotoga sp. | reverse complement strand
AATGTTTGAATGTTAGAACTGACCCCGACTGTTCCCCGACTGTTCCGACCCCGACTGTTCCTGCAAGGGTTGGGACAAACGGCTGGCGAACATCTGGAACGTGACCAGCATGCCGATGGTGAATGAGGTGTCGTTCATCACGGTGTAGGCGCCGATGATAAGGATGCTCAGCATGGCCAGCGCGACAAAGGTTAGGGAGACGCTGTAGTAGAGCATGATGCCAAGGAAGATCAGCAGGAAATGACAGTTGCAAAAATGGCTGCCCCTGAAGTCATTTTCTTCTATTTACACGCATTTACAGCTTCATCTACTCGTTCAACAGAAATGATTTCCATGCCAGCAATTTTTTGTTTCGGCGCATTGGCTTTGGGAATAATGGCCATGGTGAAGCCGAGCTTTGCCGCTTCTTTCAAGCGTTCCTGACCACGCTGTACCGGGCGTATTTCGCCAGCCAGGCCAACTTCCCCGAACACCACCAATTTTTCTGGTAGAGGTTTATTGCGCAGCGAAGAGACGATGGCCAGCAATACGGGCAAGTCGGCGCCCGGCTCGGTAATTTTTACTCCGCCCACCGCGTTGATAAACACGTCTTGATCAAAGCAGGCAATGCCTGCATGGCGGTGCAGCACGGCCAGCAACATGGCCAAACGGTTTTGTTCCAGGCCCAATGAAAGGCGGCGCGGATTGGGCGAGTGGGCCTCATCCAGCAGGGCCTGGATTTCGACCAGTAGCGGACGTGTACCTTCCTGCGTCACCATCACGCATGAACCCGCCACTTGCGCGCCATGCTGGGACAAAAACAACGCGGAGGGGTTACTCACCTCACGCAAGCCTTTTTCGGTCATGGCGAACACGCCGAGCTCGTTTACTGCACCGAAGCGATTTTTGAACGCGCGTATCATGCGAAAGCTGGAGTGGGTATCGCCCTCGAAATACAGCACTGTGTCCACGATATGTTCCAGCACACGCGGCCCGGCCAACGACCCATCCTTGGTGACGTGGCCGACCAGAATCATGGTCACTGCTGTGCTCTTCGCCATGCGCGTGAGTTGCGCTGCTGATTCACGCACCTGCGCGACCGAGCCGGGGGCTGATGTGAGGTGTTCAGAATACATGGTCTGGATGGAATCAATCACCACCACGTCGGGTTTTTCCTGCTTGATGACAGACTGTATTTTTTCCAGCTGAATTTCAGCCAACAGGAACATTCCACGCGCATCCAGCGAAAGCCGCTTGGCGCGCAAGGCAATTTGCTGCGCCGATTCCTCGCCACTAACGTATAAAACTTTTTTATGTGACGCGAGATGGGCCAGCGCTTGCAATAGCAGGGTTGACTTACCTATTCCGGGATCACCGCCTATCAGAACAACGCCACCACTCACTAACCCGCCACCCAACACGCGGTCAAACTCGGCAATACCGGTTGGCGTGCGCAACACTTCTTCCGCCCCAACTTCGGCCAGCGTCTGCATCATGCTCGTTGTTGACAGCGAGCTGTAGCGATTTTTACCGCCAGTTTCCAATTCCGCCACACTTTCCACCAGCGTATTCCACGCCGTGCAATGCGGGCATTGCCCCTGCCATTTGGAAACCTGACCGCCACATTCAGTGCAGCTATATATTATTTTTGCTTTCGCCATGATTACCTTTTATGTGAAGCAATACAGGAAAAATTGGCGCTGTCAAAAATTAAAATTTTTAAATATGGCCAGGTTTAAACGAGGTTAGATGCGAGAAAATTTTGCTGCGGAATAAATCGTCGAACGAGTCCCTCCGTTCGCGTTGAGCTTGTCGAAACGCACTTCTTGCAAATCAATAAATTGCCAATGGCTTCGACAGGCTCAGCCCGAACGGAGGAACTTGTTCAGCAGTGCACCCAAACCTATCAGTGAGATTCTTTCCAATCACTTACCAGTTCCTTCGCTTCGGCAATTTGGGCGGCCGTCATAATCGATTCCGCAATCTCTAGTCCATTTTTTGCACTTTCATCACCAGCCTCACTGGCAAGACTAAACCATTTATGTGCTTCGATGTAGTTCTGTGCAACGCCATGGCCCTGCGCATACATAAGCCCCAAATTGTTTTGTGCAACCGCGTGCCCCTTGTCTGCGGCCTTAGTCCACCAAGCCACAGCCTGCTTTTGATCCTGCTCTACACCTTCACCGGTGTCATACAAGCCGCCCAGATTTAATTGGGCATCTGTACTTCCCTGCCCTGCAGCCATGCTGTATAAAAATACGGCTTGCTCGTAATCCTGTGTAACGCCTATGCCTTTTTCGTACATAAAGGCCAGGTTGTATTGGGCCACTTCATCTCCCTGCTCTGCAGCCTTGCGAAACCAGAATACAGCCTGCTGGTCGTCCTGTTTGACGCCTTGACCTTTTGCGTACATAAACCCCAGATTATATTGTGCCTCTGAATTTCCCTGCTCTGCTGCTTTGAGCAACCAGAACACAGCCTGCTGATAATCCTGTGCAACACCTTCGCCTTTGGCATACATGAGCCCAAGATTATTTTGGGCCAATGGCTCTCCCTGCTCTGCTGACTTGCGAAACCAAGGCTCAGCATTCTGAAAATCCTGTGTAACGCCCAGGCCTTTTGCGTATATAAGCCCCATATAGTTTTGCGCCAGTGCATGTCCCTGGTCTGCAGCTTTTTTGAATGACTTTAGGGCTTTAGCATAATCTTTGCTGGATATAAGCTTTTCACCATCCTCAAAATCTTTAGTAACCGCCGCAGCGGGTGTTGATGCCTTCATAATTTCTCTCCGTTATTTTAATCGTGGCTAGCGGCAAATCTAATTAACGCTGCGGGAATAAGTCTAAAAGTCAGAATCATTGATCTCACAATGACTGGCACCTTCGAATGATGTCATCAATTGCGCGCCGATGTCGAGAATATATTTTGTTTATTTTCTTCAAGCGCATCAACTCTCGCTTTGCGTTTCTGTTTGCTTTTTTTGCGACACTCCGATGTGCGAATTGCCTCGTTTCAGCGCCAGTTCATTCTGTTTTTGTCGCTCAACAGCTCGGGCGCGTGTTTTTTCCGGCAGGGTATCAAAGCAATGCAGGCAAGATATGCCAGCTTGATAGCTGGGTAACTCCTTTTCATCCTGTGAAACGGGATGGCGGCAGGCGAAGCATTGATCATGCGTCCCTACTTTCAGATCCTGTCCTACAGAAATTCGCTGGTCGAATACGAAGCACTCGCCCTCCCACATGCTCTTTTCAGCAGGAATATTTTCCAGATACTTGAGGATGCCGCCCTGTAGGTGGTAAACCTCCTCGAAACCCTGCCCGAGCATGAAAGAACTCGCTTTTTCACACCGAATTCCGCCGGTACAAAACATCGCAATTTTTTTATGCTTGGCGGGATCAAGATTTTTGCTGATGTACTCGGGAAACTGACGGAATGTCGTGGTGTGTGGGTCAACTGCACCTCGGAAAGTTCCTATATCGTATTCGTAGCCATTTCGTGTATCAATTAACACTACATCCGGATCGGAAATTAGAGCATTCCAGTCTTTCGCGTCCACGTAGGTTCCGACTTTTTCGTTCGGATCCACGCCTGGCACTCCTAACGTGACGATCTCCTTTTTAAGGCGGACCTTCATTCTGTCAAAAGGCATTGCATCAGAATAGGACTCTTTGTGTTCGATATCTGCTAACCGCGCATCAGCTCGCAAGAAAACCATCAATGCATCCACCCCTGCGCGTGTACCAGCGACAGTTCCGTTAACACCCTCCGCAGCCAGTAAAATTGTTCCATTAATTCCTTGCGCAACGCAAAAATCGAACAAACCGACCTGTATCTCGCGGTAGTCAGGAAGTTTGGCAAATTTATATAGTGCAGCAATAACAATATTGGACATGAATTATTTATCTCTATTAAAACTTTGTGATGACTGCATAAAATCTTCGGTTATTCAGCACGAAGTATGGAGCGCGTAGGGCACTGCATCCGATTTATGCTCGCATTGATTCCAATGTTCGCTGTGTGCCCCGTACCCAAGCTGCATTTTAAACCGGTTCAGAGCGGCTTTCCAGTCTTGATGCAAGTCAATAACAACTGGCTGCTGTTCTTTTCCTGAACTAGTCACCACGCTCAGGAACCGGATGTTTCTGCAGTTTGCGTTGTAGCGTGCGCCGATGCATATTAAGTGTGCGTGCGGCAGCGGAAATGTTACCGCCACAGTCAGCCAGCACCTTTTGCAGATGCTCCCATTCCAGTCGATCCACTGACATTGGTTTCGTCATAATCGCAGTTTCAGCAACGCCTGGCCGATGGTCAAAAGCCGCGACAATTTCATCCGCATCTGCGGGCTTGGCCAGATAGTATGTCGCGCCCAGCTTCACTGCCTCCACGGCGGTTGCAATGCTCGAATAACCGGTGAGCACCACGATCAGCGCGTCAGGCTTATGCTCTTTGAGATATGCCACCAGCGTCAAGCCTGACGGCCCGGGCATTTTTAGATCAATCACCGCATGCGTGGGCAGATTTTGCGCAATCATTTGAATGGCATCATTCACATTGTTTGCCACACTTACCGCAAATCCGCGCCGGGAAAGGGCCTGCGCCAAGACCGTGCAATAGGTGACGTCATCATCCACCAGCAGCAGCTTGCGCGGAAGCGAATTTTCCAATGCTGGTAAAGTCATATTGAATTCGTCACACGTAAACTAGCCAGGGGCAATGTCACGCGAGTGCACACACCTCCGCCATCCCGATTCGACAATGAAAGTGCACCGCCAAATCGGCGCAGTGCGGCATTAACCAGAAATAATCCAAGTCCCCGCCCGCTTTCCTTGGTGGTAAAAAATAATTTTCCGGCATGAGTTTCCGCAGAGGGAGTCAAGCCTGGCCCACGGTCGGAGACTTCGATCTTTAATTGATCTGCATCGCAACTGACCTCCACCTCAACACTGTTCTCCGAAGCATCGGCGGCATTGTTGAGAATATTGGTGATAACTTGCCCCAACACTTGTTCCGCTACAATCTGCGGTGCAGGTGATGGGCCCGTCCAGCAATAACTTACCTGCGCCGAGGGACGCATGCTGCGCCATTGCGCCAGCAAGTCCGCAAAATAACTATCAAGCGCGATGCTGTAACCACTTTCTGCACGCGCTTGTTCTGTGGACGAAAGCATGTTGGAAAGCGTGTTTTTACAACGCGTAACCTGGTCACGCAACAAGTGCAACTCTTGCACCAATTCTGGTTGCATCGCATATTGGTGCTCGAGTTCTTTGAGCACGACCGCCATCGTGCCCAGCGGCGTGCCTAATTCATGCGCTGCCCCCACTGCCAGTGCGCCGAGCGCAACCAGATGTTCATCTCGCAGCGCGTTTTCACGCACTTCCGCCAGCATGCGCTCACGTTCGCGCAAGGTGTTGCCCATCTTCACCACATAGTAGCCGACCAACCCCACGCCCAGCAAGAACCCGAACCACATGAACCAGGCACTTGAGTCAAGGCGGGCAACGTGGTCAATATGAAAATGCGGCAGCGGGATGTAAACGAACATCAAGAACGTATAACAGGCCACGATTAACGCGGCCAACAACCAGGCATAGACAGCCAACAGCGTGGCTGCTGCTATTGTGAGCGGCAACAATAGCAGCAACACAAACGGATTGGTGGTGCCCCCAGCCAGATAGAGCAGCGTGCTCAGCAACAGAACATCCAGCACCAACTGCCCGAACACCTCAATTTCCTGCACTGGCCATGGCAGCTTAAACCGGACCCAAGTAAGTATATTGAGAACCAGCAGCACGGTGCCTATCACTGCAAATGGCAACGGCATCCCCATCCCTTTGGCAACCACCAGCACCGCCAAGGTCAAACCGACCACGGCGATATTTTTGAGTACCAGCACGCGTCGCAGATTAACAGGCGACGACGTTGAGAAAGAAACAAATGGTTTCATTTATATGACCAACCTATTTTGATAGCCTCGGCGTGCGCCGGATGTGAGCTTAACAAGCATAGCCCGAATGGAAGATGGAATACGATGAATTCGCAGATTGAGACTAGTTCACCTATAGCTCTGTTATTCCTCCGCCGCTGGCAAACGTATGGTGTACTGGCCTGTTTTTTCATCACGCACCATCATGAGCAGATTGTGCTTCTGCGCGTCCTCCACCAATTCTTTGAAGGAACGATAACCATAAGCCGATTCAGCAAAGCCCGGCTTACGGCGCTGCATGGTCGGCTTGACCATGGAATACCACACTTTTTCCTCCCCCCGTTCGGCAATCAATGCTTCAATGGTTTCGACAATAAAGTCGAGCGCTTCCTGCCGCTTGTCATCTTCAGTCTTCAATATTGATTTTTTCGTCTTGCCGCCGACAGGTGCTTTTGCCGGAGATTTTTTCTCAGCGCGTTTTTTCTGTGCTTCCTGCTCACGCACCAGATCATCATAAAAAATAAACTCATCGCAATTGGCGCTGAGCAAATCTGAAGTCGAGTCCTTAACCCCAATCCCGATCACATATTTATTGTTCTCTCGCAGCTTTGAAACCAATGGAGAAAAATCCGAGTCACCGCTGATAATGACGAAGGTATCAACATGAGATTTGGTATAGCAAAGATCCAGCGCATCGACGACCATGCGGATATCGGCAGAATTTTTTCCTGATTGACGCACATGCGGAATCTCGATCAATTCAAATGCCGCTTCATGCATCGTCGCCTTGAATTCTTTGTAACGATCCCAGTCACAATAAGCTTTTTTGACGACAATGCTGCCCTTGAGCAGTAAGCGTTCAAGCACCTTCTTGATGTCGAACTGTGCATATTTGGCGTCGCGCACCCCTAACGCAATGTTCTCAAAATCGCAAAACATAGCCATGTTGGTAATTTCAGGTTGACCAGCCATCTGTTACTCCTAAATTAAATTAGCTAATGCTGCGGCACCCGTTCCCCGAACTATTGCCAACTAGCCTCGCGTATTCGACTGCATCTGAAACTGCATTAGATCCACCAGCGGCTGCGCTTGCCAACCTGGCTTCCGGTGTTCCGCCACTATGTTGGTGAATATGCCGCCACGAACGTAAAATTTGGCGGTAAGACGCATGAAACGCGGCTGAATGGCGGCGACCAAATCATCCAGAATGCGATTGGTAACGTCTTCATGGAAATGTCCTTCATTGCGGAATGACCAGGTATAGAGCTTGAGACTTTTTAGTTCGACGCAGGTCGTATCCGCGATGTAATCGAGGACCAACGTAGCAAAATCGGGCTGACCGGTCTTGGGACACAGACAGGTAAACTCGGGGATTTCCATGTGGATGTGGTAATCGCGCATGGAGTTAGGATTGGCGAAAGTTTCCAGAAGTTTGCTGGCCACGGTTTTGCTGGGCAGAGCGCTCATTTTGATATGCCTTGTGGGTCAGTTAGAATACAGCGCATTATAATGTCCAACTGATTGAAATTGCGTCTTTCTCATATCAAGATCGCTGGATTCAAATCCTTCGTTGATCCCACCCATATTGCTCTACCCGGGCAAGTCGTCGGCATTGTCGGCCCGAATGGCTGCGGAAAATCGAACATCATTGACGCGCTGCGTTGGGTGCTGGGCGAATCTCGCGCTTCAGCGCTGCGCGGCGAATCCATGCAAGATGTCATTTTCAACGGCTCCGGCAAGCGCAAACCGGTGTCGCGCGCCAGCGTCGAGCTGATCTTCGATAACAGTTTGGGCAAGGCTGCCGGGCAATGGTCAAGCTACGCCGAAATCTCGATCAAACGCGTGCTGCTGCGCGACGGTGATTCCAGTTACCACATCAACAATCAGCATGTGCGGCGCAAGGATATAACTGACATTTTCCTGGGCACTGGGCTAGGCGCACGAGCTTACGCCATTATCGAACAGGGCATGATTTCGCGCATCATCGAGGCTAAACCGGAAGAGCTGCGCATATTTCTGGAGGAGGCTGCGGGCGTATCCAAATACCGCGACCGCCGCCGCGAAACTGAACTTCGCATTGCCGATACGCATGACAACCTGCTACGCGTTGATGACATCCTGCTGGAGTTAACCAAGCAGCTTACCCATCTGACCGAACAAGCAGCGGTAGCCACGCATTACCGCGAATTGGAATCGAAGCGCGACACCACGCAACAATTGCTGTGGCTGGTAAATAAACAGGAAGCCGAATCACGCCGGGGGCGTTTTGTCCAAGGAATGGAGAAAACAAAAAACGAGCTGGAAGCTGAGACTGCACGTCTGCGTGAAATGGAAAGCCAACTGGAATTCACGCGCAGTGAACATTACGCGCAGGCTGATACGCTGCATGCCAAGCAGGGCGAGCTATATGCCGCCAATGCCGAGATTGCGCGGCTCGAGCAGCAGATTGCCCACCTCAACGATCAACGCGCGCGCTTGACCCAGCAGACGACCAACAGCAAGTTGCAGGTCGAGCAGCAGCGCATTCAGTTGCAAGGCGTGGAGACTTTACTGGCACATTGGCAGCAACAACAACAAGAAGCCGACATCCGGGTTGAGAGTTGGGAAAGCCGCGCAAACTCCGAAGCACACCATCTGCCACAAGCGGAAGAAGCAGCGCGCAACGAACTGGAGCGCCACAACACGATGCAACGCGAACAGCTGATCTCGCAGCAACAACTGCAACTGGCCGATACGCAACGCGAACATATCCAACGCAATGTGCAACAACTGGAATCGCGTCGCTCGCGTTTGCTGCTGGAACGGGACAACCTGCCGCAGGTGGATAACGCAGCGCTGGCAGAAACGCAGTCTTTATTCGTCGAGATGGAGATGGAACGCAGCGCGCAACAGCAGCAGTTGACCGAGCTTCAGGCGCAATTACCGGGGGCTGATACGGCACGGCGCGACCAGCGCATCGCAATGCAGGAACTGGAACGGCAACTGTCGCAGGTGGAGGCGAGACTTTCCGCGTTGCAACAGCTTCAGAAACAGGTCGATAACGACAAGAATCTAAAACCGTGGTTAACCGAACACCAATTGGACCAACTGCCGCGCCTGTGGCAATCCATCAGCATTGAGGCAGGCTGGGAAGATGCGCTGGAAGCCGTTTTGCGCGAACGGCTCAATGCGCTAGCCCTGCCCCACTTGGACAATGCTGCGCGTTGGAGCGATGCGCCACCGGCCAGGCTGGCTGTATTCACAGCGGACGGAGCGCAAAATATTAAAGCCCAACAAGATATTGGTCTGACCCTGTTGGCGCAGTTCGTAAGTTACCAGGATCCACAAACTGCGCCCGTGGTGACGGACTGGTTGTCTGGTGTGTATGTCACGGAAACGCTGGCACTAGGATTGAGCTTGCGTGAACGATTGCCTGCCGGCGCCTGGTTAGTGACGCCGCAGGGACACCTGATTGGCGCGCATAGCGTGCTGTTCCATGCTCCGGATAACCAAGTGCATGGCCTGCTGGCGCGGCAACGTGAAATTGAGCGTTTGCAGGAGGCAGCCCAGCAACAGGCGGAGTCATTGGATCATGGCAAACGCCAGGCAGCGCTGGCAGAGGAAACCTATCACGCTATCGAGAGCCGCATCGCGCTCTTGCGCACGGCAGACAGCGAATTGCAACAGCGCCAACATGGAATACAGGTACAGATTCTAAAATTAACCCAAGCCAACGAACGCAGCCACGAGCGCGCCGCGCAGATCGCGCGCGAATTGCAGGAACTGGCCGAACAATCTACTGAAGAGCAATACCAGCAGCAGGGAATCGCTGAGCGCATGGATATTCTGCGTGTAAGCATTGCGACTCAGCAGATAGACGTTGAGCAGGTGAGGCTGCAAGCTGCCACGCAGGAATCTACGCTGCGCCTACAGCGCGAACGCTCACAAAAAACGCAGCACGAATTGCAGGAAGCTCGTTTTTATGTCAAGACTTGCACGGAAAAAATTGCCGATCTAAAACACAATATCAGTCAGATCGGGTTAACGCTGACGCAGTTGGAACAAACTTTAATACAAAACCATACTGAGTTAGACCATATAGAAGATGGCACTAGCAAGCAACAATTGCAGGAGGCCCTGCAACAGCGTCAGACGCGTGAACAGGCGCTGGCCGAAACACGCAATATACTGGAACAAACCACCAACAATCTGAACAAACTGGAACAAGAGCGCCTGTCCTGCGAACAAAAATTACATCCACTGCGTGAAAAACTCAGCGAGTTGTCGCTCAAGGAACAGGAAGCACGTCTGCAATATGAACAATGGGCAGAGCAATTGCAAGATGTGGATGAAACAACACTGCTCTCCCTATTGGAAAGCGGCAATATCAAGCTGAATGCGTTACAGAACGAATTAAATCGCCTGAACAGCGACATATCTGGGCTGGGCTCGGTGAATCTGGCGGCACTCGAGGAATTGCATACGGCGCAGGAACGCAAAACATATCTGGATGCTCAAGCGAAAGATTTGACCGAAGCAATGGACACGCTGAAAGCGGCAATACGCCGCATTGACAAGGAATCGCGTGACTTATTGATGACCACTTACAATGAAGTAAATCGCCATCTGGCAGAAATGTTCCCAGTGCTGTTTGGCGGTGGCGAGGCGCGCCTGGTGCTAACTGGCGATGAAATACTGGATAGCGGCGTGCAGGTGATGGCACAACCACCAGGCAAAAAAAATGCCTCAATTCACTTGCTATCTGGCGGCGAAAAAGCATTAACTGCGATTGCGCTGGTGTTCTCGTTGTTCCAGCTTAACCCCGCTCCTTTCTGCCTGTTGGACGAGGTCGATGCACCACTGGATGACACCAACACCGAACGATTGTGCAAGCTGATCCAGAAAATGGCACAGCACACCCAATTCATCTTCATCAGCCACAACAAGATCACCATGGAGCTGGCGCAGCAACTGGTAGGCGTAACCATGCAGGAACGCGGCGTATCGCATGTGGTGGCAGTGGACATTGAGGAAGCACTACGCCTGGTCGACGACAGCACAATAGCCACATAGCAGGCTAGTAGCGAATGTCCCAAAGGGACTTGACAGTTACGGTCTCGGAATTGAATTACGTGGCAGCGGGATAAAATTGCAGCTATAAAATTGCTAAGTCAAATCTGATGAAATTTTATTCACGCACAAAGAAGGTTAACCGCGCCGCGTATACCGTCCCCGCGTAGCGGAACTTTCCATCCATTTCTTTACGCGGTTGGCATCACCAACGCGCGTATTTTTCCCTTGTGAATCCAATAACACGATGATCACCGGCCGGTGCATAATATGAGCATGCATTACTAAACAGCGCCCCGCTTCATTGATGTAGCCAGTTTTACTCACACCGATATTCCAAGACGCATTTTTCACCAACGGATTGGTATTTCCAAAATGCAGCGGGGGAAACCCAGGTGCCGTAACCCAATGTGACGCCGTAGTGCTGTACTTATGGATGAGATTATATTGTCGTGCTTCAATCAACATTTTTACCAAGTCCTGTGCAGTGGAAGTATTGCCACTGTTCAAACCAGTCGCATCACGGAAATGGGTTTTCAACATGCCCAGCTCGAGCGCCTTTGCATTCATCATCGCCACGGCGGCATTGGTACCACCCGGATAAGTGCGCGCCAATGCAGCCGCCGCACGATTCTCTGAAGACATTAGCGCCAAATTGAGCAATTCGCCACGCGTCAGCGTCATGCCAATGCGCATACGCGAATGACTGTTTTTGAGAATATCAAAATCAAACACACTGATGGTAATTTTTTCTTCCAACGGCAACTCTGCGTCCAACACCACCATCGCAGTCATTAGTTTAGTTATGGACGCAATCGGTACGACGGCATTCGCATTCTTGCTATATAGGGGACGTTGCTCCTGTTCGTCGTAAATCAGGGCAATCGATGAATTCAGTTTAGGCGAAGAAGTGTGCTTCAGCACCGTGCTAGTTAGATCGTCAACCTGTTTTTGGGTAATTGCTTTATCGGGCGCGGCCTGCACTACTAGTGCAGGTGCTAGCAGCAACACCAGCATAATCAGTTTTTTGCACATATCTTCTCCATAACGGAAACTACTAAGCGGAGCATACCGCAACATCGAAATAAATCAAGGGGAAAGCTTGTCTAATATGAAACAAGTCTGAAGCCGGGCCGTATTTCCAACGAGGAATAGGACTAAGCTGCTGAAATTCTGAATCAGTCACGATGCAGAGCATGGCTGCAAACCTTGACGCAAGTTAAACAGTGGAGTCCGACTGACTTCCAGGCAACACCACTATTCTCAATTTCCATAATATCAACAATAACCCAAGCAGCGCCGCCATGGCGCTAAATGAGTACATCACGCTTGCACCCCAGTGTTCCCACAGCGGGCCACTCAACAATCCACCAACCATACCGCCCGCACCGTAAGTAATGCTGCCAAACAGCGCCTGCCCCTTGGACTGATGCCGCCCGCGAAAAAACTGGTGTACCAGCGCCATCGCCACTGCATGAAAAGCACCAAAAGTGGCGGCATGCAATACTTGCGCAAACAGCAACAACGACAGCGAACTCACCCCCCAGCCTATCAACAAGAAACGTAGCACTGCACAAGCAAAACTTACAATCATGATTATCGGCAATGTGAAACGCAACATTAGCCACGGCATGGCGAAAAACACCGCAATCTCGCAGATTACACCCAGCGCCCACAGCCAACCAACCGCGCTTGTTGAATAGTCATTCTCCACCAGATAAATCGAGTAGAAAATATAAAGAGGCCCATGCGCCACAGCCATCAGAAAGCATGCGCCAAACAACACCAGCACTTGCGGCTGCAATACCAAACGCAGGATGGGCTGGCTGTCGGTATGGTGCGCCAACACTTCGGTGGGCGGGATCTGACGCGCGAACAGCAAAATGCCTAGCTTGATCGCCACGCCTACCCACAATATCCAGGCGATGGCGATTGAATCAAACACATAGCCCAGCCCCAATACTGCCACAATAAAACCAACCGAACCCCAGGAACGAATACGGCCATAGCGCGCAGTGTGCTTACCCAGATAGGTCATCGTAGTCGCTTCCACCAAGGGCATGGAAGCACTCCAGAAAAAGCTCATCGCCATCATCACCAGCAACAAGCCGACGAAGTCAGTCGTGAAGAACACGCCCAAGTAACTGATGACACTACACAGCGCCGCCAGTTGCACTACCAGCAAACGCTTGCCGGTATGGTCGGCCAGCCACCCCCATAGCGTGGGAGACAGCATCCGCATCACAGGCTGCACCGACATTAAAACGGCAATTTGCATTGCATTGAAATGAATGGATTTCAGATACAAACTCCAGTACGGCGCAAACATGCCCACAAAAGCGAAGTAAAAGAAATAAAAGCCGGCGATGCGCCAGTGATAGTTTTTATGGAGGGTCACAGCAACAAAAGTAGGATCGAACTTGCGATCAACGTCCGCAAAATCGTATTATCTCACGTGAAAAAAATAATATTGCGCAATGCTCTTGAAATCAAAAAAGTCGACCCCATTTCTACGCTACACATTTTTAAAGAAATCATTTTGGAGAAGCAGATGGAACCCACCGAATCCTCATCCCAACCGCCTGAACAGACTACCCAAGCTGACGATACGCTCAACCCAGGGGTTATGCCCAGCATTGAGGAGGTGCTGCAACAAGCTGAGCGCAAGGCACAGGAACACTATGACGCCTGGATGTACGCCAAGGCAGAAGGCGAGAATATTCGTCGTCGCGCGCAAGAAGACGTTAGTAAGGCAAGGAAATTGGCCGTGGAGCATTTCTCCAATGAAATGCTGATGGTGAAGGACAGCCTGGAAGCAGGATTAGCTGTTGAAACCGCCACAGTAGAAAGTTTCAAGAGCGGCATGGAACTCACTCTCAAGCAGCTCATTGCTGTATTCACTAAATTCAACATTACAGAGATCAATCCGCTCGGCGAAAAATTCGACGCCCACAAACACCAGGCCATCAGCATGGTCGACAGTGAGCAAGAAACCAACACGGTAGTGAGCGTAATGCAGAAAGGCTATCAACTGCACGACCGGGTGTTACGTCCTGCATTGGTGATGGTGGCCAAGACGAAGGGTTAGCACCCTTATAACCAGGCAGCAGTCAGCTGTTTTTTGATTGCATTTTCGCGAAGTTTTGCGAAAAATTATCGTAACACTTGAAATACACATCTGCTGCCCACAGATTAACGGAGTACAGGCAGCAAGAACTTTCAACATTAAAACTAAAAGGAAACATCATGGGCAAGATTATTGGTATTGACTTGGGCACCACGAACTCGTGCGTTGCTGTCATGGAAAACGGCAAACCCAAGGTGATTGAGAACGCCGAGGGTACGCGCACCACGCCTTCCATCATCGCTTACATGGAAGACGGCGAAGTGCTGATTGGCGCGCCGGCCAAACGGCAAGCGGTAACCAATCCAACCAATACGCTATACGGTGTAAAGCGGCTGATCGGACGCCGTTTTGAAGAGCCTATGGTGCAGAAGGACATGGGTATGGTGCCCTATGCCATCGTCAAGGCCAAGAACGGTGATGCATGGGTCAAGGTTCGTGACAAGGACATTTCCATTCCGGAAATTTCCGCACAAGTGCTCATGAAAATGAAAAAAACCGCCGAGGATTATCTGGGTGAGTCGGTCACTGAGGCTGTCATCACAGTGCCTGCCTACTTCAACGATAGTCAACGCCAGGCCACCAAGGACGCTGGCCGCATTGCCGGTCTGGAAGTAAAGCGCATCATTAATGAACCTACTGCAGCTGCGCTGGCATTTGGTATGGATAAGCAGGAAGGCGACCGCAAAATCGCGGTATATGACTTAGGCGGCGGCACTTTCGATATTTCCATTATCGACATCGCTGAAATTGACGGTGAACACCAGTTTGAAGTGTTGTCCACCAACGGCGACACCTTCCTCGGCGGCGAAGATTTCGACATGCGCGTAATTGAATTCCTGGTAGACGAATTCAAGAAAGAAAGCGGCATCGACCTGAAGAAGGATATGTTGGCTCTGCAACGCCTGAAAGACGCAGCTGAAAAAGCCAAAATTGAATTGTCTTCCGCTCAGCAAACTGAAGTGAACCTACCGTACATCACGGCAGACGCCAGCGGCCCGAAACATCTGGCCATCAAAATTACCCGCGCCAAGCTTGAAAGTCTGGTAGAGGAATTGGTCGCGCGCACTATCGGCCCATGCAAGATTGCCATGAAAGATGCGGGCGTTTCCAATGCCGACATCGCCGACGTGATTCTGGTGGGTGGGCAAACACGGATGCCGATGGTGCAGAAAAAAGTCAAGGAATTCTTCGGCAAGGAAGCGCGTCGCGACGTCAATCCAGATGAAGCAGTGGCAGTGGGTGCGGCCATTCAGGGTGGCGTGCTGCAAGGTGAAGTTAAAGACGTTCTGCTGCTGGATGTAACCCCGCTCAGCCTGGGTATTGAAACCTTGGGCGGCGTGATGACCAAACTAATCAAGAAAAATACCACCATCCCAACCAAGGCCTCACAAGTATTTTCTACTGCCGATGACAATCAGAGTGCAGTGACCATCCACGTACTGCAAGGTGAACGTGAAATTGTTTCTGGAAATAAGAGCCTGGGACAGTTCAACCTCTCCGACATTCCGCCGTCACCGCGAGGCATGCCGCAAATTGAAGTGACATTCGACATTGATGCTAACGGAATCCTGCATGTAGGCGCAAAAGACAAAGCTACCGGTAAGGAATCCAAGATAACCATCAAGGCCAATTCCGGTTTGTCCGAAGCTGAAATTCAAAAAATGGTACAGGATGCTGAAACATATGCCGACGACGACCGCAAAGCAGTCGAATTGGTTACATCGCGTAATCAGCTGGATGGATTAATTCACTCCACGCAGAAGTCCATGAAGGAATATGGCGAGCAACTGAGTGCAGATGAAAAAGCTGCGGTAGAATCCGCTTTGAAAGAAGCTCAAGATGTAGTGAAAGGTGACGACAAGGAAATTATTGACGCCAAATCTGAAGCACTCTCCACCGCTGCGCACAAACTGTCGGAAAAGATGCACGCCGCTGAAGCCAGCCAGTCTCACCAGCCTGGTGAATCTGGTGCACACACTGACGGCAAAAAAGATGACGGTGATGTCGTAGATGCCGAGTTCACTGAAGTAAAAGACGAGAAACCAAAAGACGAGAAACCAAAAGACGAGAAACCAAAAGACGAAAAAAAGTAATCTAAATATTTTCCCTTTCAAAAAAGTATGATTAATTCGGCCTGATACAGCGATCTCCACCCTTGGTTATCGCTGTTATTGGTTCACTGTTTATTAAGCTAATGACCTCAACAAGAGACCCACTACATAAATCTTGATTCATTAACTCCCTAACCCCTTTTCGCTTCATGCAAAAATGAAAAAACGTGACTATTACGAAGTATTAGGCGTCAACCGTGACGCGTCAGATGAAGACATAAAAAAATCTTATCGCAAGCTGGCAATGAAGCACCATCCTGACCGTAATCCGGACAATCCCAAAGCTGAAGAGCACTTCAAGGAAGCCAAAGAGGCGTACGAGACACTCTCCGATTCGCAGAAACGCGCCGGCTACGACCAGTATGGACACGCTGCTGCCGATGCCGGCATGGGCGGCTCGGGAGGATTCAGTGGCGGTTCAGGCGGCTCCCATTTTGGCGATATCTTTGGCGATATCTTTGGTGCTGGAATGAGCGGGGCAGGCTCACGTGCAAACAATCAAATGCACCGTGGCGCCGACCTTAGCTACAATTTGGAAATCACGTTGGAACAAGCTGCACGCGGTACCGAAACGCAAATTCGCATACCGACCATGACCAAGTGCGATACCTGTCACGGCAGCGGTGCCAAGTCAGGAACGAGCACGACAACCTGCACCACCTGCGGCGGACATGGGCAAGTACGCATGCAGCAGGGAGGATTCTTTTCTATCCAGCAAACCTGTCCGCGCTGCCATGGCAGCGGCAAATCCATAATATCGCCGTGCGGTTCTTGCCACGGCACAGGTCGCATCAAGCAGCACAAGACACTATCCATAAAAATTCCGGTCGGGGTTGATAACGATGACCGCATCCGTCTATCCGGCGAAGGAGAGCTTGGCAGCAACGGCGGCCCGCCCGGCGACTTGTATGTGGTCATCCGCATCACGCCGCACACGGTATTCCAGCGTGACCACAACGACCTGCATTGCGAAATGCCGATCAGCTTTGTTGTTGCGGCGCTGGGTGGCGAAATCGAAATCCCCACGCTGGATGGTTCCGCGCGCATCAAGATTCCAGCCGAAACGCAATCTGGCAAAGTCTTCCGTCTTCGCGGCAAGGGAATCAAAGGGGTACGCAGTTCAACTTTTGGCGACCTGCACTGCCACGTAATGGTAGAAACCCCGGCCAAACTCACTGATCGGCAAAAGGAATTACTACGCGAATTCGAGCAAATAAATGAAGAAGATAGCGCACGCCACAGCCCACGCGCAAAATCCTGGATGGATAAGGTTAAAGAATTTTTCGGATAGTAAACAAGTAAGTGGGTTTGCCTCAGGATGTTTTGAATAGGCGATGTTGCCGATAAACTTTATCCTTTATCGGCTCTCCAACTCTTCCCAACGCGCCATCAATTGCAACAACTCATCCTCGATAATAGCGGTGCGTTCCTGTAGCAGTTTGGCGTGGGTGGGATTGTCACGGTAGAGATTACCCGCGCCCAACGTGGCAGCAAGTTCTTCCTGCTCTTGTTCCAGGGACGCAATTTTCTGTGGAATCTGCTCTAGCTCACGCGCTTCTTTGAAGCTCAATTTGGTGACCGGTTTGGATTGAGCTTCAGTCTGCGGCGATGGCTTGGCCGGTACAGCTACACTTACGGGCGCTCGCTGCACGGCTTGCTGTTTCTTTACGCGCACCCAGTCTTCATAGCCACCAACGTATTCCATCAATTTGCCATCACCCTCGAAAGCGATGACCTGAGTCACCACATTGTCGAGGAAAGCTCGATCATGGCTAACCAAAAACAGCGTGCCATCGTAATCAGCGAGCAAATCTTCCAGCAACTCCATAGTCTCAATATCGAGGTCATTGGTCGGCTCATCCAGCACCAGCACATTAGCCGGGCGGCTAAACAGACGCGCCAGCAGCAAGCGGTTGCGCTCGCCGCCGGACAAACTTTTTACCGGTGAGCGGGCACGTTCCGGCGCGAATAAAAAATCGCCGAGATAGCTAATGATGTGCTTGCGCACGCCCCCAATTTCAATGAAGTCAGCGCCCTGGCTGATGGTATCGGCCAGCGTGGCCTCTTCATTCAATTGCGCACGCAATTGATCGAAATACGCCACGGCCAACTTGGTACCCAGATGCACCTTGCCGCTATCTGGGGCTAGTTCGCCCAAGATGATTTTGAGCAGCGTGCTTTTGCCAGAGCCGTTTGGCCCTAACAGACCAATCTTGTCGCCGCGCTGAATGCGGCAAGAAAAATCTTTAATGATTTGCCTGTCACCGAATGATTTGCTGATGTGCGACAGTTCCGCCACCAACTTGCCGGATCGGTCGCCCGCCTCCAGACTCATTTCAACTTTACCCACACGCTCACGCCGCGCACTGCGCTCGCGCCGCAACTGTTCCAGCCGCCGCACACGCCCTTCATTGCGCACACCTCGCGCTTTGATGCCCTGACGTATCCATACCTCTTCCTGCGCCAGCACCTTATCGAACTTGGCGTTGAGCACCGTTTCGTCCTGCAACATCTGCTCCTTGAAACGCAGGTAAGCAGCAAAATTACCGGGGAAACTGGCAAGATTACCGCGATCTAATTCGACTATACGGGTAGCAACGTTATCCAAAAAATACCGATCGTGGGTCACGAACAACACGCTGCCGCGAAAGTTGTTAAGCAAGCCTTCCAACCATTCAATGGATGAGAAATCAAGATGGTTGGTGGGCTCATCCAGGATCAATACATCCGGCTCAGCCACCAACGCCTGCGCCAGTGCCACGCGCTTACGCACGCCCCCGGAGAGATCACCCACACGACTATCGGCATTCAGCTCCAGACGCTGGATGGCGGTCTCAATACGCGCCTGCACCGCCCAGCCATTTTGCGCTTCAAGCATTGTTTGCAGAGGTTGCATTGCCTCCAGCAAACTTTCGTAATCGGCATCCGGTTCGGCAAGTTGATGCGACAGATGATGGTAATCGGTAATAATTTGTTGTAGCTCACCCAGCCCGCGCGCAACTTCGTCAAACACAGTCGCTTCAACATTTAATTCTGGTTCCTGACTCACATAACAGATGCGCACACCGGGTGCACGCCATACCAGGCCATCATCTAACACAGCCTGTCCGGCCAGTACTTTTAACATACTGGACTTACCGCCGCCGTTGCGCCCGATCATGCCGACGCGCTCACCTTCGTCCAGTTGGAAATTAACATGATCAAGCAGTGGTACATGGCCGTAAGCAAGCGCGGCCTTATCAAGAGTAATGTATGGCATCAGATATTATATTTTTGAATAGCGAGAAAGGATTGATAGATAAACGAAGAACGCACCGGCCATAGCGCAACAGAAAAAAATATGAGCGCCACACAACGAGGTTCGGCAACCGCGATTGAATTACGACTGGAACGAATAACGTCGCAGCCAGAATATTGCTGACGGGATTTCTCATCCCTTTCCAGCAGCCAATAATTTATTCAAATCCTCGATAATTTCTTTCGAATGACGCGACGTTTCTACCTTGTCATACACCTTGCTGATTTTACCTTGCGGGTTAATCAAAAAAGTATATCGACGCGCCACCTTGAATATCCCAAGATTCCGCAACACGGCATAACGCGTGGTCACCTCGGCGTTCTTGTCCGCCAGCAGCGGAAAGGGAAGAGAGTATTTCTTGGCAAAATCGGCATGGCTCTTGCTATCGTCCACGCTGATACCTACCACCTGAGCACCGAGTCCAGTTAATTGATTCAGATCGTCACGAAAGTTGCATGCCTGCTCAGTGCAGCCTGGCGTATCATCCTTTGGGTAAAAATACAGCACTAACCACTTGCCGTGAAAATCCGCCAACGTAAAAAACTTTCCATTCTGGTCGGGTAAATTGAAATTCGGTGCAGCTTCTCCAATTTTCGGCAACTCGCCCGCACGTGCCAGCTGGCTTGCTATCAGCAATGCCAATATGCTCAACATACCAAATATTATCAATATCTTAATGCTACTCTCCTCATGTTTAATTTTCAGGCAAAGCCCCAAAGCCACAGTAATAACTCACCATAGTGACGGCATCTAGCCCAACACCGTAATGATACCAGCCGAACGCTATATCGCGCTTGTACTCAATTCAACAGAAACCAATGTTTAAATTTACTGAGCTTCCCCCGAAAAATAGTCTTCCAATGGTGACGTAAAATTAACGTTACTTTTGAAAGGAAGACAATGAAGAAGATACCGAAACAGGAATACACCGCAGAGTTTAGGGAGTTGGCGGTCAAGCGAGAGAAGCACTGTGAGGTACGCCTGGATTGACGCGCAGCGCCGTAACTTTGGTCTGGACGAGATGTGTGCGGTACTGGATGTCAGCGAGAGCGGCTACCGGTCATGGAAGAGTGGGGGCAACCCGCAACGGAAACGTCTGACGGATGCGCAGATGCTGACGTTGATTCAAGCCATCCATGTCGAATTCAAGGGCGCGTACGGCAGTCCTCGCATGGTCAGGGAGCTCAGGCTGCGCGGATTCCCGGCCAGCAAGGAACGGGTAGAACGGCTGATGCAGGAGAACGGCATCAAGGCAAAGCATAAGCGGCGCTTCAAGGTCACGACGGACTCCAAGCATAATCTGCCGATTGCCCCGAACCTGCTGAATCGAAACTTCACACCAGATGCGCCGAATCAAGTTTGGACATCCGACATCACCTACTTGTGGACGGATGAAGGCTGGCTGTATCTGGCGATTGTGCTCGACCTGTTCAATCGTGAAGTGGTCGGCTGGTCACTGAAGCCGCGCATGACGGCGGACATTGTGACCGATGCGCTGACTATGGCGCGGTTCCGTCGCAAACCGGCGGCTGGGCTGATACATCATTCGGATCGAGGCAGCCAATATGCCAGCCTCGTATTTCAGGCCAAGCTGAAGGTGTACGGCATGATTTGTTCCATGAGCCGCAAGGGCAACTGCTGGGATAACGCCCCGACCGAAAGCTGGTTCGGTGGCTTTAAAAACGAACGAGTGTACGGTGAACGCTTCGAAACACGGGACGAGGGGATAGCCATGACGTTTGAATACATCGAGATATTTTACAACCGGAGACGTCTGCACTCGACACTGGGTTACAAATCACCGATACAATTCTTGAATAACTGGATCAGCGCTCAGCAACAGGAAAAACTGGTAGCATGAAACTCGCCTCTTGGAAGACGAAAAACCGGGGGAAGGTCACCTACGGTAAGACCGATTAAAACAGAACACATAAAACCTAATGGATATGCAGTTTTATGACGTATTGATGGCGGAGAGGGCGGGATTCGAACCCGCGTTAAGATATTATCCTAAACACGCTTTCCAGGCGTGCGACTTAAACCGCTCATCCACCTCTCCGAAGGTCGCGCAGGATAAACCAGAAAGGGCTTTATCGCAATCTAAAATAGTTTCAGAAATTATTTTTCCATGTGCGCAGAGCAGTAAAGATGCTGGTTTCGTCGGTCTCTTTTATTTGTGTCATGCTCAATGTGGTGGCGATGACGCTTGGCTCAGCGCAGCGTAAAAAAGGGTTGGTGGCTTTTTCCAAAGCAATAGTTGAGGGTAACGTTGGATACCCGGCAGCGCGTAACGCCTGCACATCTGCTTGACGTTGTTTGAGCCGGGCATTGTCGGGTTCGCAGACTAGTGCGAAGCGGATATTGGCCTCGGTGTACTCATGTCCGCAATACACTTTTATTTCATCGGGCAAGTTTGCCAGCCGTTGCAGGGAATGGAACAATTGTGCAGCCGTTCCTTCAAATAACCTGCCGCAGCCACAACCGAAGAGGGTGTCGCCGCAAAATACGCCGCCGGCACCCAGATAGGCAATATGCCCGTGGGTATGACCTGGGATATCAATAACACTCAGTTTTATTTTTAATTCCGAGATTTCAATTACATCTCCTTCGCCGAGCATATGACTGACGCAGGAAATGTTTTCAAGCTGTGGGCCATACACGGGCACGTTGTATAATTCAACAAGTTTGCAGACGCCACCGACGTGATCGTTGTGATGGTGTGTACACAGGATTGCGGCGAGTTTGAGCTTGTGTAGATTGAGGTAATCCAGCACCGGCGCGGCGTCACCCGGGTCGACCACTACTACATGTTGGTGGTCATGCAGCAGCCAGATGTAGTTGTCCTTGAATGCAGGGATGGGAATAATATTTAGCATGGATATGTCCGTTTATTATTTGGCTATACTCGAGTGAAAGAGTATTGCATGTCAACTACAAATACGTTGAATGATTGGTTCGCCACGCCTACGGGGAAATACTTGCTGGAGTGTGAGCAGGCATTGTTTGATCACAGTGTGACTGATATTTTCGGCTTCAATACCGTGCAACTCGGGCTGCCCGAGCATGATTTTCTGCGTGCCAGCCGTATGCCGCTGCGCGCCATAGTGGGGAACGAGACCGGGGTGCAAGTACGGCTGGATATGAATGAATTACCATTCGGGTGCAGTAGCTTGGATTTGGTGCTTCTGCCACATGTACTGGAATTCAATGCCCATCCTCATCAAATATTACGTGAGGTTGAGCGTGTGTTAAGGCCGGAGGGAAATGTCATCATCAGCGGCTTCAATCCGCGTAGCCTGTGGGGGGCTCGGCGTGTATTGGGTTCGCAGACAAATTTCCCGTGGCGGGGCGATTTTATAGCTTTGTCGCGATTGAAGGATTGGCTGGCATTGCTGGGATTTGAGGTGGTAACGGGGCGTTTTGCCTGTTACGCACCTCCGCTCACGAATCCGAATTGGCTTAACCGCTTTAATTTTATGGAGCCAGCGGGCGACCGCTGGTGGGCAGTGTGGGGCGGGGTATATTTTTTGCAGGCGATTAAGCATGTGCCGGGAATGAACCTGATCAAGCCAAAATGGAACGAGCGACTGGTTAGCACGCTGATACCGGCAGCGCCTAAGCTGAATAGGGAAATATCGCAGTGTACAAAAACGGAATCTGAATGAGCGAACTCGTGGCAGTAAGTGAAGATATAGTAGAAATTTATACCGACGGGGCTTGCAAGGGGAACCCCGGCGTGGGCGGCTGGGGCGCGCTGTTGCAAATTATGGGCAAAGAGCGCGAGCTATGTGGTGGCGAAGCGCATACAACCAACAATCGAATGGAGCTGCTGGCCGCAATCCGCGCGCTGGAGGCATTGAAGCGGCCATGCCGGGTGATCCTGCATACCGACTCAAAGTATGTGCAGCAAGGCATTAGTGTCTGGGTGCATAACTGGAAGCTGCGTGGCTGGAAGACTGCCGACAAGAAGCCGGTTAAAAATGAGGATTTGTGGCGCACGCTGGACGCGCTGGCAAGCAAACATCATGTTCAGTGGGTGTGGATAAAAGGACATGCCGGGCATGATGGAAATGAGCGTGCCGATGAATTGGCCAATCGCGGTATTGAGCAACTATTGAATGAAAGCATGAAATGAGACAAATCGTGTTGGATACCGAAACCACCGGCCTGGATCCAGGGAAAGGCCACCGCATCATTGAACTGGCGGCTATCGAGTTATGCAACCGCAAAGTTTCTGATCGACGTTTTCACCGCTATCTCAACCCGGAACGCGAGATTGATGCGGGAGCGGCCGAGGTGCATGGCCTGACGCTGGAGCGTCTACAAGACGAACCGAAATTTGCTGAGATTGCACCAGCGCTGCTTGAGTTTATCCGCGGTGCGGAACTCATTATTCACAATGCGCCGTTTGATGTCGGGTTCCTCAACAAGGAACTGGAACTGACCGGACTGCCTGGGTTGAATAACTATTGTGCGAGCGTCATTGACACACTGAAGCTGGCCAAGGAGTTGCATCCCGGCAAGAAAAACAATCTGAACGCTTTGTGTGACCGTTATCAGATCGACAATTCTCACCGCACCTTGCATGGCGCACTATTGGATACCGAGCTGTTGGCGGAGGTTTATCTGTCCATGACGCGCGGGCAGAAAAGTTTGCTGGATGATGGGAGCAATGAACAGGAAGAAGAGCCGACCTTGGTTTTTGCAGATTTGTCGCGCTTGGAATTGCGTGTGTTGCCTGCTAACGATGATGAGTTGGCGCAGCATGCGCAGCAGTTGGCCGATATCGATAAAGCCAGCAAGGGCGCATGTATGTGGAAACAATTAGAGCTTTTGGGGGTGCAGCCGTGATACATAATATTAGAAGCATGTCCAAGCTGACAGGCTGTTGAAAGCGGCTAGTTGTCTGTTGTGATGAGCGCCAATGTGGATGTGTTGATCATCGGTGCCGGCGCGGCTGGCATGATGTGCGCCATCGAGGCTGCGCGTCGAGGGCGCTCTGTGCAGTTGCTTGATCATTCTAAAAAATTGGCGGAGAAAATCCGCATCTCTGGTGGCGGCCGCTGCAACTTCACCAATTTGTACGCCAAGCCGGAAAATTACTTATCCGGCAATCCGCATTTCTGTCGCTCCGCATTGGCTCGCTACACCCCCCAGCATTTCATCACATGGCTTAACCAGCAAGGCATCGGTTACCATGAAAAAAAACTCGGGCAACTGTTTTGTAACGAAGGATCGGCAGCCATTATTACGATGCTGAAAAACGAATGCGATGCAGCAGGAGTGCGTTGGCTTATGTCTTGCGAAGTGCACAAGATTGAGCGCTTCAACCCCCCTCTTCCGCAAGCAGGAGAGGGGCCAGAAGTGAGAAGCAATGCAAATCCCTCAGCCGAACGATTTAGTTGCGATACCAGTCATGGCACATTTCGCTCGCAGTCCTTGGTGATTGCCAGCGGTGGCCTGTCTATTCCCAAGATTGGTGCAACACCGTTTGGTTACCAACTCGCGCAGCAATTCGACATTCCCATGACCAAACTCAAGCCAGGGTTGGTGCCATTGAGCTTTCATCCGGATGATTGGGCACCTTATGTTGATCTCGCCGGAATTTCCGTGGATGCGGCGGTAAGTTATGGTGAACAAGTTTTTCGCGAAAATCTCCTTTTTACTCATCGCGGCCTCAGTGGCCCCGCCATCTTGCAGATCTCATCTTATTGGGAGCCGGGCCAGCCGCTGCACATTAATTTGCTGCCAGATCATGACACACTGCAATTGTTCGCGCAGCAGCGAGACAGTCGCATGTTGCTAAGCAACTTTTTTGCACAATATTTACCCAAGCGATTTATTGAAACATGGTGCGCTCACTTGGACGGAAATAATCTTTCAAGTAATAAGCCAATTAACCGATATTCGGATAAGGAAATC
The DNA here is from genome assembly GCA_964589845.1 of uncultured Candidatus Nitrotoga sp. Lineage (GTDB taxonomy): Bacteria > Pseudomonadota > Gammaproteobacteria > Burkholderiales > Gallionellaceae > Nitrotoga. The sequence goes on along the minus strand of CAZPUT010000011.1, from coordinate 433 downwards.
GCAGTGCTTGCCGCCAAATTGCATGATTGGCAAATTACGCCTAGCGGCACATTGGGCTATACCAAGGCAGAAGTTACCTGCGGTGGTGTTGACACCCATGCCTTATCGTCTAAAACCATGGAAGCCAATGAGGTGAACGGTCTGTATTTTATCGGTGAAGTGGTAGATGTAACAGGTCAACTGGGCGGCTACAACTTTCAGTGGGCATGGTCATCTGGTTATGCTGCCGGGCAATATTGCTGAACTTTGCATGGTTTTGCGTTTGTGCTGTAACAGGCGGCGACCCAATATTTCTTATACAAAATATTCCTTTTTTGTGACTGCTCAGCATAGGCTTGCAGAACAATCAGTTACATCAACATTTTTAACGGCACAGTAGGTTTGACGTTCTCCGGCGATGGTTCCCATTACATTCCGTATGATGAGTTCCTCA